>CAYQAC010000208.1:0-8337 GCA_964415255.1 uncultured Polyangiaceae bacterium | reverse complement strand
GCCCCACGACCCCCCGACCCACGACCCCCCGACCTAGGAGTGACGGATGACTCAAGCGGCACCCGCGATCAACATCGAGCACATCATGGCCGAGCTGGATGTGACCTTCAATTGGTCCTACCAAGAGACACGGACTGATCTCCGTGATCTGTACCGCAAGGCCAAGCGCCTCCAGTGGGACGGCGAGGTCCGGCTCGACTGGAGCCAAGACGTGGACATCGAGCGCCAGTCGATACCCGAGTTCATGCACCCGCTGTTCGGCTCTGAGCTCTACACGAAGCTCACTGAGCGTGAGCACCGCCAGCTGCGCTCGGAGATGGCGTCGTGGATGCAGTCGCAGTTCCTGCACGGCGAGCAGGGCGCGCTGCTCGCGGCGGCGCAGCTCGTCAACTCAGTGCCTGATCTTGACTCAAAGCTGTACGCCTCCACCCAGGTGGTGGACGAGGCGCGCCACGTGGAGGTGTTCGACCGCTACCTCCACACCAAGGTTGGCTTCTCCTACCCCGTGAGCCCCTTCCTCAAGAAGCTGCTCGATCTGATTTTGCTCGATAGCCGCTGGGACATGAAGCTGCTCGGAATGCAAATCATGGTGGAGGGGCTGGCCCTGGCGGCGTTCGGGGTCACCGCCAAGACGGTGGACGAGCCGCTCCTCCGTAACCTCACCACCTACGTCATCCAGGATGAGGCGCGGCACGTCGCTTACGGTGTGCTCTCACTGCGCGACGTGTACGGCGACATGAAGGAGAGCGAGCGGCTCGAGCGCGAGGACTTCATCTACGAGGCCGCCGTGCTGATGCGTGACCGCTTCCTGTTCCAGCAGGTGTGGGAGAAGATGGGCATGCCGGTGGACGAGTGCGTTCAGGTGGCGATGAACAACGAGGGTCAGCGGCAGTTCCGTCAGCTGCTCTTCTCTAAGATCGTCCCGGCGGTGAAGCGCATCGGCCTGCTGTCGCCACGCCAACGCGAGCGCTTCGAGGCGCTCGGCATCCTCGAGTACGAGAGCTGGGAAGATCCGTTTGAGTCGCTGAGCCGCGCAGAGGCTGAGCAAGAGGCGGAGGCCAGCGCCGCGGAGTGAGCGTGCTGGCGGTCGCGCCTGCGGCGCGTGAGTTGACGGAGGCGCTCGGGCTCGCGGCGCGCATCGCTGAGCGGGCGCGGGGCGCCGGGCGCCCTGTGTTCGTGACCAGCGTGGTCGAGGCGGACGCGTGGGTGCTCGGCGCGCTTCAGCGCCGCGCCCAGCTGCCTCATGTGGGGGGGGGCGTGGTCCATCGCCTCACGACGGGGACGGAGGCGCGGGTGCTCGGCCCAGCGCTCCACCACGTGCTCGCCTTACCCCACGCGGCGGCGCTGGTCGCCGATTGTACGCCGAGCAACTTCATCAATCGCAACGTGCGCGGCCTGCTCCGCGGCTACTTTGGGGTGGGCCTCACGGCCAGCTACTTCGGTCGCGAATGCCTGCACCTTCAACGGCGGCCCGCGGGGGTTTTGGGGTTGGAATCGCTGGGAGACGGCGTGTTGCTGCTGGAGGCGCTGGTCGGCGCCGCACACCCGGCGCCCACCGCAGGGCGCCAGCCCCCCGCGGCGCTCTGTCCGCTGCTTGAGGCCACAGGTTCCGCGTGGAGTCACCGCAGCCTCTTGGAGATCGCAGCGCGCGTCCATGAGCGCGCGCTAAGCGCCTGGGGCGGCGCGGAGCCGCTTGAGCTGACAGCGTCGCCCAAGGTGGCCACGCCAGACGCCAGGGAAGCTGACAGTGCCAGCGTCGCTCGGGGTGCGGCGCCAGACGTCAGCCAAACTAACGTGAAGAGCGCCGCGCCAAACGTCAGTCAAGCTGACCTCTGGAGCGTCAGTGAAGCTGACAGCGCCAGCGTCGCTCGGGGTGCGGCGCCAGACGTCAGTGAAGCTGACAGCGCGGCGCGCGAGCGAGCCGAGGCGGCGCTCGACTGGCGCAGCCGTGAGGTGCCCATCGGCGTGCTGGAGGCGGCGCGCGGCCCCTCCGGCGCGGTCCTGTTTCGTGGCGATGTGCTGACGAGCGCCTCAGCCCTGGCGCGCGTCGCGCGCGCCTTCGAGGCATCTTCGTCGCTCACGGAGGCTGAGGCGCTGGCCGCGCTCGGTGAGGTGCCGTTCGAGGGCGCCCGCGTGGATGATCTGCTGGCGCTCCTGAGCGAGCTGTAGCCGCGCGGCCGAGTGAGCCATCAGCGCCGCCAGGGAGACAGGCGGCGGGGTGGGTGTGCAGCCTCTGGGCATGTGGAAGATCTGCTGTTCCAGCTCCCGCTTTGACCAGCGCTCCTTGATGGCGGCCAGGATGTAGAACTCGCGTGTCTCAACCGGCAGGGGACGAAAATCGGCGGTCACGGCGCTTAGCAGCCGGCGCGGAGCCGTGCGCCGCGTACGCCGAAGAGCGATGCTTCATCTTCGGGCAGCACGGGCCCCAGGGCCACGCTGGCCGCCACGGCGCACAGCAGGAGGGTGAGGCGCAGGTCGGCGGAGACAGGCGGCAGCGGGTGCAGCTCCCACAGCTTGGTGCAGCGCCGGGCGAGGTCAGCCATGCCATGGGCCTGGCTCGCCGCCTCGGCGCGCCGCGCGGCGGCCCAGTCTTCCTCGGTGGGGAGCCGCTCGAGCAGGCGGTAGCTCGCGGCGTCCTCGCCGCGCGTCGCCTGGAGCAGGACGAACGGTGCCTCCATCCCAACCCCCAAAAAAACTTGAGGATCGGGCAGGGCCAAGGACGGGTGTGCGCCCTGCACCGCCAGTTCGAGGGGTGGCCGCAGCCCGCGCCCGAGGCCCTGCGCCCCGCGGATGAGCGAGGCCGGGTCCAGCGCCGATTGGGAGAACACGCGGTAGGCGGCGGTCATGGGTGGTCAGGGAGGGTTACGAACTGCGCGGCGACGCCGGTGAGGGTCAGAGAGGCCTACTAGGGGCTCGATAGAGACGCCACGGGCGATAGTCTGGTGGGCTTACTGAGCGGCCTAGCGGTGACGCGGCGCCCGCGGACCTCAGTCTGAGGTGACGCCGTTCAGGGTGTCCACCACCTGAAGCAGGCCCCCAGCGGCGTAGTGATTCACCGCGACGAAGTTCGGCAGCGAGCCGCTCTCCGTTTGGCAGCGCTCGGCTCGCGCGAGGAGCACCTCAGGGTCGTTGGCGAGCGCGCTCAGGCGCGGGTTGGCGAGTGGGTTCTCCACCCAGTGATTCAGTAAGAAGAGCGCGCTCCCGGCGCGGCCTCGGTTCAGCTCACAGCTGAAATCTTCCAGCTTCTCAAAGGAATAGGGCGTGTCCCAGGCGAGGTCCCACAGGGGGTGGTACCAAGCGGGGGCGCCGCCGTGGTCTTGCGCCATCACCACCACGCGTAGGTCTTGCTCGATGAGCTGCCCCAGGGTGGGCCAGGCGGAGCCAGGCGGGTGGGGGTAGGCGTAGGCGGCCAGGCCGCTCGCTTCAAACGCGGCCTGCGTGTCCTCTGGGGTGACGTAGTCCTCCACCAAGAGCGCGATCACCTCGTTTGGGTGAGCCCTGAGGAAGGCCGTGAACGCGCTGAGCGCCTCCACGAGCGGCCGCTCCCCAAAGGAACACGAGCTGTGGCAGAGGGCCGGCGCACCCCCGCCGTCATAGTGGGTGTCGATCAGGAAGCCGCGGACACCGTCCTCTAGCTGACGCTCGATGCCGTGCTCTTGGTTGGGGGCCAGCCAGCCCTCGTCGGCGTTCGACATCGAGTTGTGGGTGGTGGCGTACGCCACTTGGTCGAAGCGCCGCTCGCACAGCGCGGCGTGCCCGTTGCACTTAAGCGTCTCCAGCGGTGCCTCGGGCTCCGTCTCCTCCGAGCAGGCAAGCGCGAGGGCGGTGAGCCCCAGGAGCCAAGCGAGCTTCGCGGAGCGGCCTCGTGTCATTGGCCGAGCCTACCAGAGCTTGGCCTGGCTGCGACGCGCGCTCCGCGCTAACCCTCGGCCCGATGCCAGCGCCACGGCCCAGCTCTGACTTGTTGGGGATCACCCGAATGGCGCGGCGCATGGGGCTCGACGGCGCCATCTGGGTGGTGCTCGTGGGGCTGGGCCTGACGTCGGCCCTCTACTACTGGGCGGGGATCGGGGACGACGAGCGCGAGCAGCACGCCTTCAGGCAACACACGCGGCTCCACGCCATGACGCTGCAGCGGCGCTTGGATCGCTCCTTGGAGCTGGTGCAGACGGTGCCCGCTGCGTTCAGCGTGAAGCCCGAGCTCACGGAGGCGGAGTTCGTGCGCTTCGTGCGGCTCGCCAAGATCGTCCACACCACGGTGCAGTGGGCGCCGCGGGTGGCTGAGGCGGAGCGCGCCGGTTTTGAGGCGGTGGCGCAGGCGTCTGGACACCCGAGCTACCGGATCCGTGAGGCGCGCGGCTCGGGGCTGTTCGTGCCGGCGGCGGTGCGCGCGACCTACCTGCCGGTGCGCTACTGTGAGCCGCCGAACAAGGAAATAGTGGGCTTTGATCTGTCGAGCGAGGACGCGCGCCGCGCCGCCATTGAGCAGAGCCGCGATCAAGGCAAGACGCTGGTCACGGGGCGCTTTGAGCTGATCGAATCGCAGCGCCCGGTGATCGCCGTCGCGGTGTATCAGCCAGTCTACGCCGTGGGGCAGCCGCAGAGCTCGGAGTCGCAGCGGCGTGAGGCGTTCCGCGGCGTCGTCGCGAGCGTGTGGGTGCCGGCGCAGCTCGTGCGTGAGGGCCTGGCGGAGATCGACCTCGAGCATTTAGACGTCAGCCTGACTGACGCTTCAGCCGCCTCGGAGGGAGAGCGCGTGCTGTACGAGAGCGCGCTCGGCGCGTCGATCGGCGTGGACGTGGCGCCCATCTCCGCGCGGGTGCCGATTCGGGTGGGGGATCGTCAGTGGCAGGTGGCCTTCGCGCCGCGCCCAGGGTTCGCGCGGCTCAGCCCGAGCTATCGCTTCCACTTAGCGCTCGGGGGGTTCGGCGTGACGCTGCTCGTCGCGCTCGTCTTCGCCTTGTGGCGGGGCCGTCGGGTGATTCAGCACGCGACGCACGCGCTAGACCAGCTCGGTCAGTACGAGATCCTCGAGGAGATTGGGCGCGGCGGCATGGGGGTGGTGTACCGGGCGCGCCACGCCACCTTACGGCGCGCGACCGCGGTGAAGCTGCTGTCACGGCCGAGCGAGCGGCTTCAGCAGCGCTTCGAGCGCGAGGCGCTGGCCACCTCACGGCTCCGTCACCCCAACACCGTCGCCGTGTACGACTATGGTCGTACGCCTGACGGCTCACTCTATTACGCCATGGAGCTCATCGCGGGGATCAGCCTCTCGGCGCTGGTGCGGCGTGATGGGCCGCTGCCACCCGGTCGGGTGGTGCACCTGCTGAAGCAGATCGCCGGCTCCTTGGGTGAGGCGCACGCCGCGGGCCTCGTGCACCGGGACGTGAAGCCGGGCAACGTGATGCTGCAGAATAAAGGTGGGGAGCCTGACTTCGTGACCGTGCTGGATTTTGGTCTGGTGCGCGATCTGAGCGGCAAGGCGACGCTCACTGGGCGCGCGGCGCCGGTTGGCACACCCGAGTACATGGCGCCGGAGCAGATCCGCGATGATGTCGTCACGCCAGCGACGGATCTCTACGCGCTTGGCGCGGTCGCTTACTTCTTGCTCACCGGGACGCCGCCGTTTCATGCAGCGACGGCCGTGGAGGTGTGCATGGGCCACCTGAACCACGAGCCGGAGTCGCCCTCGGCACGGCTTGGGGAGCCACTGCCGGCGGGGCTCGAGCGCCTGGTGCTGTCGCTGCTCGCGAAGGATCCCCACGAGCGGCCTCGCTCAGCGCGCGAGGTGGCCTCGCTGCTCGAGCAGCTCGAGGGCGTGCCAGCGTGGTCTCGCGCGCAGGCTGAGGCCTGGTGGCGAGCGCAGCAGCCGCCTGGCCAGGCTGGGCCGGACGAAGCTCAAGCTTTGGACGCGGGCTCCGTCAGCGTCAACCTCGACGACACCGTAGAAGACACCTTGGAGGGCACCGGGGATGGTGAGCGCCGCACCATCACGGTGGACTTCAGTTCACGCGGCTGACGCGCTAAGCCCCCCAGAACCTAGCAAGAAGGCCTGCCTCTAGCCGAGGAGCGGCTTACACCTGCGAGGCGGCTTGCACTATCAGGGGCCCGGCGGTAGAAGTGAAACGGTGAGCCCCAAATTCATCCCCCCCAAGTTCCCCATCCGCGTCCACGATGTGGACGATATCCCCAGCTCCATTCGGTCGCGCTATCAGGCGCCCGGCCGCCCGCTCAGCCACCGTCGTCGGACGTTGTCTGCGAGGGCGCTCGAGTCGAAGGCTGAGACGCGTCGTTCGCTATTGGAGGCGGGCGCGAACCAGTTCCGCGAGTTTGGCTTCGATCGGCCGAGCCTCGACAGCATCTGCAGCGAGGCGGGCTACACCCGTGGCGCCTTCTACGTGCACTTTGGCACCCGCGAGAACCTGATCTGCGCGGTGGCTGAGGCGGAGATTGAGCGCGCGCAGCGCCAGATCACGTACTGCACCGAGCCGGAGGAGACGCTCGACAACGTGCTTGAGCGCCTGTTCGCTGAGGCAGACTCCATGCTCTCCACCTCACAGCGTCTAGACGCCGCGGCGCGCTTCCCGGAGCTGGGGCAGCTGCAGGCTGAGTCGCTGGGTGTGTGTGTGCGTTACCTGGCGGGCGTGCTGCAAGGCGCCGCTTTGGACGGTCGCGTCCGGGCAGATCAGGATTTCGAGATGGTCGCCTACGGCTTGATCGCGCTCGCGCAGGGCGAGCACCTGCTGCGCGAGATCGGCATTCAGCAGGATCAAGAGGGGCTCATGGCCTCCATCCTCAAGCTGCTGGGTAAGTAGCCCGCTCGGAGCGTGGTGTTTGGGGCCACGCTAGCTCCCCGGTGGGCCGCCTGGGGCTCTGCTGAGCGCTCCCGTTTGCGTGGGTAGGCGCTCAGCGGCGCGGTGGTGGTTGCGTGTCGTCCTACCCGGCACCAGGGGTGTTTGCTATCCAGCACCCATGGGCGACGTCGGGCGGCCGGAGTTTGGTGGACGCTTCACCTTGATGCGGGGCTCGCATGGGGATGAGCAGGTCCACTACGGCGTGGTGCTGTGGCTCCCGGACAGCGAGTGGACTGGTGAGCTGTCTATTGACTTGGCGGACGGCTCGGTAGTACGGAGCGCTGACTGGAGCCGCGCTGAGCACGCTGGGCAGGGGGCTCAGGCGGACGGCGCTGAGGAGCCGCCTGGCTGGTTGCTAGAGCAGGTGCGCGCGGCGCTGCGCTCGTATTGGCGCGCGTGGTCGAAGGCGCGCCAAGGCAGCGTCGCGGAGCCTGTGACCGCCCACTTCCCGCGTCGGGTCACGCGTTGGCGCGCGGAGCCTGAGGTGAGGGTTGAGGTGGCCGCGCGGCGGCTCACCGGGGAGAAGTGAGGGTGAGCGCCCAGGTCATCACGCTGCTCACTGATTTTGGCCTGGAGGATCCTTACGTGGGGCTCCTGCACGGGGTGCTCGCACAGCGGTGCGGGGCGGCGCGGGTGGTGGATTTGAGCCACGGGGTGCCGCCGGGCGACGTGCGGGTGGCGGCCTTCTACTGGGCGCGCAGCGTGGAGTGGTTTCCGCGAGGAACCGTCCACGTCGCCGTGGTGGACCCAGGGGTAGGGGCGGCGCGCGGCGTGGTCGCGGCGGAGGTGGGTGAGCACCGCTTCATCGCGCCGGACAACGGCCTCATCGGCGAGGTGTGGGCGGGTGCCTCGCCTGGGGACAGGAGGGCCGTCTTGGTGGATGTGGGGGCGCCGGCGCTTGGCCTCACGCTGCGGAGCCGCACCTTCCAGGGTCGCGACGTGTTCGCGCCGCTCGGCGCCTGGCTCGCCAGGGGAGCGCCGCTCAGCGAGCTGGGCGCGGCCTTGGCCGAGCCCCAGCCAGCGCCGCCCTCGGGGGTGACGCGGGAGGATGGCCCGGGGGGCAGCGTAAAATTCCGGGCGGAAATTATCCGGGTGGACCGCTTCGGCAACGCCATCACGGCGCTCTCGCCCCAGCGTTGGTGCCCTGAGGCGCTTGAGCGCCCCGAGCGCTTCGTGGTGGAGGTGTTAGGCCATCGTGTGCCGCTCGTGCGCACCTACGCGGACGTGACGCCGGGCGCGGCGTGCGGGCTGATCAACTCCTTTGAGACCTTGGAAATTGCAGCGCGCGACGCGCGCGCCGTGGACGTGCTCCCAGGGTTGGGGGTTGGAAGCGTCGTGCGGCTATTTGAGGCGAATTCCTAGGGCGGCGAGCGGTTCACCGCTTGCCGCCCTCAAATCAACAACTAGAGCGCCGGAAGGTAAGCAGCAGGATGCGGAGGGCCCGGAAAAGCGCCCCCATGCAGGGCGAGGGCGCGCTTTTCCG
>CAYQAC010000207.1:0-8520 GCA_964415255.1 uncultured Polyangiaceae bacterium | reverse complement strand
CGCGCCGCTGAGCCGAGAGGCGGGCTCGCTGAGCGTCCTCGATTTGCGAGCCAGCCAGCGGGGAGCAGGAGGGCTGCGCGGTGGACCGCGCGGAAGGGTGGACCGCGCTGAAGGGGGGACGTCAAGAGCGCCCATCGCCAAGCTTGGCGGCCGACGGCTCTCGCGGGATGGATCGATCACTTCTTGGTGGGGGGCGCGTCGGTCAGCGTCATCTGCCCTGGCAAGGCGTGCTCGTAGTGCTTGAGGACCAGATCGATGCCCTCACGAATGTAGACCGCGACGGGCACCTTGGTGCGGTCATACAGCAAGCGCAGTTTGTCGTTCTGCTCTGGCGTGATGTAGACCGTCGTCGAGATCTTCTTACGTGACATGGGCTTTCCCAGCGGCAGCGGCGACCGCTCCGAGCGGCGACGGTGACTGCCGTTACATTAGATTCCCATACGTGTATTGTCAATCCACCCGTGGCGCCCTCACCCCCAAGGGGGGCGAGCCCTAGTGTTAAAAATTATTCAGTAATTTCAAATGGTTACGTGTTGTGGCGGTCGGCTTCGTAGGTGGTAACAAGGGATCGATTGCCTGCAGCGATCTGGGGATTCGGGTGGGCGCGCTGGCCTGGAGCTGATCCGGTCAAGTGGCCGAACCATGGGATGAGGGGCAGGGGGGGGTTGGACGGCACCGCGGTGGGCGAACCACACGTCGCCCCTCCATGCACTGAGCAGTCGCTTGAGCCGCTCTAGCCAACGCACGCTGGGCCGCCTCGTCAGCGTCGTCTCGCGGCTGGGTGGCGAGGCCGGCTCGCAGGTGGCTTCCGTGGCGGCGTCGCCTTGTCACGCTGAGAGCCGGGGCCTACCATCCAGTCCGCGGCTCGGGAGAGCGGCAGCTCGGGGCGGTACCCGACGAGACGAAGGCGACACCTTGCGCAGACTGGCGAGCTTGATGGATAGGGTGGGTGTGGGGCGGGGCGCTGCGCGCGCGTCGCTCATGGCGTTGGCGTGTGGGCTGACGGCGCTTGGCTGCAGTGCGTCAGTCTCCAGCGCCCACAGCGTGGATGGGGAGGGCGTCACGCGGCGCGACACCACCATCACGCATGAGCCGTGCGATGTGCGGAGCTCAAGCGCGCGGGGCACGGACGTCAACGGCGATGGCTCGCCGGATTTGATCCAGGTGCTCGACGGCTCGCGTGAGCTGTGCCGCTCGGTGGACCTCAACTTTGATGGGCACGTCGATAGCTGGGTGTACTTTGACGCCTCGGGTCAGGTGCGGCGCCGCGAGAGCGACTACGACCGCGATGGCCGCATCGACGAGATCGCGCTGTATCAGGCCGGCGTGCTGAGCGAGCAGCACCGCGCCACCACCCTCGGGGGCCGCCTCGACACCTGGCATTTTTTCCAGGGAGGAAAGCTATCGCGCACCGAGCGCGACTCCGATGGGGATGGTGTGATCGACCAGTGGTGGGAGTATCCCGATCCGGAGCGGGAGGAGTGCCCCCGCATCCACTCGGACGTGGACGGGGACGGCCGGCCCGACCCCGGCGCCACCGTGGACGTGTGCGGTGAGGGCAGCGGCTACGTGCCGCCAGCGCGCCACACCCCAGGCCCCACGGGCCCCACCTTCCAGCCTGGCGGTCAGGGCGACGTCCCAGTCGAGCTGGACGGTGAGGGGGGCTCAGCGGACCCCGGCGCGGAGGAGACGCCATGAGGCAGCGAGCAGATCACGCGCTGGAGTCGAGCCGGCGCGCCTCGGGGCGATGGCTCCTGGGTCACGGGCTCAGCGTGGTGCTCTCCGTCGCGGCGGCGGCGGCGTGCGTGGTCGCCTGCCGTGGCGGCACTGAGAGCGGCGGCAGCGCGCCGCCGCGCACGGGCGTCGCGGTGGATCCGATGGCGACCAGCGACGATCGTTCGCGCTGTGACTTCCGCGGCAGGAGCGATCGAGAGGTGGTGGAGTCGCGGGGGCCAGGGGCGAACATCCCCAACGTGCGGCGGGTGTTCGGGGTGCTCGGGGAGGGGGAAGATCGGCGGCGCGTGCTCTTGTGCCGGGAGATCGACACCAACCTCGACGGCATGAAGGACGTCGTCCGCACCTACGACGACAAGGGTGAGTCGCTGCGTGAGCAAGCGGACACCGACTACGACGGTCAAATCGACACGTGGATCACGTTCGCGGCGGGTCGCGTGGCCAAGGTGGAGACCGATCGGAACCGGGACGGGAAGCCTGACGAGTTCAGGTACTACGTGCGCGGCAAGCTGAGCCGGGTGCAGCGCGACACCAATCACGACGGCAAGCCCGACGTGTGGGAGATCTACGGGGAGGGCGTGCTTGAGCGCATGGGGGTCGACTTAGATCACGACGGTCAGGTCGATCGCTGGGATCGTGACGAGGTGGCACGGCTCGCCGCAGAGAAGGCCGAGCGCGAACGCGAGGCAGCGGAGGAGGCCGAGCGTAAGCGGCTTGAGCTGGAGGCCGCCGACAGCGGCGTCACGGACGCGCGCATGAGCGCGCGTAAGCGCAACTAGCGCGGAGCCCTTCACGCCTCAGCGGCTGCTTGAGGGGCTCGATCGGGGGGTTGGACAGGTAGTCGTGGAACCCAGCCACACGTGAGCGGCGGATCGCACCTCACGGCGCGCTGGTGCCCTCGCGGCCGTAGCTGTCCTCCAGGCGCACCACGTCGTCGAGCTCGGGCGTGGACACCTCGAACACCCGCACGTCTTCGCGCGCGCGCATGCGGTGGATGGTGCCGGGGACCACGTGGAACACGTCCCCCGGCTTCATGATCCGCAGCTCGACGTTCGGTGGCTCACCAAGCTCAAGCTCCATCTCCCCCGTCTCGATGAACAGCGTCTCGTCCTTGACGCGGTGGTACTGACGGCTCAGCTGGTGACCTTGTTTGATGAAGAGCACCTTGGCCACGTAGCGCTCAGTGTGTGCCCAGATCAGCTCATGGCCCCACGGCTTCTCGACGCGTCGCATGGTGATGGCTTTTAGCGCACCGATCTGGCTGCCACCAGGGAGCCTTCGCTAGCGGCTCAAGGCGCGCGCCGGCGCTGCCTCACGGTACCTCGCCAAACCCCCAAAACGAAGAGCGGGCGCGGGGACTGGCCCAGCTGGGCGGCGCTCGGAGCGTGCGGACTCCGGCGCGTAGCTGATGCGACTGGCGGACGCGAGAGGAACCCAGTAGCACCCGGGCTTCAAGGTCTTGGTGTGCTGCCCTGAGGTGATGCGACTGGCGGACGCGAGAGGAACCCAGTAGCAAGCGCCCATGGCTGAGGAACGTCTGCAAAAGATCATCGCCGCGGCGGGGCTCTCGTCGCGGCGCGGCGCTGAGGAGCTGATCAGCGCGGGGCGCGTGCGGGTGGATGGCCGGGTGGTGACCGAGCTGGGGTTCAAGGCAGACGCGCGGCTCGCGAAGATCGAGGTCGACGGTCAGCGCCTGGTGGCTGAGCGGCCGGTGTACCTGGTGCTGCACAAGCCGCGCGGGGTGGTGTCCACCATGCACGATCCCGAGGGGCGCCCGACGGTGGCGGAGCTGGTGCGGCGCGCGCCGGGGCGCGTGGTGCCGGTGGGGCGGCTCGACTACCACACGAGCGGCGTGCTGCTGATGAGCAATGACGGGGAGTTCGCCAACGCGCTGTTGCACCCGAAAAAATCCACGCAGAAAATCTACGTGGCCAAGGTGCAGGGGGAGGTGAGCGACGTCGATCTTGAGCGCTGGCGCCAGCCGATCGAGATCGAGGGCAAGCGCACGCGCCCGGCGAAGGTGCGGCGCCTGCGCTGGGAGCAGGGCAAGACCTGGCTCGAGATTGAGCTGATGGAGGGGCGGAACCGTCAGATCCACCGGATGGGTGAGGCGGCGGGGTTCCCGGTGATGCGGCTCGCGCGCCTGTCCTTCGCCGGGATCACGGCGGAGAGCCTCAGGCCGGGTGAGTGGCGCGCCCTGACGTCGCGCGAGCTGGTGGACTTGAAGCGCGTGTACGGGGTGCCGCGGCGGGTGTCAGCGCAGGCCTTGCCTGAGGATAGCCGCGGCGGGGTGCTGATGGCTGGGCGGCGGGGGCAGGGCCCGGCGCGTCGGGCGAGTACGTCGGGCGGGAGCCCGCTACCGCGCGGAAGCGAAGCGTCGCGCGACACCTGGGTGGAGGCCGCGGCGGGGAAGTCGTCGCGCGCGCGCGCAGCGGAGCGCGCAGGGACCGCGCGAGCGGGGGTGGGTGTGCGCGCGCCCAAGCGCGGCGCGGCGGGGAGCCGCGCGGGTGTGCCGTCAGGCGCGCCCAAGCGCGGCGCGGCCGGGAGCCGCCCCGGCTCTAGCTCCGCCGCTCGTCAGGCGCCGGCGCGTCCGCCCCGGCGCGGTAAGTAGCGCGGTGCCGCTCGCGGCGGTCACGGCGCGGTGCCGTCTAACCGGCTCTTCAACGCCGTCCGACGCTGGAGGCGCTCTTCAAGGCGTGTGGATTCTCTCGTGAGGTCGAGGACCGTGACCACGACTCGAACCACAGCAGAAACAGCGTTTGTTGGAGCTCACAAGGGGCGTAGGAGGGAGTGCACCCCCACTCGTTCGGCTAACTGACGGGTAGCTGATCAATTAGATCGAGTGACTGACAGTTAGCTCAGCGCTTGGGGATCGCCGTGGGGTTGATGACGGCGGGGTCACGCGCGCCGCGTGGGAGCTGCCAGCGCTCGTCGAAGCGACCGCCAGCGAGCACCTGCGCCTGGCCGAGCAGCTGCTGCCCTGTTGCGGGGAGCATGCCGGCGTCGAACACGAGGAAATCCGGGATGAGCTGGGGTAGCGCCGCGCTCACCCAGTAGCCCTGCGCGGAGGCAGCGTCGATCACCACGATGCTCTTGCTGGGATCCTCCGGGTGCGGCTGGATGTAGATGGCGCCTACGCCGTCGCCTTCGAAGCGCTCGCCGCGCAAGGTGAGCGCGGCGCCTTCCCGCGCGGAGAAGAGCTGCTCCTTGAACGCGCGGCTCGTGTGGTTGTCCTCCGCGCCGCCGATCAGCAGCAGGTTGTGAGCGCGCCTGTCTTGAGCGCTGAGCTCGGTGTCCGCCGAGATGGCGTAGCGCAGATCGGCGCGTCCGCGCGTGGCGAGGAAGCCGCGCGCTACCTCGCGGGTGACGCGCGCCGTCTGCGCGCGGCGCGTGCCGTACACGATGCGGGTGGGCTGCAAGAAGAGATCGCGGATGGGGCCCTCTGCGCCGGGCCGTTTGCGCACGGGTGCGCTGCCCTGACCGTCAGCCTTCGGCTCCTCTGCCACGCGCCAACCCTCAGCGCCCCGCTCCAGCACCGCGCGCTCCGGGAGCTCGAGCGCCGCGCCGTCCAGCTCCACAGCGAGCGGCCAGCTGAGCGAAGCGGGCAGCGGCGGCAGCAAGCGAAAGCTCGTGACGCCGCTCGTCGTGATGATGAGCTTGCCTGACTGAACGCGCGCCTCGAAGCGCGCCAGCGACGGGCCATGCGCTAGGGCGAGCAGCTCCACGAAGTGGCGCTTGCCGTAGCGGAGCTGGGAGGTGACCAGGCGGAGCGAGCTCGGCGGTGCGCTCTTGCGGCGCTGACCGCTCAACCACGGCCACATCGCGGCGCGCGCCCAGACCTTCTCCCAAGCGTTATGCCCGATCTCGGGCCACACGTCGGTGATCGGGTTCTTGAGGGCGCGCGCGCGCTCGACCAAGATGCGCGAGTTCTCCAGTGGGTGATCGAGGGTGCCGTGGGCGACGTACATCGGCAGCGCGCCGCCGTTCTCCGCCCAGCTGGCCGGAGAGAAGTGGTGCATCTGCTCCAGCTCCCAGTCGCGGATCGGGCGCCCGCTGGTGTCGCGGCGCACCAAGTAGCTGTGGTAGCCGGAGAGCGGCGACGCCGCGCTGAAGCGCTCCGGGTAGCGGAGCGCGAGGTGCGCTGTGCCGGTGCCGCCCATGCTGACGCCGCTGATGCTCACGCGCTCCGGATCGACAGGCAGACTGGCTAACGCCCAGTCGATCACGTCCAGCGTGTTCTGCTCGCCGGCGTCGCGGAAGAAGCTGTCGCCGTGGGCGTGCGGCGCGATCACGACGCCGTCCACCACCGGCTGCTCTGAGGCGCTGCCGAGGAAGGCGCGCAGGATGCGCTCCGGTGTGCTGCCGTAGCCGTGGAGCAGCACCACCAGGGGGTAGCGGGCGCTCTGCGAGCCGCTGGTGTAGTCGCGCGGGAGGTGCAGACTGAGCGACTGAGACTGACCGTCGAACCGTGAGCGCAGCGCCAGGTGGTGCACGCCTGGAGCGAGCGGCGACTCACCGCCCTGGGCTCGCGCCGTGAACGCGGTGAGCCGCTCCCGCGCGCGGCGCTCCTCAGCCCCTGTCAGCCCCTTGAGCGCGCGCTGGTAGAAGCGCAGCGTGTCCGCGATGAAGGCGTGGTCAGGTCCACGCCGTAGCGCCTCGGCCTCCACCCGAGCGGCGAGCTCAAGCGCCTCGTCCGTCGCTGGCTCGCGGCGCGCCGTGAGCTGCCGGCGCTCGCTGCCGAGCGTGAGCGCTACCGCCACCCTGTCCCCCGCGCGGCGCGGCAGCGAGATCTCAAAGTCGCGGGTCCCCCGCGCTCCGCTTGGCAGCGCCCCCACCGCCAGGCGCCGCGGCTCGCCGGCGACGCTCAAGCTGAGCTCCGGGATCAGCCCCCCCGCCGGCGGCTCAAGGTAGCCATATGGAAAAGATAGCCTCAGCGCCGCGCGGGCAGGCATGAGCTCAAGCGAGCTCTCGAGCAGCTCCGTCGCCAGCCGGGCGCGATCGGCTGGGGTCGCGCCTGGGAGCACCCAGCTGAGGCCGGCGGGCGGTGAGCCGTCAGCCTGCGAGACGAGGCGGACGCTGACGGCGAAGTGCGGCAGATCCGAGGTGGCCCAGATGATAAGCTGGTGGCTGCCTGCCTTCAGCTCGATGGGGATGGGCTCAAAGCCGCGGCCGCGCAGGGCGTCCACCCGGCGCTCGTGGAGCTTCTGTCCGTTGAGCCACACCGAGTAGCGGCCATCTAAGCCCACCAAGAGGTGAGCGCGCCCGGGGGCGTTCACCTCGAGCCGCCCAGCGAGCGCCGCGTAGCTCCCGGGGCCGCCTAGCGCGCGACGTAGGTCGATCGCCCCGCCCTGGTGGCTCAGCACGCGGAAGCGGGCGCGCGTGCCAGCCAGCTCCGCGTTGGCGCTGGCCGTGGCGCTCCCCGGATCGAAGGAGCGCGCCGCGGCGCCGCTCACTGGGCCAGCGACCAGCCAGGCGCCGAGGGCGCCCTCAGCGCCGAGGGTGAGCCGAACGTCATCAGCGCGCTCGTCCGCGGCGCGCGCTGAGCCGCCCGCGCTGAGCCAGACGCTGAGGGTGATGAGGGCGACGGCGAACCTCGCGCCGCGACGCGGGAGCGCGCCGCGGCTCCAGGAGCTGGCGCTGGGCGGGGGGCGAGCGCCCCCCGCACGCTTCATGTGCGCCCGTGCACCAAGGTCCGGAGCTGGTCACGGAACATGACGTAGACCTTCCCCTCTTGGTCAGCCTCCACGACGTAACCCTCACCGAACTTGCGGTGCATCACCAAATCCCCCTCCTTGAAGGTGGCGTCGATGGCGTAGCGGCGGAAGGCTGTCTCCGCGGCGCCCGCCACCCGCTGCTCCCACTCCCGGAGCCGCTCGGCTTCGTTCTTGGCGCGCGCCGTCTCGCGAGGGGCCTTGGGCTCCGCCTTGGCGCGGGTGGCGCGGGCTTTGGCGGGCGCCTTGGCGCCCTTGGCGGCCGCGGCGCCCTTCGGCGCGCGATAGTTATGGGTGGTGTTGCAGGTCAGGCAGATGACCCTCTTGGGTGTTGGGCCCACCATGGCCACCACGCGGTGGCCTAAGTCCCGGCGGCACTTGGTGCACCAGGCGTCAATTTCACTAGCCGCTGACAGGTTACTCACGTTCGCTTGGATCCTCGTCGCTATCGC
The DNA here is from genome assembly GCA_964415255.1 of uncultured Polyangiaceae bacterium. Lineage (GTDB taxonomy): Bacteria > Myxococcota_A > Polyangia > Polyangiales > Polyangiaceae > JAHBVY01. Next base: position 623 of record CAYQAC010000207.1, on the reverse strand, counting down.
GCTTCACGCGCATACTGGCCTTCACGTCCGGTTTGGGGACGCCCGTCTTGGCGTCGTTGGGGATGAACCGAACCTCAGTCTTGATCTCGAAGGAGAGCGCGGTGAGCACCTTGGCAATTTCCTCGGAGAAATTCGTGTGCTCGAGGAAATCGCGGATCTCCTTGGCGGTGACGCGGTAGAGGCCGTTCTTGGTCTCGTCGATCTGCGCGAGGATCAGGTGCAGCGCCTCCTTGGGCAGCTTCAGCTCGCTCACCAGCTGCCGCACGTTGCCGTCGCTGATGCGGCCGTAACCCTCACTGACCTTCTCGGTCACCTTCTCGTAGCCCGTCTCCACCAGCCGCTTGATGATCTCAGGGACCAGCCGCTCCAGGCGCCTCCGGTCGCGCTCGCTGAACACCCGCGTATCGAGGTCGTCGTCGTCTTGGGGGTCGCGAGTCACGGCGTGCACCTACCCTCTCGCACTACTTCAGTCAATGCGCGGCCAGGTGGGTTCGACCGTCGCCGCCGAGCGCGCTCCAAAGCGACGGCCCGTCGCGCGTCGTCTGCTGCAGGCTCCTTCGGGGGCAGGCTCACGGAGCCACCCGAGCGCGGTGCCGTCCAACCAGTTCTTCAACTCCCCAAGG
>CAYQAC010000206.1:4495-8549 GCA_964415255.1 uncultured Polyangiaceae bacterium | reverse complement strand
GCGTGAACAACGCGGGCAGAGACGTTCATGGTGGATCAGGAGGGAGTGAACCCCCAAACCCTCCCCGCCCTGACTGCTTGGCGCTGCGTGAGGCGCTGGGAGCGTTGTCGGCTGAGCGACCGAGATCGATTGAGCGGCCGAGATCGATCTTTCCCGCAACTGACGAGGAGGCCCTGCCGAACGCGGCTGTCATCTCACTGCGTGCTCGCCCTCGCGACACCACCGAAGTGCTGGCGCCGCAGACATACAGATACCATCGCGCTCTCACGAACGCGCAGGTACCATCACGTTAGGCCGCATGCACATCCACGTCTCACTGAGCTTCAAGGGTCAGGCCAGGCTCGCCTGTGAATCCGTCCGGGGTCGTGAGGCAGTGGGCGAGCCCACGCAGCTCATTATAGTCTGTTATTCTGACGAACAGCTCGACCTGATCTCGCGAGTGGACGAGGCGGTCGCGCTCCACCTCAGGACCGACGACACCGAGCGCACCCTCGTCGGCGTCGTGCGGCGCATCGCGCGGATCGCGAGGGGACGCCGAGGTGTGGAGCGGCCTGGCACCTGCTACCGGGTGACCCTCGAGTCGGCCCTGGGGCGCCTAGAGCACACGCGTCAGTGTCGTGTGTTCCAGGACGTATCGCTGCTCGAGATCGCTAAGCAGGTGCTGGTGGCTGGCGGTTGGGACCCAGACCACATCCAGGACCAGTGCGTGGAGAGCTACCCGCCGCTCGACTACGTGGTGCAGTACGACGAGACGGACCTCGCGTTCTTCCGCCGCATCTGTGAGCGTGGGGGATTCTACACGCAGCTTGACACGGTAAGTTACCCTGTCGAAGAGCGCTGCGTCTTGAGCGACTCCTCCACGACGCTCGTCTCGCAGCGCGAGCCGCTTCAAATCGCGGAGACAGGTCAGGAGGAGCTCAGCGCTGGCCGCATCAGGCGCGTGTCAATCGGCGCCCAGCTTTGCCCAGGTCGGGTCACCCTCGTCGACTACGACCCGGCCAGGCCGAAGCTCAAGCTTGAGGGCGGTGCGGTGACCGAGAGCGAGCTGCCGCGCCAGCAGCTTGAGGCGAGCATTGAGTACTACTCCACGCACGCGCGGCTTGAGTCACCCGCGCAGGGCGAGCGCGAAGCACAGCTGATGCTGGAGGCGTTTCAGCAGGGTGGGGGAGACGTCACGTTTGAGACGAGCGCGCTCGATCTGAAGCCGGGCATGGCGATCGACGTGTCGCCCGCGGCAGAGGACATCAACAGCATCGACGGCAGGTACGTGCTCACCGCGGTGGAGCATGAGTGGCAGGCGGGGGAGCCTTACTGGCTCAAGGTGACGGCCCAGCCGATCGCGCAGCCAATCCGGCTGCCTCGCATAACACCCATCCCGAACCTCGCGGGCGTGCACTCCGCGTGGGTGACGGTCCCAGCCGGGGAAGAGGTGCACGTGGACGAGCTGGGGCGCGCGCACGTGCGTTTCCGCTGGGATTTACGCGGCGTCGAAGACCACACCTCAAGCCTCCCCATCCGCGTGATGCAAGAGCTGATGGTGGACTCCATGGCCCTGCCCCGAGCCGGCTGGGAGGTGCTCGTGTGCTTTGAGCAGGGGGACGCAGAGCGCCCGATGATCTTGGGGAGGATGCACAACGCGAATCACCCGCCGACCTATGGGCTCCCTGCCAATAAGCACGTCACCGCCATCCGCAGCTTTTCTCCAGGCAGAAAATCCATGAACTCCATCCAGACCAGCGACGGTCAGGGGGGGCAGCGCTTCGCGATCAACGCCGCGAGTGGCAAGGCCATGTCTGCTGGCGGCGATCACGAGATTGAGACCGGGAAGGTGGAGGAGCAACACACCGGGCCCCAAACCGTGACGGTGGGTGGCGACGAGGTGATCCAGGTAAGCCAGAAGTACGCTGTGACCGCGGCGAGCCAGAGCGCCACGGTCGGCGGCTCCCAGACCATCGGGGTCACTGGGAAGCTGAGCCGCAACGTCGGCTCAGAGACCATCAGCGTCGGTGGGGTGCTGCTGGAGCAGATCGGCAGCCCAGCTGCCATCGCGGTGTCGCTCGCCTCCACCGCGATGCAGAAGCTCGCGGGGAGCAAATTCCTCGGTCAGCGCGGCGGGAAGGTGGGCGCCACCGCCGCGCAGCTCATCGGTCCGATGGGGAAGGCGGCTTACGAAGGGTACCAAACGGGCGGCGCCGAGGGCGCCATGCGCTCCGCGGCGGGCGCTGGCGCGCAAACCGCCATGGGTATGGTGGCAAGTAAGGTCCCTGGGGGAGACGCCGTGCTTGCTTTGGCGATGGGCGCGGGCGGTGAGGATCTGATGGGTCAGCTCACCGCACCAGACGCCAAGGCAGGCGGCGCAGGCGGCGCGGATGGCGATGGCGCGGGCGCGGAGGCAGGCGGCGCTGGCAACAAGGAGTTCAAGGTCTCAGGCGCCGCGCTCGAGGCTGTGGGGGGCGCGCACGTGATCTTGACTCCGGCTTCGGTGGACTGGGAGACGCTCGGTAGCGCGAGCCTGCTCATCGGGGGCCTTCATGGAACCCGCGTGGGCGGCAACGCCTCCCTTGAGGTCGGGGGCGCGTCCATGGAGGCCTCGAGCGCGCACCTGGTGAAGTCGGGTGGGCCGGTGGCTCGCGCGTGTAGCGGCGCGCTCGCGACGACCTGCGCTGCGCTCACCATCCGCTCGTCGGCCCACATCGGGTTCAAGGCGGGCGGCGGGCTCGACATCAGCGTGGGAGCGCTGACCCTCAGCGGGGGGAGCGTCACCTTCGATGTTGAGGGGACCACGGTGAGCTTTGACGGCAGCGGGGTGAAGATTGACGCCGGCACCGTCACCTTCAAGCGCACCACGAAGCAGTCGGGGGCGACGAAGCACTGATGGCTCAGCCGCTGATGCAGACGGTGTCGCTCCGCGTGAGTCAACTCGGGCTGACCACGGTGCTAGGCCCCAACTTGGTCGCTAGCCTGACCTTCGCGGCGGCGGGCCTCGAGGTGCCCATCGCGAGCCCGTTCTTCAAGCCAGCAGAGGGCGATGAGGAGTTGCCTGAGCCCATCACGCTCCGGGCCTGCCCCTGGCTCCCGCCCGAACTGCCGCTCGCCCAGCGCCTGATCCGCCTCGCGCTGAGGGCCGCCCACGAGGCGCTTGACGCCCACCTCGAAGAGCAAGGGGAAGACGCCCCGCGCCCGGGGGTGTGGTTGGTGGTCCCGGCGGAGCGCCCAGGCGTCTCGCAAGCGGCTCTCAGTGAGCTGAGCGACGCCATCTGGAGGGAGCTTCGCCCCCACGACGTGCGCGTCTTCACGGACGAGACGGGCACCATGCAGGCCATCCAAGACATCGCGCGGGCGCTGAACGCGGGCGAGGCCTCCGCGCTGCTCCTGGCCGTGGATAGCTATTTCTGTCCGGAAATAGCTGCGCAGCTGATCGCAGAGCCCACCACGCCGTGGGAGCACACACCGCCCACGCCCAGCGAGGCCGCGGCGGCGCTCCTGTTCACCGGCGAGGGTCCGTTTAAGACGGGGTCGCGCCCCCGCGCCTTGGCGTTGGGAGAGGCCTCCGGTTCTTATCGGTGCGCGCCCAACGAGGGCTCGGGGGCTTGGGTGCTGAAGGGCGGCGCGGGCGCGGTGCCGTCCAACCCCCCAAAAAATCGCGAGCTCATGAGCTCGGCGCTCGCCTCCTCGCGACCATCCAACAGCGCGCTGGGCGCTGCGGGGCACCACACGATGGAGGGCCAGGTGGAGGACCCCTTGGCGCCGGCGACCCTCCTGGTCAGCGCAGAGACCAGCCCGTTCGTTCGCTTGGATCGTCTCTTGGGCGCTGAGTTCTTAGAGGACGAGGGCCTCTTGAGCTCGGCGCTCGGTGTTGAAGGTTCGGGGGGCGACCTTTCTTTGGAGGACGAGGGCCCCTTGAGCGCGGCGCTCGTTTCCTCGCGGCTGTCGAGCACGGCGCTTGGAGCTGAAGGCTCGGGCGGCATCGCTCGCGTGATCTGCGCGGGGGCGATGAGGGGGCTCGCAGCGGAGTCGAACGATGAGCTGCAGGACGGCCTCGCCATGACCGCGC
>CAYQAC010000206.1:0-4485 GCA_964415255.1 uncultured Polyangiaceae bacterium | reverse complement strand
CCGCGCTGCTTCTGGGCCTAAGCCAAGGGGTGGTCCCCGAGCTGGTGGTGGGGCCCTCACAGGTCTCGGCCTTCCGCATGCGAGAGTGGGAGATGGCGGCGAGTCGCGCGCCGAATAGGCTCGCGCGGGAGCACCAGGAGCAGGACGTCAGTGATCTGTTCGGCTGGGTGGGCGCCGCCTCCACGGCCGTGGCGCTCGTGTACGCCATCGCGGGGACGCGCCTCGGCTTGCTCCAACCGCAAGACAGCAGGTGGCTCACGGCGGCGGTGTGGGGCGTCGCGCCGAGCGGCACGAGGGGGCTGCTCGGCGTGATGATCGAGGCGCAAGGCTCATGATGACGTCAGCCTGGGAAGAGGCCATGGCAGCGCTCATGCCGCTCCATGATCAGGTGGAGCAGCTGCGCGAGCACCCAACCTGGGCGCCGCTCGTGGACGAGCTTCGCGCTTGCCTCGTGGCGATCGCACGGGCGCCCGGCCCACACCGCGAGCTTCACCCCACGCTAGCGCGCGCCACCCAGCTTGCCATCACCCTGGTGGCTGCGGAGGTTTCCTCGCGCGAGCACCTTGAAGCGCTGCGTCCAGCGTTCAACGCGTCCGTCGGCCTCAGCGGTGACTCAGTCGCGCAGTTAAGCAGTCAGGCTGACGACGGTGGAAGCTACCGCGCTTCAGCTGGGCGGCCACGAGTCCACGCGCTCCCAGCCTCCTGCGCGCCCGAGCCAACCTGCGAGAGCCCTGTGGCGCAGCCTGAGGTCACCGGGGTGGTCATCGACACCTCGAAGACTGGAGCGCTGACGATGGATGAGTTCGGCGCTCAAATCGTCGAGCGCTGCCCGGATGATCTGAGCCTCATCGCTCGCCACCGTTGGGAACGCTACCTGACTGAATCGAAGAACGAGGAGCAGCTCATGCTCCGGCTGGGGGACGCGTTCTCCGTGGTGGGTGAAGCGGCGCCGCGCTGGCTCTGCGCTTGGTGGCAGCGCCAGCCGGAGGAGGACCCGTATCGAGCCTTCGCCGTCACCTACGCGCTCAGTGTGTGCGCCGGCGTCGAGCCCCTCGAGCGCCTGCGCTCTTGCCTGGAAGAGCTCGCCCCGACGGACACCTCGTCGGCGCGCTGCGTGGCGGACGCGCTGCAGCTCGTCGCGCGCCGAGAGCGCCCGCTGCTCACCCTGCGCTGGTGTGCGGCGTCACACCCGGTCGTTCGCGCCGCCGCGCTCGAGCTCGGCACGCGGCGCGTGGATGGGCCCGCCTGGCTGAGCGCGGAGGAGGTCGGCCCTCACCTCGCCGATCCGAACCCCCCCGTCGTGATCGCGGCGCTGCGTGGCCTGGCCCGCCACGGCTCACTCCCGGACAGCCTCACGCCGCAGGTGCACCAGCTGATGCTGGGTCCGCTCGGCCAAGACGTCGCGATCGAGGCGGCGCGTTGCTTCGCGTTGTGTGGGCGCGCGGCGCCGCTCCTCGCCCTGCGGCGAGATGAGCGGGCTGTTTCAGCGTGGGGTGAGCGCGCCTTGGAGGTGTTGGTTTGGTTCGGCGAGGCTGAAGATCGTGGCCTGCTCGAGCGCCTCCTCAAGCGCGCCCCACAGAGCCCGTACACGCTCGACGCGGTCGCGCGCTTTGGGATGATCGAGACGTACGCTTACCTGCTTCACGCGCTCGATCAAGACGCGCTGGGTGAGTACGCCGCGGGCGCGCTGGCCACCCTGCTCGGCCCGCTGCCGGAGGCCGAAGATCCGCTCAGCGTCGTGAGCTGGCGAGCCCAGCTTGAGCGGCTCAAGCCCGCGCCTGGCGCCAGGTACCGTTGGGGTCAGCCTTGGCAGCTGCGCGTCGTCGCGTCGGAGATTTCGGCGGGGCACCTCTCTCGTCTTGAGGTCGAGGGGCGGCTCGATGAGCTCGCGGTGCGCCTGGGCGGCGTCCGGCAGCCTGATCTGGCCACCTTCGCTGACGAGCTTGATGGTCAGCTCTCAGAGCTGACCTCAGGCCTGGGGAACCTCTCTTCACGTTTCAACGTAGGAACTTACGCCTGCGCCACGCGGGACCGGCAGCCAGGAGGCCCAGGGTGATCATCAACAACACACGCTTCGCCGTCGGCGAGCTGCTGCACCCCTGGAGTGAGCCCGGCGGCGCCTACGAGGCGCTGACCATCGTGGTGAAGGCGACCTTCTCGATCTCAGCTGAGGGCCACGTGGCCCTCGCAGAGGAGCAGCTGCCAGTACGCTACAGTGACGAGCTCACCGGCGAGGATGATGAGGCGCCCAGCGCTCGGCTCCCGGCGGACGTGGTGCCGGAGAAGGGCGCGCATGAGGTGGTGGTGGCTGGGCACGCCTACCTTCCTCCTGGTCAGACCGAGGTGACCACCCGCGTGCACGTGGGGAGCACCGCGGCGCCCCTCAGGGTCCATGGTCCAAGGTTCTTCGACAGCGGGCTCGGCGGCGTGCGCATTGGGGAGGCGGTGCACGTGCCGAAGGTGCCGCTCACTCATGAGTCTTCGCGGCAGGGGGACAACGCGGGTGAACGGTATGAGCAGGGGACTCCGGAGTATCGGGATCAGATATTGAGGGGGCAGATTGAGGACACGAACGCTAGTCCGGAGCAGCAGGATCTCGCGCGGGATGTGCGCGCGGGCGACGCATCTGCCGACTACATCAAAGTGACACAGCCCTGTCGTGATTCCGATGGCAGCTTGCTGCCTATGAGAGTAGAAAAATACGATGAGCAATCGTACGACGCGAACAACAATCCACATCCCCGCGTTCGCTAGGAGGAGATAAGTGTCTAAATGGACAGTTAGCCATCATGGCATACAGAACTTGTACCAGCTGGTAGTCTTGGAGCATGCTCGCGCCAGTAGCCAAAGACTCGCGCGATGGCGACAAACAGAACTCGTGATGAAGGATCCAGGCAAGCCTGGCGATTTGGCAGTTAGCGAGCGCATCACTGCTAACCAGATGCTGCTCCTTGATGATATAAATTCATTCTGGGAGTTCCTAAACGCCTCCGTCGAGTACGCCGTCGCCGCATTCAAGCTCTGGTTCACGCCGGGTGGTACCGAGGTCGAGCTGTGCGGTCGCAAGGTCCATCCCCCCGGTGCCATGCCCGGACTGGGCGCTGGACCCATGGACTGGTGGGAGGCCGTGGCTTGCGCGAGGATTCTTCGCCGCACGGATGCGCTCCAATCCCTCCTAGAGTACGACCACGCCAAGTTTCGTCAGGGCCCCGGTCAGCGAGACGAGTATCGATACACCATGGCGGCGGCCGTGCAGGCCTACTACCTCAATCTTCCTGACTTCGATTCCCTGGCAGAGAAGGCGGAGGACCAGGGCAGCCCAGCGCTCGCGACGATCTCAGGCCCACGCCTGGCGAAGTCCGACGTCGCGGTGCTGGAGGTCATGCGATCCGTCCGGCGGAACGACAACACCCGCTTCAACGATGCGAGTGTTGCCGCGTTGAAGGCGTTCAAAGCGTTCTGGGGCACGGGTAAGAACAAGTCCAAGCCGTCCAGCTACCACGCCTGGAACATCATCGCGCTCGCGGTAGACGCCGAGTCACGCGGACTTCACTTCGAGGTCGAATCGGACTACGCGCCGCGCTGGATCATCGATGGGCCGGCTCCTGGCTTGATGGACAAGCTAGCGGCGCTGCGTCACCCCCCCAAGATCTGAGGAGCGGACGATGGGACGTGGAATCCAAGTGTACTCGGTCGACACGGAGCAGCTAAGCCGCGCGCTGGGGAGTAACGACCCGGCGCTGCTCGCGGCTCTCGCGCCGCGCTGTGATGATGCGACGTGGAAACATGTGCAATCGCTGGTGAAGAGCGGTGAAGCTGGGGAGGGGAACGCGGAGGACATCATCTACGCGTTCGAGGTGCTGTGCGTGTACTTCGGAGATGAGCTGAACAACAGCGCGGTGTCGCCGATCGATCTGGCGACCATCGAGGGGGTGGAGGACCTGTTCCTGGCGCACCCCGCGAAGCTGAGCCTGCGGGGGTTGATCTATGAGAACGGGTTCTTCGAGTTTGATGAGCTGAGCGAGTTCCCGGAGTTCGGGTACTGGTCTCGCGAGCAGGTGAAGGTGGCAGCGGTGCTGTTCGAGGAGCACCCGCCGGAGCATGACGATCCGGAGTTCGAGAGCATCCTGCTAGCGGCGTCAGATTGGCTTACCATTGCGAGCGCCCAAGGGCGCGCGCTTTTCGGCTTCATTTACTGAGGGTGGGTTTTAGCTGAGCGCCTCATGCTGCCCGCGCGATCTGTCGAAGCCTTAGCGAGCCACGCCGGCTTGCAGCCACGCCGCTCGTCGGGGCAAAGCCGCGCTTCGACGGCGTTGGCTGTGAGGCGTACGCGCTGTACGCCGCTGGTTGGTAGGCGTCGCTCACAGTATCGCCTGTCACCTGGTTGGTGCGCTAGCGCGGATCGAGGTGGCGCCAGCCGTAGACCGACTCGCGGGGCGGTGCCCTCCAACCGGCTCTTCAACCCCTTGCTTAGGATTGAGGTGC
>CAYQAC010000205.1:0-8558 GCA_964415255.1 uncultured Polyangiaceae bacterium | reverse complement strand
GCTAGAGCGCGCGGGCGATGCCGCGTCCGTTCGAGCTCCCTCTGCCTGTGCCGCTCGCTGAGCAGCGGGGCCAGTCGTACACCCACCTGGTGGCGTTGATGGAGCGGCTGCTGGCCGAAGACGGCTGCGCTTGGGATCGTGAGCAGACGCCGGAGACGCTGAGGCGCTACGTGCTGGAGGAGGCCTGCGAGGTGCTCGACGCGATCGACTCGGGGCGCCCGGAGGCGCTCGCTGAGGAGCTCGGCGATCTGGCATTTCAAGTGGTGTTCCTCGCCGCGGTGGCGCGGCGGCGCGGCTGGTTCGGCCCCGATGACGTGCTGCGTGGCGTGGTGGAGAAGCTGGTGCGGCGTCACCCACACGTGTTCGATCCTGACGCAGAGGAGCTCTCGCGTGAGGCGATCGCCCGTCGCTATCGCGAGCTGAAGCAGGCCGAGCGGGGCTGGCGGCCGCTGCTCGGCTCGGTGCCGCGCGCCACCCCCGCGCTCCCCCGCGCGCAGGCGATGAGTCAGACGGTCGCGGCGGTCGGCTTCGACTGGCCGAGCGTCGAGGGCTCGCGCGAGAAGCTCACGGAGGAGCTTGGGGAGCTGGACCGCGCCATGAGCGGCGGTGACCGCGCCGAGGTGGAGCAAGAGCTCGGGGACGTGCTGTTCGCCGTGGTGAACCTCGCGCGGCACCTGGGGGTGGACGCTGAGCGTGCGCTCGGCAAGACGTGCGACAAGTTCGAGGCGCGCTTCGCTCACGTGGAGCGCCGCGCGCTCTCGGTGCACGGCGACTGGCCTCGCGATGCTCGCGGCGCGCCCACGGGGGGCCTCTCCCTCGCGGAGCTGGACGGCTACTGGGACGAAGCGAAGCAGGAGGAGCGGCGTGGCTGATCAGGGTGGCACCCAGGGCGCCGAGCCGCGCGCCGCGTCCGCGCTGCATCCAGTGGCTCGCACCCCTGACGAATGGCGCGAGCTGCTCACGGCGGCGTCTGAGCGGCCGTTCCGCGCGGCGCAGGTGTTCCGCTGGATCCACCAGCGTGGGGTGATGGACCCGAGCGCGATGACCGATCTCGGGCGCGGGCTCCGGGAGCGGCTGAGCGCGCTCGGGTTGTCAGAGCCACTGACGGTGCGCGAGGTGCTCCGTTCCCGCGACGGGACGCGCAAGCTGCTGCTCGAGGTGCGCGGCGGTGGGCTGGTGGAGTGCGTGCTGATCCCGATGTCGCGCGCGGGCGCGGACGAGGTGGAGGACGCCGACGCCGCGGCGGCGAGCCTCGATCCGGAGGATGTCCCGAACAGCCGCGAGCGCGTCACCCTGTGCATCTCCACTCAGCACGGCTGCGCCATGGGGTGCGTGTTCTGCGCCAGCGGTCGCGCGGGGCTCCAGCGCGGCCTGGGCCCCGAGGAGATCGTCGCCCTGGTGTTCATGGGCATGGGGGAGCCGCTCCAGCACTACGAGGTCACGCGGCGCGCGATCGAGCTCATCACTCACCCTGACGGGTTGGGGATGAGCCCGCGGCGCATCACGGTGAGCAGCGTCGGGCTGGTGGGCGGGATCCGCCGCTTAGGGGAGGATTTCGCTGGCAAGGTGGGGCTCGCCATCAGCCTGCACGCGCCGGACAACGAGACCCGGAGCCGGCTGATCCCGATCAACGAGCGCTACCCGGTGGAGGAGCTGATGCGCGCGCTGCGCGCCTACCCGCTGCCGCGGCGGCGCCGCATCACCATCGAGTACACCCTGATCGATGGCATGAACGCCAGCCTGGAGCATGCGCAGCGCCTCGCTTTGCTTCTGCGTGGGCTGCGGGTGAAGGCCAACCTGATCCCGATGAACCCGGTGGAGGGCGCGGAGCTCGCCGCGCCGCCGCCCGCGGTGGTCGCGGCCTTCCGCGCGCACCTGCACGAGGCGGGGGTGTCGTGCTTCGTGCGGGTGCGGCGCGGGGACGACGTCGACGCGGCCTGTGGTCAGTTGGCGCTGAAGGGGGAGCCGATCCGGCTCCGGCGCGCTCGGCCCGCGGATTGAGTCGCGTGAGCGCAGCGGCGCCGCAGAATTTGTTATGCTCCGCGCCATGAGCGACACGAGCGAGGTGGTGCGTGAGGCCGAGGCCTGGGCGGCGGACGATCCGAGCCCGACGGACGCCGAGGTGTTAAGGCAGCTGATCGAGCAGCAGGCGTGGGATGAGCTGACCGAGCGCATGGGGGCGCCGCTTGAGTTCGGCACTGCGGGCCTCCGGGGGCTGGTCGGCGCTGGGCGCTCGCGCATGAACCTGGCCAACGTGGTGCGGGCGACGCGCGGCTTCGCTGACTACTTGCTCTCGCGGGTGCCTGACGCCAAGACGCGCCCCGTGGTGGTGGGGCGTGACGCGCGCCTCACGAGCGCCGAGCTGGAGGAGGCGACCCGCGGCGTGCTCACCGCCGCGCGGATCCCCGTGCGTCACTTCACACGCCCCGTACCTACCCCGATCGTCGCTTACGTCGCGCGCCAGCTCGCCGCGAGCGGCGCCGTGTGCATCACCGCCAGCCACAACCCACCGGCGTACAACGGGTACAAGGTGTACGCGGAGGACGCCGCTCAAATCGCGCCGCCAGTGGACATCGAGATCGCGCGCCGCATCGCGCTGGTGGGCTCCACCAAGGCGGTGCCGAGCGGCGGCTCCGCCGAGCTCTCAGAGGCGGTGCCGGAGAGCCTGATCGATCGCTACTTCGCGGAGCTCTCAGCGCTCCGGCCAAGGCTGGTGGCGGACCGCGCCTTCCCCATCGTGTACACACCGCTGCACGGGGTGGCCGGCGAGTTCACCTTGCGCGCGCTGGCGGAGGCGGGCTTCGCTGAGGTGCACGCGGTGCCTGAGCAGCTCGCGCCGGATGGTCATTTCCCCACCCTTGATTTCCCGAACCCGGAGGAGCCCGGCGCCTTGGCGCTCGCTGAGGCCCTGGCTGACGAACACCACGCGGAGCTGGTGCTCGCCAATGATCCTGATGGGGACCGCCTGGGCGTGGCGGTGAGGAGCGCCGCGGGGCGCTGGGTGCAACTCACGGGTAATCAGGTGGGCGTCCTTTTAGCGGACTACTTGCTCGCCGCGGCGTCGCTCACCCCGCAGCGGCTGGTGATCTCCACCATCGTCTCCACCCCCATGACCGCGCGCCTCGCCGAGGCCTACGGCGCCCGCACCGAGCGCACCTTGACGGGCTTCAAGTGGATCTGGCGCGCGGCCTTGCGGCTCGAGGAGCAAGGCGGGGTGCGCTATACCTTCGGGTTCGAGGAGGCGCTCGGTTACTCCGCGGGCCACCTGGTGCGCGACAAAGACGGCATCAGCGCGGCGGTGCTGTTTGCAGATTTGGTCGCGGCGCTGCGCCAGCAGGGGCAGAGCGTGCTCGAGCGCCTGCAGCAGCTGGCGCGCGAGCACGGGCTGTGGGTCAGCGTGCAGAAGAGCGTCACGCGGGTGGGGCAGAGCGGGGCGGAGGCCATCGCCCAGGCGATGGCGCGGCTCCGCGCGGAGCCGCCGTCGCGGATCGGGGAGCGGGGTGTGGTCAGTGTTACAGACTACATGGTGGGCGCTGAGGCGCGCCCAGAGTGGCTGCCTCAGGCGGACGTCGTCGAGCTTGAGCTCGAGGGGGGCCGCGTGGTGATCCGCCCGAGCGGCACCGAGCCTAAGCTGAAGATCTACGTGGACCTCTCGCGCGACGTGCACGACGCGCTGACGGTGCTGGGGGAGGAGAGCGAGCTCACGCTCGAAGCCCAGGCGCTGGCGGACGACGTGGCGCGGCTGCTCGGGCTGTAGCGCGCGCTGCCAGGACGTTGTCTTTCGGGGGGCGCCGCGCAACCCCCCCCAAAAAAACATGCGCCACGCTCAAGGACTGGTGCGGCGCACCCTCCCCTGGGATAAATTCCTCAGGGAAATGGGTCGTCGCTAGCAGCCTCGAGATCTCAATTTGCGTCAAAGGGGATGCGCTCAGAGGAGTCGAGCGGCAGCCCTGCTTCGAGACCTCAATCAGCGTCAAAGGGGATGCGCTCAGAGGAGTCGAGCGGCAGCCCTGCCTCAAGCTGGCTCAGCAGCGCGCTGGCGGTGCCCACCACCGTGATCTGGAGCTTGTCGGGCGTGAGCCGCGCGAGGCTCGCGTGCGCCTCTCTGAGCGTGATCTTGGGCACTCGCGCGGTGTACTCGCTGTAGTAGCTGAGGGGTAGATCGTAGAGCGCGGCGTCGAGCTGCTGGCTCACGCGCTTGGCGGCGCTGTCGATGGAGAAGGCGTGGGAGCCCACGAGGTAGCTCTTGGTGCCCTCGAGTTCCTCCTCCGTTGGGCCCTCCTTCACCCAAGCGCGTAGCAGCTCGAGCTCAAGCTGGATGCAGCTGAGCGCGTCCTCCAGCTTGGGGAATGTCCACATGGAAAAGCTGCGACGGCGGCGATCGACGGAGAGGCTCGAGTAGGCGCCGTAGGACCAGCCGCGCTTCGCGCGCACCTCTTGCGTGAGCCGCGAGGTGAAGGTGCCGCCGAACACGGTGTTGGCGACTGAGAGCGCGAGGTGGTCAGGGTCGAGCGGGTGCGTGCCGAGGCAGCCGATCAGGATCTGCGTCTGGGTCCGCTCCGGCTTGTCGACGAAGGTCAGGTGAACGCCCGGGAGCGCGGTTGGGTCTTCCGTTGGGTCGAGCAGCGCTGGGCTGGCGGGCAGCGCCTGGGCGAGGTCATCGGCGAATGCTCGCGCGACGCTCGGCTCGATGTCGCCGGCGAAGGCGATCATGATGTTCGCGGGGGCGACGAGCTCTCGGTAGCGAGCGTGGACGTCCGCGAGCGTGATGGTCGCCAGGCTGGGGCGCGTGCCGCCGCTCGGGCGTGAGTAGGGGTGGCCCTTGAACAGCCGCCGGGTGAACCAGCGGCGCGCCAGGCTGCGATCGCTGTCGAGGACGTCGACGAGCTCGCTCTCAGCCTCGCGCCGGAGGCGCTCGAGCTCGTCCGAGCTGAAGCCAGGCTCGGCGAGCACCTCGCGGAGCACGGCGAGGAAGGCCCGCAAGTTGCGTGAGATCACGGTGCCGTGGACACCCGCGGTGCTCTGCCCCGCCTCCACCCACAGCGCCGCCCCCAAGCTGTCGATGCGCTCGTCTTGCGCGCGTGGGTCAAGGCCGCCGCCGGTTCGGCGCATCAGGCGCAGCGTGAGGCTGGTGAGGCCCTCCTTGCCCGGCGGATCCGCGAGGGAGCCGAGCTTGAACGCGACCGAGACGTGGACCAGCGGCAGCGCGTTGTCGCGCTCAAGGAACACTGGGATCATGGCGTCTCCTGCGGCGGCTCAGCGGCGAGCCCTTCGGGTGTCACATCCGCTGATGGGTCGTCGTCCGTCGGCTCGTCGGGCGGCGGTTCGCTCGGGAGCACCTCGACCAGCGTGCGCTGGTGAGCGCCTAGGTAGCGCCGCGCCACCCGGCGCAGATCGCTTGGCGTGACCCGTCGCATCGCCGCCAGGCGATTGAAGGCTGCGCCCGGCTCCCCCAAGATGATGTGGTAGAGGCCGATGGTGCTGGCCTTACCCTCCACGCTCTCGAGGCCGCTCACCAGGCCCAGCTCGAAGCGGGCCAGGGTGCGCTCAAGCTCAGCTTGGCTGACTAGCTCGGTCTGCAGGCGTTCAAGCTCCTCCGTCACGATCTCAAGGATGGCAGCCGATGGGGTGCCCTCGCGCGCGGTGACCGCGATCTCGAATAGGCTGGGATCCTGTAAGGGGCCGAGGAAGCTGCGCACGTCAGTCGCCAGCTCCCCTGACGTGATCAAGCGGTGGGTGAGGCGGCTCGCGCAGCCGCCGGTCAAGACTTCGCTCAGGAGCGCGAAGGCGGGGTGGTCAACGTCCCCGAGGGCGGGCGCGTGGTAGGCGAGCGCGAGCTTGATGGCGGGGGTGGGGAGCTCCAGCGTGAGCTGGCGCGGCTCAAGCTGCGGTGGCTCAGGCCAGGTGTCCTCGTCCGGGGTGGTGGAGGAGGGGAGCGCGCCGTAGGCATCGCTCACCCGCGTCAGCAGGTCGAGCGCGTCCACGTCACCCACCACCACCACGCACGCGTTGTTCGGCGCGTAGTAAGCGCGATAGAAGGCCTCGCAGTCTTCCACCGTGAAGCCCTGGATGTCCTCTGCGGAGCCGATGGTCGGGGAGCGATAGGGGTGGCGCGTGAGCGCGGCGCCCCACAGCGCTTCGTTCAGCCGCCCATCCACGTCGTCATCCACGCGGAAACGGCGCTCGTTTAGCACCACCTCCTTCTCACTGGCGAGCTCCGGCGCGCGCAGCACGAGGTGCGCCATGCGCTCAGCCTCGAGCTCCACCACGAGCCCCAGCCGATCGCTCGGGAGGGCGACCGTGTAGTGTGTCCAGTCGAGCCAGGTGGAGGCGTTGCTCTCAGCGCCGGCTTGCGTGAGGCGCTTGTCGAACTCCCCCTTCGCGAGCTGCTCAGTCTCGTTGAACATCAGGTGCTCGAACAGGTGCGCCAGCCCCGTCTTGCCAGGGCGCTCGTGGCGCGACCCGACGCGGTACCAGGTGTGGTAGGCGGCCACCTTGGCGGAGTGGTCTTCACACAGCAGCACCATCAGGCCGTTGCCGAGCTGGTAGCGCTGGATGACGAGCCGCGGCCCGAACGGCGCGCTCGGCAGCGCCGTCACCTGGGCGGTTTCTGGTCGGTCGCGGTTCAGCTCCTCGAGCTCTTCAGCTTGCATCATCAGGCTTCATACTCGTCGTCTGTCAGTGGCAAAGCTCGGCGCTTCAAGGCGCTGAAGTGATCGAGCGCAGCCATTCAGTCAGGCACATGAACACCTGACCTCCTGGCTAGGAGTCGAGCTTCAAGATGGCGAGGAAGGCCTCTTGAGGGACGTCCACCTTGCCGAACTGCTTCATGCGCCGCTTGCCCGCCTTCTGCTTCTCCAGGAGCTTGCGCTTGCGGGAGATGTCGCCGCCGTAACACTTGGCGGTGACGTCCTTGCGCATGGCGCGCACGGTGGTGCGCGCGATGATCTTGGCGCCGAGCGCCGCTTGGATCGCGACGTCGTACTGCTGGCGCGGCACCAGCTCCTTCATCTTACTGGCGAGGGCGCGCCCGCGGCTCTGGCTGAAGCTCCGGTGGACGACCACGCTCAGCGCGTCGACGATGTCGCCGTTGACCATGATGTCGAGCTTCACGAGGTCCTCCGCTCGGTAGCCGCTCAGCTCGTAGTCCATGCTGGCGTAGCCGCGCGAGGCGCTCTTCAGCTTGTCGTGAAAATCGATGATCACCTCGCTCAGCGGCAGCTCGTAGGTGATGACCACGTGGTCCTGCGTGGCGAAGTGGATGTTCTGTTGGATGCCGCGGCGCTCTTCGCACAAAGCCACCACCGCGCCCACGTGCTCTGAGGGCACGTGCACCACCACCTTCATGATCGGCTCCTCGATGCGCTCGAGCACGGCGGGCGAGGGCATCTTGGAGGGGTTGTCCACGCGGACCATTTGGTCACTGCCGCTCACCCAGGCCTGGTACACCACGGACGGCGCCGTCGTGATGAGGTCCAGGTTGTACTCGCGCTCGAGGCGCTCCTGGATGATTTCCATGTGGAGCAGCCCGAGGAAGCCGCAGCGGAAGCCGAAGCCGAGCGCGTCGGAGGTGTCGGGCTCGAACTGGAACGAGGAGTCGTTCAGGTGCAGTTTTGAGAGCGCGTCGCGCACGTTCTCGTAGTCCGCCGTGTCCGTCGGGTAGATCCCGGCGTACACCATCGGCTTCACCTCCTTGAAGCCGGCGAGCGCCTCGCTGGCGCCGCCGCTCAGCGTGGTGATGGTGTCGCCGATTTTGCAGTCCTCCACGCTCTTCATGTTGCCGGCGAGGAAGCCTACTTCGCCGGGCCCGAGCTCTTTGAGCGAGCTCGGGTGGGGTGAGAAGCAGCCGATCTCGGTGACCTCGTAGCTGCGCCCGGTCGCGAGCATCCGCACCTTGTCGCCCTTACGGAGCGTGCCCTCAAACACACGCACCATCACCACGGCGCCGCGGTAGGCGTCGTACCAGCTGTCGAAGATCAGCGCGCGCAGCGGGCTCTCAGCGTTGCCCTTCGGCGGCGGGATGCGCTCCACCACGGCCTCCAGGAGCTCTAGGACGCCGGCCCCAGTCTTGCCGCTCACCATCATCGCGCCGCTGCAGTCGAGGCCAATCACCTCCTCGATCTGCTCGGCGGTGCGATCCACGTCGCTCGACGGCAGGTCGATTTTGTTGAGCACGGGCAAGAGCTCGAGTTGATTGTCGAGCGCCAGGTACACGTTGGCGACTGTCTGCGCCTGCACCCCTTGAGTCGCGTCCACCACCAGCAGCGCGCCCTCGCACGCCGCGAGGCTACGGCTCACCTCGTAGCTGAAGTCGACGTGCCCTGGGGTGTCGATCAGCTGCAGCTGATAGGTGCGCCCGTCCTTCGACTTGAAGGGCAGGCGCACGTTCTGCGCCTTGATCGTGATGCCGCGCTCACGCTCAAGGTCTAGCTTGTCGAGGAACTGCTCCTTCTTCTCGCGCGCCGAGAGCGCGCCGGTCACGTCGAGGATGCGATCGGCGAGCGTGGACTTTCCGTGGTCCACGTGGGCGATGATGGAGAAGTTTCGGATGTGGCTCG
>CAYQAC010000204.1:0-8675 GCA_964415255.1 uncultured Polyangiaceae bacterium | reverse complement strand
CCCACGCGGTGTTCGGCACCGTCAACATGCTGGAGCGACTGGTGCGCCAGTGCCGCCCGGCGATGCTCGCGGTGGCGATGGACGCCAAGCGCGGCAATTTCCGTACAGAAATTTACCCTAAGTACAAGGCCAACCGCCCGCCGACGCCCGAGGATCTAAAATCCCAGATCGGACGCGCCCGCGAGGTGATCAGCGCCTTCAACATCCCGGTCTTGATCCAAGACGGCGTGGAGGCAGACGACCTGATCGCGACCTCGGTCATGCGCGCTCGCGAGCTCAAGATGCGCGTCGTGATCGTCAGCGCGGACAAAGACCTGATGCAGCTGGTCGGTGATGACGTGGTGATGTGGGACACCATGCGAAACAAGGTGTTCGGCCCGCCGGAGGTGGAGGAGCGCTTCGGGGTGTCGCCGGCCAAGCTGCGCGATCTGCTGGCGCTGATGGGCGACACCTCAGACAACGTGCCTGGGGTGCCCTCGGTGGGGCCGAAGACGGCGCGCGACCTCTTGGTCCAGTTCGGGAGCCTGACTGAGGTGTACGCAGGGCTGGAGCAGGTGGCCCGCAAGAAGCTACGCGAGACCTTGGCTGAGCACCGCGAGCAGGCCTTCTTGAGCCAGGAGCTCGTGACGCTGAAGGCGGACTGCCCAATCACCTTCGATCGCGAGGCGCTCCACTACGGCGGTCGCGACGTCGCTCAGCTCCGAAGCTTGTACGCGGAGCTTGGCTTCTCACGGCAGCTCGCCGCGCTCGATCAAGAAGAGCGGTACGCGGCCGCCTCGGCGGACCCAAGCGCGGCGGTGGACCCGGAGCCGAAGGAGGCCGCCGAGCTCACGCTCGAGTGCGTGGTGAGCGCGGAGCGCCTCGCCGAGCTCGTCAAGCGAGCTGTCGATGAGGGGCGCCTGGGGCTGCACGTGCAAGCGGACGTGGAGAACGCGCAGAGCCACGCCCAGCTCATCGGGATCGGCCTCGGTCTGTCGCCGACCGAGGGCTACTACATCCCCATCGGCGGCGACCCGAGCGCGCTCGACCTCAGCGCGGCGCGGCGCATCCTTGGCCCGCTCTTCGCCGACAGCAAGACCAAGAAGGCCTGTCATCGCAGCTCCGGAGACGAGCTCTTGCTGAGGCGCCACGGCTTCAGCCTGAGTGGGCTCGCGTTCGACGCCAGCATCGCGAGCTACCTGCTCGACCCGGAGTCGCCGCCCGAGCTGCCGCAGATCGTCGCGCGCGAGTTCGACGCGCGCTTCGTGACGTCAGAGAGCCTGACTAAGCGCCCGCGCGGCGGTCCCCTGCCCTTCTCCCAGGTGCCGCTCGCGGACGCCACGCTCCACGCCGCCGCCGCCGCGGCCTTCACGCTCAGGCTGTGGGATCGTCTAGGGCAGCGCGTGGCGGATGAGGGCATGACCGAGGTGATGGAGGAGCTTGAGCTGCCGCTCACCAGCGTGCTGAGCGAGATGGAGGGCCGCGGCGTGCTGGTGGACACCCAGAAGCTCGAGGCCCAGAGCGTGGTGTTCGAGCGCGATCTCGCGGCGCTTGAGGCGGAGGCACATCAGCTGGCGGGCAAGGAGTTCAACGTCGCGTCGCCGCGCCAGCTCGAGACGCTCTTGTTCGATGAGCTGAAGCTGAAGCCGGTGAAGCGCACCAAGACCGCGCGCTCCACCGACGCGGCGACGCTCGCGGCGCTGGCCGAGCAGAGCCCGCTGCCGCACGTCATCTTGGAGCACCGCCAGCTCGCCAAGCTGAAGAACACCTACGTCGACACGCTGCCCACGCTGGTGAACCCAGAGACGGGCCGCATCCACACGCGCTGGCGCCAAACCGTGGCGGCCACCGGTCGCATCAGCTCGGTCGAGCCGAACCTCCAGAATATCCCGATCCGCACCGAGCTAGGCCGCGGGATCCGCAGCGCGTTCATCGCCCCGCCGGGCCACCAGCTGCTGAGCGGCGACTACTCTCAAATCGAGCTCCGGGTGCTCGCTCACCTGAGCCAAGATCCGGTGTTGATCGACGCCTTCAACGCGGGCCAAGACATCCACACGCGCACCGCGATGGAGATCTTTGAGGTGGAGGCAAGCGAGGTGGACGCCGAGCACCGGCGCCGCGCCAAGGCGGTGAACTTCGGTGTCATCTATGGCCAGGGGGAGGCCGCCTTGGCGCGCAGCCTGAAGATCCCGCGCGCCGAGGCGAGCTCCTTCATCGCCGCCTACTTCCGCCGTTACCGCGGGGTGCGCACCTTCATGGACGAGACGCTCGAGCACGCGCGGGCGGGCGGCTCCGTGCGCACCCTGCTCGGGCGCCGCCGCCTGACCCCGGATTTGCACAGCGCCAACCGGGGCCATCGCTACGCCGCCGAGCGCATCGCCATGAACACCCCGATCCAAGGCAGCGCAGCTGACATCCTGAAGCTCGCGATGCTCGCGCTGAGCGAGCCGGTGACCCCCGGCGCGCGCATGATCTTGACGGTGCACGACGAGCTCGTGTTCGAGGTGCCAGAGGCTGAGGTCGCGGCGGCGAGCGCCGCGATTAAGGAGCGGATGGAGAGCGCCTACACCCTGGACGTCCCGCTCGTGGTGGAGGTGGGGCACGGCGCCAACTGGACGGAGGCGCACTGAGGCGAAGGCGCGCCCGCCGCCTTTACACCTCACCCGGCATTCTCTAGCGTCCCGCCCCGGTAACCCATGGCCCTGCCCCCTCGCACTGACGTCGCCATCTTGGGCGCTGGCCTGACGGGCCTCGCCGCGGCGCACCGTCTAGCTCAAGGAGGCGTGGATTTCGCGCTGTTCGAGCGGCTGCCCCACGTGGGCGGCCACGCCATCACCTTCGCGGAGCAGGGCTACCGCTTCGACCGCACCGGGCACCTGTTGCACCTGCGGGATCCTGAGGTGCGCCAGGAGGTGCTCGGCTGGCTAGGTGGCGACGTGGTGGAGGTCGCGCGCCAGAGCCGCGTGTACTCCCACGGGGCTTACACCCGCTACCCCTATCAAGCGAACACCTTCGGGCTGCCGCCCAGCGTCGCGAACGAGTGCTTGCTCGGCTTCTTGCGCGCACACTTTCAGCCGGAGGCCGCGGAGCCGCCCAAGGACTTTGAGGCTTACTGTCGCCGCCACTTCGGCGACGGCATCAGCGATCATTTCATGATCCCGTATAACGAGCGGCTGTGGGGCGTGCACCCGCGGGAGATCACCGCCGCCTGGTGTCAGCGCTTCGTCCCGCTCCCCAAGCTAGAGGACGTGGTCGCGGGCGCCGTGGGGATGAACGATCGGGAGCTCGGCTATAACGCACACTTCCTCTACCCGCGCCTCGGCATCGGCGAGTTGCCGCGCGGCATGCTCACGGCGCTCCCGGGGGAGGCGCGCGCTCAGGTGCACCTCAACACAAGCCCGGTCGCCATCGACGTGGCGCGCCGCGAGCTCCACTTTCAGGGCGGCCACGTCACGCGCTATGAGCAGCTCATCAGCAGCGCGCCGCTCGACCAGCTGCTCAGCCTGATGGATCTCCCGGCGGAGGTGCAGCGCGCGAAGGAGCTGCTCCGGTGCACTCACCTGTACTACCTGGACGTCGCAAGCTCGGCTCCGTGCGGAAACGACCTACACTGGATCTACGTGCCGGAGGCGCGGCTGCCGTTCTACCGCGTGGGCTGCTACTCTAACTTCTCCAACCAGATGGCGCCGCCTGGCGGCTCCTCGTACTACGTGGAGCTGGCGGACCGTGGCGAGCCCGATCTCACGGCGCTGCTCCCAGAGGTGACGGCAGGCCTGGTGGAGCTCGGCCTGTTGCCCTCAGCGGAGGCGCTCCACTTCGCCCGCCTGCGCCGCATCGACCACGCCTACGTGATCTACGATCACCACTACTACCCCGCGCTGGACGTCATCCGCCCCTTCTTAGAGGCCGCGGACATCCACTCCACCGGGCGCTACGGCGGGTGGAACTACTCCTCCATGGAAGACGCGCTCTTGTTCGGCAAGGAGGCGGCGCGCGCCGCCCAGGCTAGCCTAGCGCGCCCACCTCGTTCGTCACACTGACTCACTGCGCACGCTGTCCCTAATAGTTCGTCTACCTGCCTTAATCGAACTGAGCTCATGGCACCCGAGATCTCCATCGTCATCCCCGTCTACAACGAGGAGCGCATCTTAGAAGCGGCCGTCACCGAGCTGCTTGAGCGCCTGAGGCCGCTCGGTTGGCGCTTCGAGCTCATCCTCGCGGAGAACGGCTCCAAGGACAGCACCCCAAGGCTCGCGGAGGCGCTCGCCGAGCGGCTGCCTGAGGTGCGCACGCTCTCCGTCGGCGAGCCCAACTATGGCCTGGCGCTGCGCCGCGGCATCCAGGCGGCGCGCGGCGAGCTGGTCTTGTGTGACGAGATCGATCTCTGCGACACCGAGTTTCATCAGGCCGCGGTGGAGCTCTTGCGCCGAGGCGAGGCTGAGCTCGTGATCGGCTCCAAGCTGATCGCCGGGGCGGCAGATGAGCGCCCGCTGGTGCGCCACGCCGCGAGCATCGCCTACACGAGCCTCCTCCGGCTCTTGCTCGGCTTCCGCGGCACGGACACCCACGGCCTCAAGGCCTTCCGTCGCGCGGCGCTGATCGATCTGGTCGAGGCCTGCGTGGTGGACAAGGACGTGTTCGCGAGCGAGCTGGTGATCCGCGCTTACCGCGCCGAGCGCCAGGTGGTGGAGATCCCCGTGCAGCTCTCCGAGAAGCGCCCACCCTCGATCCACCTGTGGCGCCGCGTCCCCGGCGTGCTGAAGAGCGTCGCCAAGCTGACGTATGCCATCCGCCTGCGGTGAGCGCACCGCAGCGCACCGAGCCTCCTACGAAGCAGTCAGGCTCGGTGCCCAACCCCAAAACCCAAACCTGGAGATCCATTTCGTCAGCTAGGGTGACGTACTCCTGGAGAGCTATTTCGTCAGCTAGGGTGACGTACTCCTGGAGACCCATTTCGTCAGCTGCACTGCCGTTATCGCTCGCGCTACCACCGCTCGATGCGCCAGCCGCGTTGGGCCGCTAGGCGCCGGAGGCGTGGGTCGGGGTTCACGGCGACTTGGGTGCTCACGCGCTCAAGCAGGGGCAAATCCGTGATGCTGTCCGTGTAGAAGGCGGCGTCGTCGAGGCTCAGGCCGCGGCGCGCGGCCTCCTGCTCCGCCAGGACCACCTTGCCGGGGCCGTAGCACATCGGGTCCACCACGCGCCCGGTGAAGCGCCCCTCAGCCACCTCCACTTGGGTGCAGATCAGGTGGTCGATGCCGAGCTCGGTGGCGAGCGGCTCCGCGGAGTAACGCGTGGCCCCGGTGACGATCGCGACCCAGTCCCCGGCGGCTTGGTGACGGCGCACCGCCGCCCGCGCCAAAGGTGAGACAAGCTGACGACCGTAGAGCACGTACACCTCGCGCATGACACGCTCGAGCGACGCCTCCGAGCGCCCCGCCATGCTCGCCATCGCCTGCGCCGCGACGCGCTGAGCGTCCACCACCCCGAAGGTGTACTGGAGCAGCCAGTACGCGACGCGCGCGGTGTCGCTGAGCCGCACCCGGCGTTGGCTCCGCTGGTGCTGCATGTAGAGCGAGGCGGTGTCGCGGCGGATCAAGGTGCGGTCCAGATCGAACAGCGCCAAGCGGCGCCCCGCGTGAGTGGGAGGTGGGTCGCCCGGTTGCGTCATCACCCCCTTGGTGACAGAGGCAGGCTGCCGAATGCAAGCCCTGCCCATCGATGAATGCCTCCCGGAGCTGGTAGCGCGCCTCGGTGAGGCTCGCGCGGTGCTGGTGGAGGCGCCACCCGGCGCGGGCAAGAGCACCCGAGTGCCGCTGGCGCTGGCGGCGCTTATCGGGGGCTCCCTTAGCGACGCGGCGCGCGCGGGCGCTTCATCGAGGCGCGCGAGCGCTGCACCTCAGGTGTGGGTGAGCGAGCCACGGCGACTGGCGGCGCGGCTCTTGGCGCATCGCGTGGCGGCGGAGCTGGGCGAGGCGGTGGGTGAACGGGTGGGCTACGCGGTGCGCTTCGAGCGCCGGGTGAGCGCAAAGACCGAGATCATCTACGCCACCACCGGGGTGCTGCTGCGAGAGCTGTTGTCGACGCCGGGCGCCGCGCTGCCGTCCCACATCCACGCGGTGATCGTCGACGAGGTGCACGAGCGCAGCGTGGAGACGGATTTGCTCCTGGCCCTACTGCAAAGGGAGCTGGTTCGTTCACCTGACTTCAAGTTGGTGGTGATGAGCGCCACCCTGGACGCCGCGCCCATCGCCGCCTTCTTGGGTGAAGCCTTAAGAGGTGGCTGCCCCAGCGTGCAGAGCGCGGGGCAGAGCTACCCCGTCAGGGTAGCTCACGAAGACGCGCAGGACGACCGCCCGCTCGAGCGGCGCGTGGCGAGCGCCGTGCGGCGCCAGCTCTCTCAGGGGCCGACGGGCGACGTCTTGGTGTTCCTGCCCGGGGCCCGTGAGATCCGCGCGGCGGCGAGCGCGCTCGAACCGCTCGCTGAGCAAGGGCTCCAGGTGTTGTCGCTCCACGGTGAGCTCCCGCTCCGCGAGCAGGCGAGGGTGCTGAGCCCAGGGCCCGAGCGCCGCGTGATCTTGAGCACCAACGTCGCGGAGTCGTCGGTCACCGTGCCGCGCACCACCAGCGTAGTGGACTCCGGGCTCGCCCGCGTCGCGCGTCACTCGCCGTGGTCTGGCGTCACCTCGCTCCGGGTGGAGCCCATCAGCCAGGCGTCGGCCACCCAGCGCGCTGGCCGCGCGGGGCGCACCGCGGCGGGCGAGGTGGTCCGGCTCTACAGCGCCCTGGAGCTGAGCCAGCGCCCAAGCCACCTTGAGCCCGAGATTTTACGCGCGGATTTGGCGGAGCTGGTGCTGCAGCTCGGGCGGGGTGGCCTCACGCCCAGCGAGCTCGGCTGGCTCTCACCGCCCACGCCGAGCGCGCTCAGCGACGCCCAGGCCCTGCTCGCGCGGCTCGGGGCGACTGACTCGTCAGGGAAGCTCACAACTATCGGACACCAGATGGCGAAGCTCCCGCTGCCAGCCAGGGCCGCTCGGGTGGCGCTCGCCGCCTGTGACCTGGGCGTGGGAGAGACGGGCGCGCTCATGGCGACGCTGCTCACCGAGCGCGACCCACTGGAGCGCGGCGAGCTGGAGCGGGAGCGCGCCCGGGGCGCGCGGGGCGCCTCTGACCTTGAGGAGCGCATCGAGCGCCTTCGTGAGGCAGAGGAGCGAGGGCTCGATCGACGCGCGTGTCGCGCCGTGGGGCTCGCTCATGAGGCGGCGCAGCGCATCGCGCGCGGCGCCGAGCAGCTCCGGCGGCTCTTGAAGGTAAGCCATGATGACTGTCGGGCAAGTGAGGTGTCGACACGGCTCAGCCAGGCGCTGCTCACGGGCTACGCCGATCGCGTCGCTGCACGCCGCTCCGGGCGCGCGCTGGTGCTGTGCACGGGACAAGCGGCGCGCCTAGCGGAGGAGAGCGTGGTGCAAGACGCGCCGCTCTTGATCGCCCTCACGGCGAGCCAACGCGCGGCGCGCGGCGTGGAGGTGAGCCTCGCCTGCGCCATCTCCGAGGAGCAGCTGTTCGAACAATGCGCTGACGAGTTCCGCGACCAGGACACGCTCGCCTTCAACCCAGAGACTGAGCGCGTGGAGCTCACCCAGCGGCTCTACTACGGCTCCATCTGCCTCGATGAGCGGCGCGGGGCGGCGCCCCCTTCAGAGGCCGCCACATCGGCCCTCACCGCTTGGGTGCTGGAGCGCGGCCTCGCCAGCCTCGACCCAGATGACCGCTTGGGGGAGCTGGCCGAGCGCCTGAGACTGCTGACTGAGCTTGATGGCGCGAGCACCAAGCCACGGCAGAGCGAGCCTGACAACGACGTTAATGACAGCCCAACTGACGCCGCACCTGACGCTGCCACTGCCACCCGTGAGGCCTTGCTCACCGCCGCTCTCGAAGGCGCCGTCGATCTGCGAGGCGTCGACGCCCGCGCCCTTGAGGGCCGCGCGCTCGGGTCTCTGCCCCCACCCTTAACTGCGCGACTTGAGCGTGAGCTACCACGCGAGCTGAAGCTCAATTCGGGCCGCCGCCTGACCATTCGCTACGCCGCCGGCAAGGAGCCCTGGGTGGAGTCACGCCTACAAGACTTCTTCGGCTGCGTGGACACCCCCACCGTCGCCTCAGGCCGCCTGCCCCTCACCCTGCACCTCTTGGCGCCCAACCGCCGCGCCGTCCAAATCACCCGTGATCTTGCCGGCTTCTGGCGACGCGGCTACCCCGAGCTTCGCCGCCAACTGAGCCGCCGCTACCCGAGGCACGCCTGGCCCGAAGACGGCCAAACGGCTACCCCGCCAGCGCCCAGGCCAGCTGTGCCCAAGCGCTGATCCATGGTCCATCCTGTTGAGCGGCGTGCCCTCGCAGGGTACTCGCTAAGCGCCTTGACGTCTGGTGGAGGCGACGTTCTCCTCCTGTCGGGACTGCGCTCTACGCAAGCTCACGAGCGAGGTCATGGGCGGTCCTGGGCCACGTTCGGGCATCGTGCGGGAGGAAGCCTGCTCAGGCAAGTGCACGTGCACCCGCTGCCACAGTTGACCATACTGCTCCCCGCACAGCTCGTCACCATCCATAAGTACGTCTAACTGACGTTGCATGGCGCACAGCAGGAGGGTTTGGGGGTTCACTCCCTCCTGATCCACCATGAACGTCTCTGCCCGCGT
>CAYQAC010000203.1:4968-8815 GCA_964415255.1 uncultured Polyangiaceae bacterium | reverse complement strand
AACCACCACGTGACCCTAGTGGTCAGGCGTCGTGACGGTTGGCTGGTCGACTTCGGGCGTCAAGAGCCGCCGCCGGCCACCAGCGGCGCGCTCGCGGGGCACTCACAGATCGACGGCTTGTGGCAGCTCCACCCCGTGCTCCAGAGCGGCGGCGCGCAGGTCACCGTCACGACGGACAAGGTCAGCCATGACGGTGACTCCATCCGCACGGAGACCTCCGTCTCCTTGGGCGCGGGCCGAGTGCGCGTCATCACCCGCTATCGCCTGGTGGAGGACGCCCCGCGCGCCCTGATCACCACCCGCTTCGAGCACATCGGCGGAGGACGGCTCGCGCACCTCAGCTTGGGGGACGCGGTCAAGTGGGGCAACACCGACTACTTCGTCGACGGGGTGCGTCAGAAGCCGAGCTACAGTGGCAAGGGGAGCTGGGTGGGCCGTCAAGGGGCGGGCGGCGACTTGATGCTGCGCACGGCGGAGCCGCAGCAGATGGGCGTCAGCTTTCGGTCGTATCACGACGGCTTGAGCGGCGAGGTCCGCACCGTGTATCGCACCGTGTCGATCGAGGTGGGCGGCAGCGCCGAGATCTCTCGGGAGCTCAGCTACGGCGCCATCACCGCCCCGGCGCCGAGCGCCGCCACCGGGGAGCTTAAAGTCAGCTTACGTGACGAACGCGGCCAGGGCTTGGCCGCTAAGCTCAGCCTCACCGGGCTGCTCGGCACCAAGACCCCGAACTTCGGCAACACCGGGGGGCTGAGCGGCGCGGGGCGCTTCGTGTGGAGCGGCAACGGCGATTTCTCGCGCCGCCTGGCGCCAGGGCGCTACCAAGTTTGGGCGACCGCGGGCTTCGAGCGCGACGCCAAGAGCTGGCAGGTGGACATCCAAGCTGACCAAGTAGCCACGCTTGAGGCGCAGCTCCCGCGCGTGGTGTCGACCCCCGGCTGGGTGTCGGCGGATCTTCACCTGCACCAGGCGCCGAGCGTCGACGCTGACATCTCGAACGCGGCGCGCGTGATCTCCGTGGCCGCTGAGGGGGTGGAGCTGGCGGGCGCGACCGATCACTACGTGGTCGCCGACTTGGGTCCCACCATCCGCGAGCTCAAGCGGAGCGGACAACTGACCACACCGGTGCTGTCGATGATGGGCAGCGAGATCAGCACCGTGGGTCACCTGTTCGGACACTTCAACCTGCTCCCCATGGAGCCAGGCCGGAACGTCAACTACACCCACACAACGCCGCGGCAGCTGTTCGCTGAGATGCGACAGGCTTCGCCCAAGGGGCTGATTCAGGTCAATCACCCGCGGATGGACAGCATCGGCTACTTCGCGCGCTACCGGCTCGACCCCGCGACCATGCGCGTCCCTGCGCAGCACCAGGCGGAGTACTCTGACGACTTCGATCTGCTCGAGGTGTTCAACGGGCTCGAGATGATGAGCCAGCCGAAGCTGCGCAAGGGCCTGGGGGACTGGCTCAAGCTGCTTGGCCGCGGCTACCGCTACGCCGCCACCGGCAACAGCGACAGCCACGGCCTCTTTTACTTAGATCCTGGGCTACCTCGAAACTTCATCCGCGTCCCGCGCTCCACCAGCGACGCTGACGATCTCAGCGTCACCCAAGAGGAGATCATCGACTCGCTCAGGCGCGGGCGCGTGGTGGTGACGAGCGGCCCCATCCTGGACGTCAGCGTGGACGGCCACGGCCCAGGTGACACCGTGAAGCTCACGGGCAAGCAGGCCGCGCTCCGCGTGCGCGTCCAAGCCGCCCCGTGGATCGACGTCACTCAGATCGAGGTGCTACTCGGCCCTGAGGGTCGCCGGGTGCGCTTCATGCCGGTCACTGAGCGGAGCCAGGTCACACGCTACGATCACACGATCGATCTCGCGGTCAGCGCGAGCACCTTCGTGGTCGTGCTGGTCACGGGGACGAAGGCTCTACCCCACACCAACACACCTGGGATCCGGCCCATCGCCTTCAGCAACCCCATCTGGCTGGAGCCTGGCTGACTCACCGCGCCACGGACAAGCTTCGCAGCGGCTTTGCCCCGACACTGTCCACCAGGTGGAGCACGCAAGGCGGGTTTTGGGGGTTGGACGGCACCGCCCTGGGTGGCGGCTCGGTGTGTGAGCCGCTAGCGCGAGCGCCTGAAGCCGAGTAGCTTCCGCCCGTGTTCGGGATCTCGCTCACCGAGATGGTGATGATCGCCCTGGTGGCGCTGGTCTTCGTGGGGCCCAAGAAGCTGCCCCGGATGATGCGGACGGTCGGGGAGTGGGTCGGCAAGGCGCGCTCCCTCACCACCCAGGTGCGCCAGCAGACCGGCATCGACGAGATCTTACGGCAAGAGGGCATCGACGGCGGCCTGAGTGAGCTGCGGGGCCTGCTCCGCGGGGACCTCGGCAGCTCCCCGCGACCTAGGCCGGGGCGCGCGGACCAGAGCTTCGATGATCCCTACCAAGAGCCCATTGAGTACGATCGCAGCCGCGAGTACCCGCTCGAGGGCGCGGACGCCTACGGCGCCCTCCCCGATGACCTCGTCTTCGATTTAGACGCGCTGGACGCCCCCACAGAGTCAGCTCCCCTGACTGAAGGCCCCGACTCAGGCGCCGCGTCAGGCGCTCAAGGGGCGCGCGAGGCGCAAAGCGAGCCAGCGGCGGACGAAGCCAGCGCCGCTGAGCCGTCAGTCGACCTA
The DNA here is from genome assembly GCA_964415255.1 of uncultured Polyangiaceae bacterium. Taxonomy (GTDB): domain Bacteria; phylum Myxococcota_A; class Polyangia; order Polyangiales; family Polyangiaceae; genus JAHBVY01. The sequence continues at coordinate 6,131 of CAYQAC010000203.1, read as the reverse complement.
GCTCCGCTCACCAAGGCTCCTCACAGCAAGCCTGAAGCGCCGCCCCAGGCCGCTGAGCCACCCGAAGCTGAGCCGGCCGCCCGGCGCGCGCGCCAGGGGGGCCCCACGTGAGCGCCGATCCAGGAGAACACACGATGACCTTCTGGGAGCACCTTGAGGAGCTCCGCTGGCGCGTGATGAAGATGGCCATCGCCTTCCTGATCGGCGCGGTGACGGCGTGGTTTTTCCGCGAAGAAATTCTTACCTGGCTCACCCTGCCCTTCGTCGAGGGCTGGGCGGCGGGCAACCTCGACCGCCAGGCCTCCCTGCACTTCTCCGCGCCGGCGGCGATGTTCCTCGCCAACATCAAGATAGCGGTGCTGTCAGGGCTGCTGTTCGCCCTGCCGATCATGCTCTACCAGGTGTGGGCCTTCGTGGCGCCGGGCCTGTACTCAAACGAGCGGCGGCTGGCGATCCCCTTCGTCGTCAGCTCGTGCACCCTGTTCGCCTGCGGCGCGCTGTTCGGCTGGAAGATCGTGTTCCCCGCCGCCTTCCGCTACCTGCTGCATTTCGCCGGGCCGGTCGGCGGCAGCGGCTTCGAGGTGATGCCCACCGTCATGGTGGATGACTACCTCGACTTCGTGACGCGGATGCTGCTCGCCTTCGGCATCACCTTCCAGCTGCCGGTGCTGGTGCTGTTCCTGTCCATCGCGCGCATCGTCAACTACCGGCACCTGATCCGCTTCGGCCGCTATTTCATTGTGATCGCCTTCGTGCTGGGCGCCGTGCTCACGCCGCCCGATGTCACGAGCCAGGTACTCTTGGCGCTGCCGCTGCTCGTCCTCTACGGCTTGTCCGTCGGGCTCAGCTACCTCATCACGCGTAAGCACGTGAAGGAGCTCGACCGTCGCGCCGCCGCGGGTGAGGCTGAAGAGGCGCCGGACAGCGAACGCTGAGGGCAGCCTGCCACCCTAGTCTTCCCGTGCGTAGGGCTCACCGCGCAAGATGGTGAAGGCGCGGTAGATCTGCTCCGCGAGCAGCACCCGCGCCAGGCGGTGCGGCAGGGTCAAGGGGGAGAGGCTGAGCTGATGGTGCGCGGCGCGAGACACCGCCGCGGGGATCCCCTCAGCGCCGCCGATGAGGAAGGCGACTCCATCTACAAAAAATATCTGCCGCAGCTGGTG
>CAYQAC010000203.1:0-4958 GCA_964415255.1 uncultured Polyangiaceae bacterium | reverse complement strand
CTCACGCGCCCCTTGCCCACCTCACCCCAGGCGCCGATCCGCATCGCGAACGCGCGGCTCGTGAGCGCCTCCCCGTTCACCTCGAGCGCCACCACCCGCTCATCGGGCGACAGCGCGCGCTCGAAGCCGCTCGCGTCGCGCAGCGCGAGCTCCTCCACCTGGGCGTAGCGGCGGATCCGCCCCAGGTAGTCGTCTAACACCTCGCGCAGCGCGCGCTCCTTCAGCTTGCCGACCGCGACGATCCGGATCCGCACGGGCGTTGTCTGGCAGCGCTCAGGCGCTGGTGGGGAGCGCGACGCGGCGAGCGTCGAGCCACAGGCCGTCCAGATCGTACACCGAGCGGGCGTCCTCCTGGAACACGTGCACCACCACGTCGACGAAGTCGACCAACGCCCACTCACCGCGCGGCAGGCCCTCCACGCTCATGGCCTGCACGCCGCGCTCCGCCAGCGCTTGCTCCACTGAGGTGGCGATGGCCGCGACGTGACGGTCGCTCTGCCCGGTCATGAGCACCAGGAAGTCCGCGTAGTCCACCTTGCCCACGACGTCGATCACCTGGACGTTGGTCGCCTTCTTATCGACGCCAGCCTCCGCCGCCCAACGCGCGATGCGCTCAGACTGTTCGGGGGTGGCGGCCTTGGTGGCGGCGGGCGGGCGCGAGGGGCGCGGCAGCTCAGCCTTGGATGCTGTCATCTTGGGTTGCTCACGAGAGTAAAGGCGCGCTGGCCGAGCCAGCGAGGCCTCGGCGCTCTAGCACAGCGCAGCGCCCCGCGTCAGGGCGACTCACACGCAGGGTGAGTCCTGCTCGCCGCAGGCTAGAGCCACGGCTGGCTCGCTGGGTGGCGCGCCAGCATCTGTTGATTTGAGGGGCGCCTGCCGGCGCTTCATGACCTCACTTGACCGGTACCCAGCACCACCCACTTCTCGGTGGTGAGGCTCTCAAGGCCCATCGGTCCATACGCGTGGAGCTTGGAGGTGGAGATCCCAATCTCCGCGCCGAGCCCGAGCTGACCGCCGTCGTTGAAGCGCGTTGAGGCGTTCACCACCACGCAGCTGGCGTCCACCTCCCGCACCCAGCGCTCCGCCCGCTCATAGTCGCGGGTGCAGATCGCCTCCGTGTGGTTGGAGCCGTAGTCACCCACGTGGTTCAGCGCCGCGTCGAGGTCATCGACCATGCGCACCGCGAGCACCGGCGCGAGGTACTCGCGCCCCCAGTCATCGGGCGTCGCTGGGTTCGCCTGAGGCAGCATCAAGAGCGAGCGAGCGCAGGCCCGGAGCTCCAGACCTGGGAGCGTCATCAGCCGCGGCAAGAACTCCTCAGCGATGTCCCGATGCACCAGCACACACTCGAGCGCGTTGCACACCCCCGGGCGCTGCAGCTTGCCGTTCTCCACCAAGCGCAGCGCCAGGTTAATGTCAGCGTCACTGTCTACATACAGGTGACACACACCCTTGAAGTGCTCCACCGTCGGCACCCGCGCCACCTCGTGCACGTAGCGGATCAGCCCCTCACCGCCGCGCGGGATCGCCAGATCGATCAAGCCCGTGAGCGACAACAGCTCACCGATCCCCGCGCGATCAGTCGCGGGCACGATCTGCGCGGCTGACTTGGGCAACCCGACCGCGGTGAGCGCGCGCTCAAGCACCACGCCGAGCGCGAGGTTCGTGTGGTACGCCTCCTTGCCGCCGCGCAGCAAGCAGGCGTTGCCTGACTTCAGGCACAGCGAGGCGGCGTCGATCGTCACGTTGGGGCGCGACTCATAGATCATCGCGACTACCCCGAGCGGGATCCGCTCGCGCCCCACCAAGAGGCCGTTCTGAAGCCGCTGCATCTCACGGCGCGAACCCACCGGATCAGGCAGCGCCATCACCGCCCGGACCTGGGCGGCCGTCGCCTCCACCGCGCTCGGCCCCATCTCCAAGCGGTCGATCATCGCCGGGCTGAGGCCCGCCGCCTGCGCCGCCTGAATATCCAGTTGGTTACTCTCCGAGATGGCCGCCGTCGCCAGCACCAGCTCGCGCGCGATGCTCTCGAGCGCGGCGTCCTTACGCGCCCGGCTCAAGCCTCGGAGACGCCGTGACGCGCTGCGCGCCATGAGCGCCTGCTCCCTCACTCCGACCTGCATGGCCTTCGCCTAAAGCAGCGGTCAGTCTGCCGCAAGACGGACCAGAGAAACCGCCCCCCGCGCGGGGCTAGCGTGGTGACAAACGGATCGGCGAGCTAGCTAGCAGGGGCGGCGTCTGAGCCGGCATCCGCCGCGTCAGCTGGCCCCGCTTCGGGGAGCTCATCTTCATCGTCCTCATCCAGCAGATCGTCCTGATCGCCCCAAGCGCCTGACTGCTGGGGCGCCTCCCAAGGTGTGAGCACGGGGCGCTCGTACTCAGGTGGCGGCAGGGCGGGGCGCTCACGCGCCCCGCTACAGGCGCACACCAAGCACCCAAGACCCACCCACGACGCGCGCCAGACGCTCACAGGCTCACGCCCCCATCCTCCAGCTGGCCCTGCGCTGGTCCCTGATCCTGTGGGAGCTCGGGGGTGAGGTCGGGCGGCTGGACGAAGCGCCCCACGTTGCCCGCGTCGAGCGGGACCTGGGACGCCGCCCTCGCCCCCAGCGCCTTGGGCGCCGCCTCCGTCACGGCGCTCGGTGAGGGCGCGCGGTCCGAACTAGCGGGCTCATTGCCGCAGCCACTCAGGGCGGTGCCCAACCCCCAAATCATGAGGCACGCGCTGAGCCTGGCGCGCCTGTTCTTTAATGAGCCAAACGGATGATACACAAACCGTCGCACTGTCGCCGCTGTCGCCGCTGCGGAGGAGCCCCACTGAGCCGCCGCGGGCTCGGCCACACCACAGCCAAGCTGACCCACTGCCTGACGGGCGGCGCGCGTCACAGCCACCGCTCGTCGTCCACCGCGCTCAGCGTCTGTCCGAGATCGAAGCGCGGCTGATAGCCCAGCTGCTCACGAGCGCGACGGTCATCCACCATGCAAACATAGCGGATGAAGTCGAGCTCAGGCGCAGGAAATGACGTCATACGAAGGCGCCACAGCTGCTCGATCCCCCGCCGCGCGACGCCATGCGGCAACGGCAGCGTGGCGCGACCGAGCAGCTTCAGCGCGTGACTCAGGGCGACTGGGCGCGGCCCCGCGATGTTGAACACCCCACGCACGCCGGGCTGGAGCGCCAGGCGGATCGCCTGCACCACGTCGTCCTGGTGCACCACCTGAATCATCGGATCGAAACCCATCAAGGTGGGCACCACCTTGAGCCGCAGGTAGTTGCTCGGCGCGTTCTGCACCGTGCCGAGGATGTGCGACGGCCTGAGGATCACGGTCTCGATGTCGGGCCGCTTCCAGAAGAAGGACTGCGCCAGCATGTCGAGCTCGACCAAATCGCGCATGTCGCTGAAGTTGCCGCCGCCGAGCAACGGGACGTCTTCCGTGAGGAACTGCGGATTATCTGGACGAGGGCCATAGACATTGGAGCTTGAGACGAGCACCAGCTTGGGCACGTCGTAGCGACCCACCCACTCGAGGATTTTTTGGAAGCCGGAGATGTTCCACGAGTGGTGCTCCTCGCTCTTTCCGCGCGGGTCGTGCATCACGCCGAGGTGCACCAGCGCGGCGAGCTCACCCTGACGGAAGATGTCCTGCGCCTTCTTGCGACGGACATCGATCTGATGAAACTCGATGTCCTTGGGGCGATCGGGGAACGGCCGCCTATCCAGCCCGATCACCGGGCGCTCGCGGTGCAGCTGACGCGCGAGCCGCCGGCCGAGGCGGCCGCAGATCCCGGTGATGGCCACCGGCCCTGATTGCATGCGCGCCAGCAACACGTCAGCGTGCGAGCGATCGGCATCACGCCGCCCGCCGCCCCGGCGCTCCTCCTGGCGCCGCTCGACCTCAGCCCCCAACGGCTCAGCGGAACCCGGCAACTCACCTGACGATAGCTGCTCTTTCACCAGAACACCGCCTCCCGCTCGGCTAGCCCACGGCTGACCAGTGCCTGGATCGTCTGCCGCACCAGCTCCACCTTCTCACCGATCACCGAGTCGTCGTCGTCCGCGTCCCCCGCGAAGCGCATCGGCTCCCCGAAGTAGAGCCGATACTTCGTCGGCAGCGGCATCTGCAGCCCCGGGATGAACCACTGCGGCACGATGGGCGCGCTGGGCATCCCCACGGCGCGCGCGACGCTGCCCAGGTTGCCGATGTTGATGTACTGCTCCTCCGCCCCCACCACGGCGATGGGCACGATGGGGACGCCCGTCTCGATCGCCAGGCGCATGAAGCCGAGCCCAAAATCTGCCAACCGATAGCGCTGGCTGAACGGCTTGGAGATCCCACGGGTCCCCTCTGGGAACACCAAGATGGCCTCGCCGTCTTGCAAGAGGCGCCGGCAGTTCTCGGGCACACCCACCACCTGCCCCAGGCTACGAAACAGCACGTTCACCCAAGGCAGCGTCTGCACCCACTTCTCGACCATGGCGCGGATCACCCGCGGCGGCTCGTTATCGAGGAACATGGACGCGCCAATGATCATGCCGTCGATGGGGATCTGCCCGGAGTGGTTCGCCACCAAGAGCACCGCGCCCTTCGGTACGTTCTCCAGACCATAAACTTCCGTACGGAAATAAGCGCGATGGAACACCGACACGATGGCGAGCGCCAGCTTGGCCGTGTCTGGGTCCAGCCCGAACGGGTCCCCCCCCTCGTAGCGCCCCCGCAGCTCGGCGACGCGGGCGTCGAAATCTTCCCCTAACATCCGCACCGTCGCCGCCTCAAAGCCCTGACGTGCGGCGCCATAGGCCTGCTGCGCCCGTGGGATCACGTCACGCGCGGCGATGTTCGTCGCGCGCCGCAGCAGCGGCCGGAGCAGCGTCGCGAGGGGGGTGGGTTTGGCGGCGAGGTCAGGCACGCCTGAACTCTAGCCAAGGCTGACGAGAAAGCCGTGAGCATTCTCC
>CAYQAC010000202.1:0-8825 GCA_964415255.1 uncultured Polyangiaceae bacterium | reverse complement strand
AGCGCCGTACGTCAGGCTGGGTGAGCAGCACGGGCTGATCCGGGTAGCCTGTCAGCTCAAGCTGGCGCCGCACGGCTGCCACGATGTCGCGACCTGCCGCGGGGCTGAGCGCCAAGAACGAGCCCGCCGCGGTGCGCTGAATGGCCGAGCGCACCACGTCTTCGATGCTCGGGTCCAGGAGGTAGACGCCGAGCTCACCGGCGCCCTCGGTCAGCTCATGGGTGATGGCGCGCCTTAGCTGGGAGCGCACGAACTCCGCCAGGTTGAGCGGGTCTTTATCGGCGGCGGCCACCTGACTGAGCGACTCAAGGATCCCCTTCAGGTCGCGTACGCAAATCCCCTCCTCGATCAAGCGGCGCAAGATGTCCGTGAGCAGCGGCACCGAGACTGGCTTCGGGACCACCTGACGCACCGTCGCGGGCGCCACCTGCTCGAGCTGGTCAAGCAGCATCTGGGTCTCCGCGATGCCCAAGAAGTCCGCGGCGCGCGGCCGGAGCGCCATGAGCACCTCGTCCACCACGTAGGAGGCCAGCTCGGTGTCATCGAGCGAGTCTGGCAGGTGGATGTTCGCGGCGGGGAGCTCATGGATGTAGAGCACCAGGTGGCGCTCAAGCGGCCCGTCACCCACCGTCACCTTGGCGGGCGGCAGCGGCAGGCCAAGGTCACGGAACATCAGCTCGCGCACCGCAGCCCCAGCCGCGCGCAGGCCCGCGCGCCGGACCTCGTCGCCTTTCACGTCGTCGTCGATCAGCGGCGCGAGATCGGGTGAGACCTCAAGGCTCCAGGGGATCACCACGGGCACGAAGCGCGGGCCGCCGCCGCCGCTGGTTCGCTTCTGGATTGGCTCGGCGCTGCTCTGATCTTCCTCGTGCTTGAGGTGCCGGGTGCGCGCTCGCGAGCCGAACCAGAGCAGCGCGCCGATCACCAGGAAGGGCACCGCGGGCAGCCCAGGGACGATGGCGAGCAGCAGCACGAAGCCGGCCGACACCCGCAGCGCCTTGGGGGTGCTGAGCAGTTGAGATGACAGCTCCTGACCGAGCGGCGTCCCCGACTCCTCGCTCGCCACCCGCGTCACCAGCACGCCAGCAGCAACCGCCACCATCAGGGCGGGGATCTGGCTGACTAGGCCGTCGCCGATGGTGAGGAGGCCGTACTTCTTGAGCGCGTAGGAGACCTCCATATCGCGCTGCCCCACGCCGATCGCGAGCCCGCCTAGGATGTTCACCAGGGTGATCAAGAAGGCGGCGATGGTGTCGCCCTTCACGAACTTCATGGCGCCGTCCATGGCGCCGTAGAATTGGCTCTCGCGCCCCAGCTCACGGCGCCGCCGGCGCGCCTCCGCCGAGTCGATCGCGCCGCTCCGCAGCTCGGCGTCGATCGCCATCTGCTTGCCGGGCATGGCGTCCAGGGTGAAGCGCGCGCCCACCTCAGCCACGCGCTCAGCGCCCTTGGCGATCACCAAGAACTGGATCAGCGTGAGCACCAAGAACACCACGCCGCCGACCACGTAGTTGCCGCGCACCACGAAGCGCCCGAAGGCCTCGATCACCTCGCCGGCGTCCGCCTGGAGCAAGATGAGCCGCGCTGACGACACGTTGAGCGCGACGCGCACCAGGGTGGTCAACAGGAGCAGGGTGGGGAACACCGCGATCTTCAGCGCGTCGGTGATGTAGAGGGTGATCAGCAGCAGCACGACGGAGATGGCGATGTTGCCGGCGATCAGAAGATCAAGTAGCCACGACGGCCATCACGAGGCCCGCAAGCACCAGATCAGAGGCCCCAAGGCCTCGGCGCTTGGGTGCGCGGAGTAAGGCGTTAGCGGGCATCGGGCGCTCCTTCGGGTGCTCCTTCAGGCGGCTTGCGGTTCATACTCCGTGCTCTCAACAACCGAGCAGATAAACTGACGGTCAGGGTGACGGACGAGGCGCCGCCGCGCGCTTGCGCCGGACGCGGCGCGTGACCCTGGGGCGCTCGGCAGGCTCGCATGTCAGCTCGGGCTGGTGAAGAGCGCCAGGACGCCTGTGTGGCTGTGGAGGGCGGGGCGCCCGGCGTAAGGCCCTAGCTCGAAGGCGGTGCCGAGCCCGATCCAAGGCATGTTCGGGAAGCGCTGGCGCAAGATCCGCACGTCGGCGGCGCGCTCGGTGGCGCCGCGCTGGTCTGGGTGCAGGCCAGCGCCGCGGCCGGAGGCGCTCATCAGGTAGACGCCGAAGGCGGGCGCGCTGCCGCGCGTATCGCGGAGCAGCTCGCGGGAGGTGGCCTCCAAGTCAGCGCGCGCGGCGGTGGCGCTCCAGGTCGCGAGCGCGACGCGCGCACCGGGCTGAGGCGTGAGGCTCAGCAGCAGGCCGCCGCGCGCGGGCGCGACCCCCTCGATCTCGCGCAGCAGCAGCTCGGGGCGGCCAGATTGCGTGGGCGCGCTGGCGTCGGGGGCGATCGCGGTGAGGATCAAGGGCTCGTCGCTGGGCGCGGCGTGGCGCAACACCTCGAGGGCTGGGCGCCCATCGAGCTTGAGCAGCCAGGGTCCTTGATGTTCGGTGACCGTATAAAACGGGGTGAGCAGTCGGCAGGCGGGGGAGCAGCGGAGCTCGGGCGGCCTGAGCCCGCGCGTGATGAGCGCGGTGGTCGCGGCGACGATGGGGGCCTCCCCGGGCGTGATGACGGCGCTCCCGTGCGGCCCAAGCGTGCCGCCGCCGAACAGGAAGGGCGTGACGCGCGACTCCGCCAGCGCGTCGAGCGCCTGGGTCGGGGCCTGCTCCCCGCGGGAGAACAACATCGCTGTCGGCTCGCCGCGCCCGGTCCGATCGGACAGCGCGCGCAGCAGTGACTCGCGGGTGGCGTCGTCGTCGCTCGGGTCCACGCCGATGCCGAGCGCGAGCGCCTCCGCGCGCCCGACGTCCCACACCAGACCGACGGCCGCGGCCTCGTTGGCGATCAGCTCCTGATCCGGATCGAGCACCGCGGCGCCGCCCGCGATCAGCACTGGCACTGGACAGCGGAGCTGCGCGATCGCTGCGGCCAGCTCGGGTAGCGCCTCCCTCAGCGCGCCGGTCACGAACACGAGGGCGCCCCCTTCGCCAGGCCTCCGCAGGATCCTGGCGGTCGTGTCGAGCAGCGCGGCCGCCACCTTCGCCGGCGCTGGGGACCTCACGGTGAACCTTCCCGCTCGCACGACCCGAACGGTATTTGTGTTGTTGCCTGACCGCAAGGCGCCATCCACGAGCGGCGCTCGCCGCTGCGGCGCCCACGTGAGGCGCGAGGCGGCCGCGCCGCGCCCGGCGGATCAGGCCCCATGGCTCACAGCGCGCAGCAAAAAGGTGCGGAGAAGCTGGCTCCCCACCGCTTCGTGACGCCCCTCGCGCCGCCCCTCCAGGGCGCTTGAGATCTCCCGTGCCCACCCAGCGCTCGTCCGTTTGTCGTGCGAGTTGATTCAGTTTGCCGTAGCCTTGCGCCCGATGAGCGAGCCCACCGATCCGCTCACCATTTACTCATCCGGGGCGACCGACGTCGGCCGCCGGAGGGCGATCAACGAAGACGCGTTCTTGCGCGACGACGAGCTCGGCCTCTGGGTCGTGGCTGATGGCATGGGCGGACACGCCGCGGGTGAGGTCGCGAGCCAGGAGGCGATCGACACCGTGTATGGCATGGTGAAGCGCGGCAAGTCGTCGCTCGACCTCGCCGCGGCCGATCGCGAAAAATCGCTATCAAGCGCGTGTCGTCTGCTTGAGGGCGCGGTGCAGGCGGCCACCTACATGGTGTTCGCGCTCGGCGAGATGGATAAAGGCAAGAGCGGGATGGGCACCACCATCAGCGCCATGATGAGCCTGGGTGATTTCATGATCACCGCGCAGGTGGGGGACAGCCGCATTTACCAAATCCGCAGCACGGAGGTGGTGCAGCTCACGGAAGATCACACGCTCGTCGGGTGGCAGCTGAAGCAGGGGCTGATCACCGAGGAGGAGGCCAAGCACAGCCGCCACAAGAACGTCATCACGCGCGCGGTGGGCAACCGCGACTACGTCCAGGTGGACACCGGCGTGGTGGAGCTCCAGGTGGGGGACCAGTACCTCCTCTGCTCGGATGGCCTCCACGGCTACCTGCGCACCGAAGAGATCCCCCAGGTGGCCGCCTCGGGCGGCAGCGCCTCAGTGAAGAGCTTCATCGATCTGGCGAACGCGCGCGGCGGTAAGGACAACATCACCGCGATCCTGGTCGAGGTGGCGTAGTCAGTCAGGCGAACGGGTGGGGCCGTGAGGCTGGCTGAGGCCGCGAACTGGCTACGCGCGGTCGTCTCTAGGGTTTGGGGGGGTTGGACAGGCAGGTGCTGCGTGGCGCTGCGGCGCTTGTGGGTGCGCTGGGGGGGCACCTGGCGCGGTGCTGCGAGCGACGCGCGGCGCTGGGGTGCGCCTCCGAGCGCCGCGCGCGGTTACCCAACCCAAAACCCAAGCAAGGAATTTGGCCGAGTCAGCCCCCGTCGGGTACCCGCCAAGTCAGTGGAGAGCCCTTTTGGCTGCCCTAGGAGTCCCATGAGTCCCATGAGTGCGAAGCGAATTGGTGTGGTGATGGGTGGCAGCTCGGCGGAGCGTGAGATCTCGCTCTTGTCAGGGCGCGCGGTGGTGAGCGGCCTGCGCGAGAGCGGCTGGGACGTGACGCCGGTGGTGCTGAGCCCCGGGGCGGACGCCTACTCGGTGCTGCGCGCCGCGCGGATGGACGCCGCGTTCCTCGCGCTGCACGGGCGCCTGGGCGAGGACGGCTGCATCCAGGGGCTGCTCGAGGTGCTGGGCGTGCCGTACACAGGGTCCAGCGTGCTCGCGAGCGCGCTCGCGATGGACAAGCTGAAGAGCAAGGAGCTGTTTCGACTCCACAACGTGCCGACCCCGCCTTACTACGTGTTCGGCCCCGAGCAGACCACGAGTGAGCTTCGGGCGGTGCACGGCTCCTTCGGGTTCCCCGTGGTGGTGAAGCCGCGCCGCGAGGGCTCAAGCTTCGGGGTCGCCAAGGCGACGAACTTCGACGAGCTGGCGCGCGCGGTGGAGGACGCCCGGCGCTACGACGATGGCGTGGTGGTGGAGCGCTTCGTCAAGGGCAAGGAGATCGCCGTGGGGATCTTGGATGGCCGCGTGCTAGGCGCCATCGAGGTGGAGCCGCTCTCCGGCATGTACGACCATGACGCCAAGTACACCCCTGGCAAGACGCTCTATCACCAGCCGGCGCGGCTCCCGACCACGCGCTATCGCGGCGTGCTCAACCTGGCCGAGCGCGCCACGCAAGCGCTCGAGGTGAGCGGCGCGGTGCGGGTGGATCTGCTGGTGACCGAGGGGCAAAACGAGTACGTGCTCGAGGTCAACACCCTGCCCGGGATGACCGAGACCAGCCTGCTGCCAAAGATCGCCCGCGAGGCGGGCTATGGGTTCTCAGAGCTGTGCGATCACATCGCACAAGGCGCGCGGCTGTTCACGGGCACCGCGCGGAGCCAGCGCGTCGCCGAGGTGGTCGCGCTCGGCAACAGCGAGTTGGCGCGGGCCCAGCTCCACGCGGCGGTGTGAGGCGCGGCTCAGGTCGCTGCGCCGCAGCTGCCTGTCAGGTGCACTGACAGGTGAGGGGACGCAGCGGCGCGCCTGATATGCGTCAGGTATGCTGACGAATCGGCGCGCCTGACGTCAGTCAACCAGACGAGCTGCTCACTCGGCGCTGGGCGGCGCGTCTGGCGCAGGCGCTTGGCTCGGCGCGCTGCCTTGGAGCCAGGGCGCGGTGTCTGGGTGGTCCGCGGGGGGCGAGGTGGGGCCAGCCGGCTCAGCGCTAGAGTCGCCAGCGGCCTCGCAGCGCTGGCGGACCCGCGCGTTGTGGCGCTCGACGATCTCCTTGACGCGGCGCGGATCGTCCTCGCTCGGGTTGAAGACGAAGCGTGAGGTCTCCGCGCGGACGCGCTCGGCGTGATCCGGGTTGATGGCGATCCCGACGATGCCAAGGACAAAGCCGCTGCCGAAGGTGATAGCGCCCGCGGCGGCGCGACCGCCGTTCACCTCGGAGTCTGTCCCGCCTTGGCCGTCGTCCACCTCCTCGAACGAGGAGATGAACAGCGCCACGCCGGTGGCGACGGCGACCACGCCCGCGCCGGCCACCACCCAGCCGATCATCCGATCGCGGTCGTGGGGGCGCACCTCCTCCGCCTTGCGGGCGAGCAGATCCGGCGCGTCGAGCGCGCTCTCCAGGATGTCCTCCGGATCGCGTGCGCCGACCCGATACAGCGCGGCGCCGTCAGCGTGGCTGACGCTGACCTTGGCGCCCTCGCGCGCCACCTCGTAGCGGGTGGGCCCGAGCACCAGCCAGTCTCGCTTCTCACACTCAGTGCGCGCGTGGCTGGTCGCGAGCGGGATTTCACCGTCCATCCGGTGGACGGTGGTGGCACAGCCGAGGGTCGTGAGGGCCACTGCCAGGGCCAAGCAAGCGCGCATCCCTTCGGCGTACCACGGCTCTTTGCGGGCGTCAGCAGCGGCGAACCACACGGAAGCGCTCGCCTCAGCCTGACCTGATGCCTAGGGCGGCGGCCGCGCCGAGCAGCCTGCCTGTGGTCGGGAGAGGCCCCTGCGCGCCAAGCGGCCCCGGGCGACCCGGGCGCGACGCCACACGGAAACGCCGGACGCCCTCGTCAGGACGCGGCGGGGCGCGTTCAGGGTGCGGTCAGGGCCGCCGCCGCCTCGGGCCGCTTGAAGCGCTCGAGCTCCCGCAGCAGCACGTAGCGGTGCTCCCAGGGCAGGACGTTAGCCTTGGGCGTCGCGTACTCCAGGTAGAGGTTGTCGTCGGTGGAGACGAGCTGCTCCAGGCTGAGCCCCGAGCGCTCGGCCTCCGCCGCGAGGTAGTCGTCGAACCCAGAGCCGGTCAGGAGCACGTACTGCATCAGATCGATGAGGCCGGCGCCTTCGCTCAAGGTCTCGCGGATGGCTGGGCGCGCGGACAGCGCCTCGGCGGCGCTGCGCGAGGCGCTGAGCGGCTCACTGGAGGCCAGTAAGATCCCCTGACCACCGGAGTAAAAGAGCGCAACATGGGGGAACACCTGACGCAGCGAGCCCAGGATGCGCGCGAAGGAGTGGTTGTCCATGTGGTGCAGCTGCACCCACTGTTGAAACACCCCGTGGGGCTCGAGCCGGCTCTTCACGAGCTCGTAGTACTCACGGCTGTAGAGGGCGCTCGCGCCGGAGAACCAGATGCTCGACAGCTCCATCCCGATCAGATCGTAGCGATCGGGGTGGACGAGCAGGTGGTTTCGGCCGTCGTCCAGGTGGAGCCTCACCCGCGGGTCCTCAAGCGCGTGACGGTTCGTCTCAGGGAAGTAGGTGCGCGCCGCGTGGGCGATGGCGGGGGAGATCTCGACGACGTCCACTTGCTTCCAGGGGTAGCCGTTCAGGGTGCCTAGGGTGGTGGCGGTGCCGAGCCCGATCACCAAGGCGCGCTCCCAACGCTTCACGAACAGCGAGGGGAAGTGGGCGAAGGAGTACTGCGCCAGCAGCTCGTGGCCGTTGTTCCCTTGAAACTTCCCGTTGGTGTAGAGGGTGATGAGGGAGTCTGTCTGGGTCACGCTGGTGACGCCGCCGTGGATGTCCTCGCGCAGGAACAAGATGCGGCTCGGCGGATCGTAGCTGTCGAAGTAGACATTCACGCCGCTCGTGAGCCGCGCCAGGTCCCAGCGGGGGCTGATGAGGGACAGCGCGAGCGCCACCGCGGCGATGACGCGTGAGGCGCGCGTGCCGCGCTCCTTGGGGAGCAGGCTTGAGGCGCCTAGGGTGAGCGCGGCGAAGATGATGCCGACCGCGGACAGCGCGCGCTGAGAGCCGAGCTGGGGCAGCAGCAGGTAGCCTGCGCCGAGCGCGCCGAACACCGCGCCCACGGTGTTGATGGCGGTGAGCCGCCCCACCAGCGCGCCGACCTGACGTTCGGCCGCGACGCGCTGGAGCAGCAGCGGGAAGGTGAGCCCCATCAGCGTCGTGGGGAGGACCAAGATGAGGAAGGCGGCGCCCGCGCGCACCGCCTCGCGCCCCGCAAAGCTCGTGACGTGAGCCCCTAGCCCGCCGAACAACAGGGGCAAGGAGTCCCAAGCCGGCAGCGTGAGCGCGAGCCCTAGGGCGGCGGCGCCGAGGCCCAGCGGGAGCGCGGCGCTGCCGTAGCGGCGCGCGACGCGCGGCGCCAGCGAGGCCCCGGCGAACAGGCAGATGAGGAACACCGCCAGGATCAAGCCGAAGGCGTAGGCGCTGTTGCCGATGACCAGCGCCAACAGGTGGGTGAAGATCACCTCGCAGGCGAACACCAAGGCGCCGGAGGCGAAGGCCAACACCCCGAACAGTTTCCCCACAGAAACTGACTCGGCGCCCTCCGCGCTCGCGCTCGGCGCCCGCAGGCCCGCGCCCTGCCAGATGGCGATGAGGCCGATCCGCCCGCTGCCTAGCCCCGCCGCGTACAAGGTGCGCGACAGGCCAAGCCACGGGAGGATCAGGTAGGCGGCGCCCAGCGCGCCGAGCGCGCCGCCCAGGGTGTTCGCCGCGTAGAGCCGCCCGAGCCGCCGCTCCTTGCGGGCGCGCCCGGCCTCGCTGTCTTTCAGCCCGGCGCCCACGATCCGTGAGAGCAGCGGCAGCGTCGCGCCCATGGCGATGGTCGGCACCATCACGAACAGCACCGCGAGCAGCCAGCGCGCGACGCTGGCAAACAGGAGCGAGCCCGGCGCCACTTTGAGCAAAGCGAGGTAGGCGGGGGTGAGGGCGGTGAACGCGGCCGGCGCGGCCACCACCGCCGCCGTGACGACCAGCTCAAGCACGCCGTAGGCGAGCAGCGGCCGCTCG
>CAYQAC010000201.1:0-8843 GCA_964415255.1 uncultured Polyangiaceae bacterium | reverse complement strand
AGCCGCCGGTGCCGCCAGTTGAGCCGCCGGTGCCGCCAGTTGAGCCGCCGGTGCCCGCGGTTGAGCCGCCGGTGCCTGCGGTTGAGCCGCCGGTGCCCGCGGTTGAGCCGCCGGTGCCACCACTAGCGCCCGTGGCGCCGGTGCCGCCGCTCCCAGGCTTCTTGTCGTCTTCGTCGTCGCTGCAGCCAGCCAGGCTGAGCGTGCTCGCGAGGACCAACAGTGCCCCAACACTCAAAAATCGGTTGTTCATTTTCGTGACTCCATTGGGTGAGAGTGATTTGGAAATCTTCAGTCGGGCGCCCAGCGCGCCTGGCCATGACTAGGACGTGCAAGGTGACTAACTGATGGCAGCACGTCAACTCGTTTGCGGAAGTTATCATTCGCGCGCGGCGCAGCCGGTCAGCGGCTGAGGTAGAATATGCGATATTTGCCTTGTTTTTGCGGTGCTCGCGTCTGCTCATCGCGCTGGATAGGTTGGTTTCGGTGTGACAACTCAGTCAGGGATGATCGGGGTGTCATGGTGGTGCCCAAGGAGTGCTATGGGTCGCTCGTACACAGGCGCAGAGTCATCGATGTTCAGTGTGTGAGCACGCCGAACAGCTGATCATGAGCAATCCTGGCGACGCCAGAGGGTGATCTTGCTGTCATGGGGTGGAGAGCCCCCGAAGGAGCCTGGCAGGAGCACCGTGCAGCGGCTCGAACGCGTGCGCGCGGCTTGGCGCTCATGGCCAGCTGAGGGTGCGACGGCACCGCGCAGGTGAGCCGCCGGCTTTGCTTGCGCAGCAAGCGTCGCCGGCGCGCGCCTGCGCGACGCAGCACTGCTCCACGACGGGGCGCCGTTCGTGGGGGCCGCAGGCAGCCCTTTGGACCGTTCGCGCCCACGCGGGGCGGGCGCTCTAGGCGCTCCGGCGCTAGCCTGAAAGCCCCAGCACGGCCCCATGTCCAAGCACCCCATCACCCATCAGGTCGCGCAGTGGGTCGAAGCTGCCACCAGCACACCCCCAGCGCGCGTGGAGCTCGCTGTGGGGACGGCGCTCGGCGAGTACGTGCTGCTCTCCAAGCTCGCGTCGGGAGGCATGGCCAACGTGTGGGCCGCGGTGCGGCGCCGTGAGGGTGGGCAGCCGGAGCTCGTGGCGCTGAAGACCATTTTACCGCAGCTCGTGACCGATCGCGCCTTCGTGCGGATGTTCCTCGATGAGGTGTCGCTGCTCGCCGCCATCCACCACCCGAACGTGATCGAGGTGCGCGACGTGGGGCTGGCGCAGGGGGTGCCCTACGTCGCCCTGGAGTGGGTGGACGGTGACACCTTGGGTCAGCTGATGAAGCACATCAGCCAGGCGGGCGACGAGCTGCCCCTGGCGGCGACCTTGCGGGTGGTGGGGGAGGCCTGCCTCGGCCTCCACGTGGCGCACGAGCTGACCACACCCGACGGGCAGTCCGCGGGGGTGATCCATCGCGACGTGTCGCCCTCCAACATCTTGGTGAGCGCGTCCGGTGACGTGAAGCTGATCGACTTCGGGGTGGCGAAGGCGGTGAGCCGCCTGACGGAGCAGACACAGACCGGTGTGCTCAAGGGGAAGGTGACCTACATGGCACCTGAGCAGGCGATGCGGCGCGAGATCGATCGCCGCGTGGACGTGTGGGCGGCCGGGGTGGTATTTTACCGGATGGTAACTGGGCGCGTGCCCTACCGCGGCTCAATGATCGAGGTGTATGAGCAGCTGCGGCTCGGCGCGCCGTACGCGCCCCTGCCTCGCCATGTGCCGGAGCCGCTCGCGCAGGTGATCCGTAAGGCGCTCTCACGTGATCGTGAGGGGCGCTACCAGAGCGCGGCGGAGCTCCGGCGCGCGATCCAATTCGTCGCGGCGGAGCTGTGCGCGCCGCTCAGCAAGGAGCAGTTCGCTCAGCTCGTCCGGCGCTACCTCAGCGAGCGGCTGCGCGGCACGCGCGAGCAGATCCGCGACGCGCTGAGCTCAGCTGGGTTCACCTGAGCCGCGGCGTGAAGGCCGCTCAGCCGTTAGTCTGTTATGCTGACTTTAGCGACTGGGCGCGGTGGGTTCAGTTGAGGCGGCAGTGGGTGCTGCCGTCGGCGGGGCGGCCATAGGGCACCTCGCGTGAGGCGGGGCGCAGGTAGATGCGCCCGCTGCCGGTGGGCTTCGGGATCACGGCGCCGCTCGTGAGCGGGCGCCCGAAGCGCGCGTTCTCCACCAAGATCACGATGTCTTCCCCCTCCTGGCGGAAGCCCCAGTACGAAGCGCCGAGGCTATCCTCCGGCTCCTTCTCACAGGCCTTGCCCTCAGAGCTCATCGCGAACACCAGCTGGTGGTCCGGGTCGATGCGCGGCACCGCGCCGTGCCACTCGAAGCTAGGATCGGTCGCGGTGCCCACCTTCACGGCGATGCAGCTGCAGGCAGCCGCGGCGCCCTTGGCCTGCTCACTCAAGCCGAGATCGTGGCGCGCGCCGTTCAGCGCGTAGTCCACGTCCGCCTCGTAGGTGTCGAGGGTAGAGGAGACGGGGGTCACGCTCTCGTCCAGCTCATCGTCCTCCCCGGTGTTCAGCTTGGCGCTCACTGACGCACGGCAGCTCACGCTGAACAGCGCCATGAGGGCGCCGAACCAGAGAGCCTGACTAAGACGTGAGTTTAGCTGACGTGAAGGCTTGCGATGGCTCACCATACGGGCTCTAGCGTGGCACCCCAGGCGCGCGCCGGGCAAATCTTTACCGCGCTTCAGGGCGCCGTGGGGCGCGCCCCAACCCCCAAAAAAATCAAGAGAACCCCACCCGCTCATCCAAGCCCACGCGACCTGCCCCGAGCCAACCGCTCACGCGCTCAGCGCTGAAGCCACCGTCTGAGGACTCGAGCTCCCCCAAAACACGCGTAGCCTGCCCTGCGCCTCGCGCGCCTTCGGGCGCTGCGGCCTGCCCTGCGCTTCACGCACCTCCGGGCGCGCCTCACGCGCCTTCGGGCGCTTCGGTCTACCGTGAGTTCGCGCGCTTCGTCTGGGTTTGAGGATCTTGGGAGCCGCCAAGTGAAGGGGTTCCACGAGGGGCTGCGTGTTTCACGGCGCACAGCTGGTGTAGGCTGTCGCCGTGGATCTGGATGCCCTGAAGGCTCAGCTCGCGTCGGCCTCGGCGCTCCGGCCCAGCGGGAAGGTGCGCGCGGTGACGGGCCTGTCGCTCAGGGCGTCGCTGCCCGGTGGGCGCGTGGGGGACGTGGTGACGGTGCGTCGGCGCGGTGCGCCGCTGATGGCGGAGATAGTCGGGTTCATTGACGGTGAGGTGGTGGCGATGCCGCTCGGGTCGCTGGACGGCGTGGGCCCAGATGACGCTGTCGAGTCGCTCGGCGAGCCGCTGACGGTGTCGGTGGGCCCTTCGGTGCTCGGGCGCGTGCTGGATGGCTTGGGGCGCCCGCTCGGTGAGCCGCTGACGGGGCCACTAGTTCGTGTGCCTGTCGATTGCGCGCCGCCGCCCGCGCTGTCGCGGCGTCCGGTGGACAGCCCGCTGCCGACCGGCGTGAGCGTGATCGATGGCTTGATGACGGTGGGGGTGGGGCAGCGCGTGGGGCTGTTCGCGGGCTCTGGCGTGGGGAAGAGCACGCTGCTCGGCAGCATCGCGCGGGGGACCACGGCGGATGTGGTGGTGGTGGCGCTGGTCGGCGAGCGCGGCCGTGAGGTGGGGGAGTTCTTAGAGCACTCGCTGGGCGAGGAGGGGCGCAGGCGCGCGGTGGTGGTGATCGCGACCAGCGACGCGCCAGCGCTTGAGCGGCTCAAGGCGGCGCAGGTGGCCACGGCGATCGCGGAGTCGTTCCGCGACGCGGGGCAGCGCGTGCTCTTGCTGGTGGACTCCATCACGCGGTTTGCGCGCGCGCAGCGCGAGGTGGGGCTCGCGGCGGGGGAGCCGCCGGCGCGGCGTGGTTACCCGCCGAGCGTGTTCGCGATGTTGCCGCGCTTGCTCGAGCGGAGCGGTCAGGGGAGCCGTGGGTCTATCACCGCCATCTACACCGTGCTGGTGGAGGGTGGCGACATGGATGAGCCCATCGCCGACGAGGTGCGCGGCATCTTGGATGGTCACATCGTGATGGATCGCCGCATCGCCGCGCGCGGCCATTATCCCGCCATCGACGTGCCAGGCTCGCTCTCGCGCGTGATGCCCCAGGTGGTGACGCCAGAGCACCGTAGCGCCGCCGAGCGGCTCCGCGCATTGATCGGCGCCTACGAGGAGCGGCGGGATTTAATAAGCCTAGGTGCCTACGCCAAGGGCAGTGACTTGATGGTGGACCGAGCCATCGCGGCGCAAGAAGATCTCCGCCAGCTCGTCACCCAGCGCCCTGAAGAGCGCCGTGAGTTTGACGCCACGGTGAGTCAGCTGAGCACGCTGGCCGCGCGCCACACATGAGCAGTAGGGCTGCCTAACTCGCGCTGGTGCGCGCCCAGAGGCCGTCAGATTACCGGACTAACTCGCCGCGATCTCTGAGTCGAGCTCTGCGAGCAGCTTCTTCGCCTTGCGGCTCAGCTTCTTTGGCACCCGCACGTTGACGAACACGAGCAAGTCCCCGCGCGCGCGGGGGCGGTCGAGCCGCGGGAACCCCTTGCCGCGCAGCGTGAGCACGGTGCCCGGCTGCGTGCCGTGCGGGACATCCACCTCAATCACCGTTTCATCCGGCATGTGGATGTCCAGCTTGGTGCCGAGCGCGGCCTCGGAGAAGGCGATGGTCTCCTGCACGATGAGGTCTGCCCCCTCGCGCTGGTAGCGCTCGTCCTCGTGCACCCCGACGTCCACGTACAGGTCACCTGACGGCGCGCCGCTCGGCCCGGGCATGCCCTGGCCGCTGACGCGCAGGCGCACGCCTGAGTCTACCCCCGCCGGGAAGGTGACCAGCACCGAGCGCTCCTTCACGGTGGCGCCGCGCCCAGAGCACTCCTTACACGGATCCGTCACCACGCGGCCCTGCCCCTGACACGAGGGGCAGGTGGTGCTGAACATGATGAAGCCACGCTGGGTGGAGACCTGGCCGTTGCCGCCGCAGTGGCGGCACGTCTCTGGCTTGCTCCCGGGCGCCGCGCCGTTGCCGCCGCAGGTGTCGCAGGCCACTGCGCTGCGCACCTTCACCTCTTTCTTGCAGCCCGTGAAGGCCTCCGCGAAGCTGAGCTCCGTCTCCACGCGGATATCCTGGCCGCGCGCGGGGGCGCGCCGCGCTGAGCGCCCACCCCCGAAGAGGTCTGAGAACATCTGGCTGAACATGTCCCCCATGTTCCCCATGTTCCCCATATCGAAATCCGAGCCCTGCACCCCCGAGTGGCCGAAGCGATCGTAGCGCTCACGCTTGCCGGCGTCCGACAGCACGCTGTACGCCTCCGTGGCCTCCTTGAACGAGGCCTCCGCGCTGGCGTCCCCTGGGTTCCTATCCGGATGAAATTGCACCGCGGCCTTCTTGTAGGCCTTTCGGATCTCATCCTCACTCGCGGTCCTCGTGACGTTGAGGACCTCGTAATAGTCGCGCTTACTCATGATGGGCGCCCTCAGCTGGCTGCACCAGGCGAGGGGAAGGTTGGGCCCTGGCCACAGAAAGCGGCCAGGCTAAGGCTGGGTCAGTGGCTGTCAACCGGGGGAGGCGAGGTTCGCCTTCAGCTCCGCGATGAGCACCGCTTTACGTAGGATCTCTGCGCGCGCCGCGGCGAGCTGCTGGCTGAGTGAGACGGCCTCTTCCCCCGCGGCTAGACTCGCGAGCCGCCCCTCGAGCTCTTCGAGGGACCAGCGCGCCGCCTCCAAGTCCGCTTGGAGCTGGGCGTTCTGGCGCATCAAATCGGGAGACGGCGCTGCCTGGTCGCTCACTGGCTCTGAAGGCGCTGCCTGGTCGCTCACTGGCTCTGAAGGCGCCGATTGAGTAGCTGAGCTGACTATTTCAGGCTCAGCCAGCGCCTCTGCCTCTGTGCGCTCGTCTCGCAGCGTCATCAGCTCCGCGAGCAGCTGCTTGCCCACGCGCTCTGCGCGTAGCAGCTCGCCCTGTAGCTCTCGCACCTTGGCGCCGCGCTCGACGAGGAGCGCCTCCAGCCGCGACAGCTCAGCCGCTGACTCGCTCGCGCCGCCCTGCTCCACCTTGGTCAGCTGAGCGCGTGCCTCCTCGGCGCGGCGCGTCGCCTCGCTGAGCTTGCCCTTGAGGTCACGCGCGGCGCCTTCAAGCTCACTGAGGCGCGCCTTGGCGCGCTGCTCAGCTTGCTCAGCGCGCTGCTCAGCTTGCCCAGCGCGGTCGCGCAGGGCGCTCAGCTCACGCTCAAGCCGCTCAGCTTGCTTCGCGCGGTCGCGCAGGGCGCTCAGCTCGCGCTCAAGCTGCTCGGTTGGCCCAGGGTGCTGCTCAGCTTGCTTCGTGCGGTCACGCAGGGCGCTCAGCTCGCGCTGGGCGCGCTCAAGCTGTTCGTGCAGCTGGGCGCGCTCGCGCTCCGCGTGCTGCCCCCGCTCAAGCTGCCCGCGCTCGGCTTGTGGGCCACGCCCTGGCTGTGCACCCTGTACGTCAGCTGCACTGCCTTGTCGCCCGCTCGGCGCTGCGTGTCGCGCCACCGCGCTGCTCGGCTCAGCCCGGTGCGGCACCTTCGCATCGCGCGCCTTCGCCAGCTGCGCGCGCGCTTCATCGCGCTCACGCTCGGCCTGCTTCGCGACGCGCTCAGCGCGCTCGGCGCGCTCCTCTGTTTGCGTCACGCGCTTGCGCCACTCTGGCGCGCTCCGCTGCGTGCGGTCGAGCTCAGACTGGATCGTGTCTGCGCGCTCATCGGCGGCCGCCGCGCGCGCCTCCAGCTCACCGATCCAGCGATCGCGCTTCACCAGCTCACGCTCAAGCTCGGCGATGCGCCGCTTGTCCTCCGCCCGATCGCGCCGCGCGGCGTCGCGCACCGCCTCGGCGTCCTGCTCTTCTGCCCGCTGTCGTCGAGCATCAGGCTGGGGGCGCTCACGGGCGCGCTCAAGCTCTTCTTCGAGCTTGGCGAGGCGCGCCCTCACGCTCTGCTCGCGGCTGCGCGCCGCCTCCAGCTGGCGCTCACTCGTGCGCTGCCCCAGGGCCTCGTGCGCTGGGAGCTGCACCACCGCGAACTCCTCAAGCGCCAGCGGCTGACCCGCCGCCAAGGCGATGAAGTACTCCGGCTCCTCGGCGTTGCCGCTCAGGTAGCCGTTGTCGAAGAACACCTGCGGCTCGCCCGCGGGCGCGAAATCCACCACGGCGTAACCGACGAACGGCGTCTGCCCCAGCATCCGCACCTCGTCCCACACCTCGCTCACGGCGTCGTAGAGGTCGTAGTAGCTGAGCTTGCCTTCACTGGGGTCGGTGAGCAGCGTCCGCTTCACGTCAGGATTCCGCGCGGCAATCAGCGCCACGCCGCGCGGCCCCAGGCTCCGCTTCACGCGCCGGAGCACCGCAGGATGGGCAGTGTGGCTGCCTATGTCCTCCACGATCGCGATGTCGAAGGCGCCGTCTCGCACCGCCGCGCCGCCCTCACCGAGCGGCGCGTAGGAGATCCCCCGTGAGCTGCTCTTGGCGGCGGCCTCCGCGACGCGGGAGACGTCTGGGTCGTACACGTGCACGAGCCGCGCGCCGCGCTCGAGCAGCCGCTCACCGAGGTCGGAGCTCGAGTCGCCAAACACGATGGCGCGTCGCCCCTCCAAGAGGGACTCAAGGTATGCGGCTAGTGCCGCGCTGGATCGCAGGGGCTCACGTTCGGCCATGAAAGTCTCCGCTCACCCGCTTCCGAGGAGCCACGGTGAGCCTGGCCGCGGGGCAGCCGGGCGCGGAGGTTAGTACGCGACCCGCTGAAGCCCAACGATTTTGCGGCTCCCGGCTCCGCTCGCGCTGGCCCCGGCCAGGTGCGGGACCTAAAGGGGGGCGCGAGTGTTCAGCGTCGGGGGGCGGGCTGGCGGCTCAGGGTTGACGACAGACAGCCGGTACCACACAGGGCGTCCCGCAGTTTTGCGCCATCGCGTACAGGCCGACCTGCTGCGGCTGCCGGCGCCCGAGGCCTGTCCCAGCGAGGCACATCCAGACGGCGTCCTCTACCCTGAGCTCGCCGGTGGTCGAGATGCAGAGGCCGTTGATGCAGGTCCCCTCGGGTTGGCCGGCGACCGGCGGGCACTGGGCGTCAGATTGACACACCAGCGCGCGGCAGTCCGCCGCCTCCCGTGGCGCGCTCGCGTCCGCTGGCGCATCGCAGATCGCCACCACGCGCCCTGGCGCTGACAGCACCGGGTGGGGCAGCTCCGCTTTGGCAGGGGCGCCGCTCGTCTGCGTGAGCTGACACGCGCCGTCTTGGCACCTCGCCTGGAACCGCCGCCCCTCCGTGTCTTCGAGCGCGTGCTCACTCGCGCGAGCGCAGCCCAAGCTGAGGCAAAACGCGCCGAGCACCAAAATACTCAGGTGAGCGAACCATCTGCAGTGGACGCGTGGAGCGCGCACGCGAGCCTGGCGCGTGAGGCTTCGCTGTGGGCGGATCAGGATCGGGGGGTTGGGTAGTGACGCACGCACCCTTGAGACTCTACCTCAGGTCGTGTGGCGCTCGCTCACTCATGCGGGTGCGGTGGGCGCAGTGCCTGAGGCTGCGTCTGTGAAGACGCCCTGGCCGGCTCTCAGGCCGGCGCCTCAGCTTCGTGATTTTTCTACGCAACTGTTCGGGAGCCTCAGACGAACCCGCTGTCCTCATGGGAATACAGGTACCCTCTCGTCAGGCCCCATGCGCATCCACCTCTCGCTGAGCTTCGCCGGTCGAGCAGGCCTACTCACCGGCAAAATCAAGCACAGCTAGGGCTCTGTCATGGTGGTCAAGAGCAACAAGAAGCGGGTCTCGACGTCGCCAAGCACGGCGAC
>CAYQAC010000200.1:0-8858 GCA_964415255.1 uncultured Polyangiaceae bacterium | reverse complement strand
GGCGGCGTGGGGGCGGGCGGCGGGCTCGCGGGCAGCGCGGGGACGGGCGGCGTGGCGGGGACAGGTGGCCTCGGGGGGACAGGGGGCGTGGCCGGGGTTGGGGGTTGGGCTCCCGACGATCGGTTCGCCCGATATTTCCACGATGAAATAGCCTCGCCCGTCACCCAGGGCGTCCTGAACCGCGCCGAGGCCATCCGCGCCGCGCGCCCAGGCGCCGCGGAGGACGTGTTCATGAAGGTGGGCGCCTCCGGCACCGTGAGCACCCACTTCCTCTACTGCTTCGCCGGCCCCGCGCGCCCGAGCTACCGCCTCGAGCTCGCGGAGCACACCGAGCTCCTGCCCAGCATCGAGTACTTCCGCGGCGGCGACGCCGCGGGCACCACCCCCTTCGACCGCGCCACGCTCGCCGCCGTCGTTGGGCGCAGCGCGAGCTGGGCCACCTCGGGTAACCCCTCCCCGCTCGACCAAGAGATCGCCGCGATTAACCCGCGGTTCGCCTTCGTCAACTACGGCACCAACGACATGGGGCAAGGCGCCACCCACCTGAGCGCCCTGTTCCCCTTCTACGACAACCTCGCGACCCTGCTGGATGAGCTCGAGGAGCAAGGCATCATCACCATCGTCTCGGGTCTGAATCCGCGCGGAGACAGCGCCGTGGCCGCACGCTGGGTCCCCACCTACGACGTGGTGACGCGCGGCTTGGCCGAGGCTCGTCAGCTGCCCTACCTGAGCCTGTACCTGCTGACGAAGGACTTACCGAACCAGGGGCTCATTTCAGATGGAATCCACGGCAACGCTTACTCGAGCGGCGGCGCCCAGCCCTGCGTGTTCGAGCCGCCCGGGCTCCAGTTCAACTACAACCAGCGCAACCTCGCCAGCCTGCAGGCGCTCGACGCGCTGCGCCGCGGGGTGCTCGAAGGCGAACCCGCACTCGTCAATCCACCTGACGGATACCAGGGGCTCGGCACCGCCGCCGATCCGCTGATCATCGATCGGCTCCCGTTCACCCACCACGGCGACACCCGAACCAGCGCCGAGTCGCAGCTAGACAGCTACCCTGGCTGTAACGCCACTCAGGATGAATCGGGCCCGGAGGTGGTGTACCGCCTGGAGCTCACGGAGGCTAAATCGCTCCGCGCGCTGGTGCTCGATCGCGGCGACGTGGACATCGACCTACACCTGCTCAGCGCACCCAGCGGTGACGCGTGCCTCCAGCGCGCCGACCGCGCCATCCAAGTGACGCTCGGCCCCGGCAGCTACACCTGGGTGCTGGACAGCTTCGTCGCGAGCGGCGTCGCGCGGAGCGGTGAGTACCTGTTCGCCTTGCTCGAGTGCGAGCCAGGGGACCCCGATTGTTAGTCTGTTGCAGGCAGCGGTACCAATAAGTCAGTCATCCATCTTCGAGCGCCATCGCGGAGGCCCTGCCCTCGAGCGTCACTTGGTGAGCGCCGTGAGGAGCGCGGCTGCCTCCGCTTGGCGATAGCCGCCGTAGCGCCCTTCGGCGAAGGGGGTGAGCGCGGCGCGCGCCTCGGCGTGACGCCCCAAGCGCACCAAGCACAGGGCGCGGTTGTACGCCGCCTCCGTCGCGAAGCGGCCACGCGGGTGCTCCTTCAAGTAGGCGTCCCACAGCGCGAGGGCTCGCGCGTGATCCTGCGCGCCAAAATGGGCTCGATGCGCCGCCAGGTAGCGCTGGTGGGCTAGGTCCGCTTCACTGACTTGGTCGGCGTCTGGTGCTGATTTCGTAGGGTCCCCCGTTGGGCGCTCAGCTGTTGCGTCAGTTTCACTGTCTTTATGGGTCGCTGGAGGCTTGCCAGTGGGTTCCACGTGCGGTGCTTTACCAGCGGGCGTCTTGCCGGAGGCGGCCTTCGTCGCTCCCGACGATGCGCCCGCAGGCTCACCCGCCGATGGGACGTGATGACCAGGTAGGGGCAGGCCCCTGTGCCTGCCCCCTTCAGGACCTTGGGGATCCCCGCTCGGCGCTTTCGCCGAATCGTCAGCTGATGTGTCTGAACCCGCTCGGGCCTTTTCGTCAGGTAAAGTGTCTATGCTGTCCGCAGCGCCTGGGGTCTCCTCCTCAGGCGACGGATCCTCATCGGCGGGCGCTGCTCCCAGGGGATCGGGGGGTTGGGTAGCGCCGGGCGTGACGCGCGGCTGGGCCCCAGCGCCTGGGTCCACCTGGGGCGCCTCCGCTCCGGTCACCCCCAGCGCGCTGAGCGCGCGCTGAGCCACCTGAGGCAGCACGCCGCTCACCTGCGCGGCCGCCGCGCTGGCGACGAACACCGCCGCGAGCGGCACGCCCACCGCCAAGCGCCGACCGCGCGCGCGACGCGCACCCTGGACCCCGCGCAGGACGCGCGCCCGAGTGAGCTCGCTCGCCGCGGCTTGATCTCCCACCTCACGCAACGCGCGGGTGGCCTCCTTCAGCAGATCATCCTTCACCGCCCACCTCACTCCCTGCCTCGGAGGCCAACAGCTCACGCAGCTTGCGCTTGGCGTGCATCAGCCGCGTGCGCACGGTGCCCTCCGGGACACCCACGATGGCCGCCGCCTCACGGCTCGTCCGCTCCTCCACCTCACACAACACGAAGGCGACGCGTTGGTCGACGGGGATGGCATCGAGCGCGCGGGTGAGCTGCGCGGCGAGCTGACGACGGCGCGCCTCGTGCTCCGGATCCACGGCGTGCGGCGGCTCCGGCTCGCGCCCGAGGCGCTCCACCGCCGCGCGCCGACGCACCGCCGAGCGCACGTGGTGACGCGCGTGGTTCACCGCGATCGAGATCAAGAAGGTGCGCAGCGACGCGTCGCCGCGATAGCGCCGGATCGCCTTGGGCAAGGTGATGAACACCTCGTGCACCAAGTCCTCCGCCGCCGCCGCGTCCCCGAGCAGCCGCGCGGCGAACGCGCGCACCGCCTGGTGATGCAGGTCGTACACCTCCCCCACCGCCGCCGGCTCGCCCTGCGCCAGCCGCACGACGAGCGGATCATCAACGGCCGTGGACTCGAGTAGGCGAACGCTCACGCTGGACCAAGTCATACCGGGTGCGCTCAGTGCCCGCACCCACCCCCCGTGTTCAAACGCCGCCACCTGCGCGCGGCGTGAACCCAACCGCCACCCCAAATACCCAATGATTTCAGATAGTTACCGGTACGCCACCCGTTCCAGGCGCTCAACTAGCGCTGAAGTCCTCATTCAGGCCGCACACCTTGAGCACCTGACGGATGTAAGCCTCAGACACCTGGATCTTGCCAGCCTCGCTCTTGCTCACCGTGGTCTGCGCGCGACGCAGCTTCTTCGCGAGCTGAGCCTGGGTGAGACCTGCGTGGACCCGAGCTGCCTTCAGATCGCGACCCACCTTGGCTCGCACCAAGTCGTCGAACTGTTCGAGCGAGAGCGCTTCGCTCTCGGCCGCGGCGCCTCCGAAATGGCGCAAATTCAGCCCCCAGCTGCGAGCTTAGCGACGTGCTGATGGGACACCCCGAGCAGATCTCCCACATCTCGAACGGTCAGTCCGCCACTGCGCAGGCGAGATACCGCCTCACGTAACGCACTGCTCGAGGCATCTTGAGCCTCAGCCGCCTTCTCACGTGCGCGCTTCGCGCGCATGATGGTGGCCTTGGCCTCCTTGGTGATCCGCACGTCGTCCAGGATTTCAACAGTATCAGCCCCATCCACGAAGAGGCCCAGCGCCTCGCGGATGCGTTCGCGCGCTTGAGCGAGGCTACGCCCGTAGGTGTGGCAACCAGCAACCCCATCGATGTGAACGAGCCACGCGTCATCGTCGGGATCGCGCTTGTAGATGGCAGTGTAGGTCATGGTTTCCCTTTCGTCAGCGGAGCCATCCCAGCCCAAAGTGCGGGCACGGCGCAAGATCCGTCTCAATGGCTTTGCGGGTGCCCACCGGGATGTCTTTACCTTTGTGGTTGGCGACGGTTGTGTGGTTACCCCCGCAGCGGCAGGTGCAACGCACATGCGAACCGTTCTGACGAACGACCTTGCCGCCAAGCCTCTTGATGCGCTTCACGACCTCGTCGCCGGTCACAACCCAAGGTTACAGCATCACCACCCTTTCTGTCAACCATGGCAGACAAAACGGTTCGCTTCAACGCGACAGAACCGCATCTCCCTGAACCGCGGCCTGCATGGTGAGCACCAACGCAGCGTGCCACCCGGGCAGCGCTCCCCCGCTAGTTGGTCAGAACACCTGAATACCGAAGTGGCTCTCGACGGTGAGGTCTTTGAGCTCGGTGGTGCGGGTGCCGGCGCCGGCGAAGAGGGTGAGGGTGCGCGGCACCACCTCCACGCCGAGCAGCGCGCGGGCGCGTTCGATGGGGGTGATGGCGGTGTCGAGGCGCGCTTGCTCGGAGCCGTAGCCCGCGTCGATGGCGCCCCACGCAGGCCCCAGGCGCGCCTTGAGGCCGAGGTGGTAGCCCCACTCGAAGCGCTGCTCGTCACCCCACAGATCGCCGCCGACGTAGGGCACGGAGTAGACGGGCCCCACCTCGAGGCTCACACCCAGGTGGCTACGCTGACCGGCTGACACCCACGCCGTCGGCTGCTGGCGTCCGTTCTTGGCGAGGCTCACGACGCCGATCGCCAGGCCGTCCACCTCCTCCGCGACGTTCACGGCGCCGAGCTGGACCCCGCTGACCCGCCGCGCCACGTTCACC
Organism: uncultured Polyangiaceae bacterium; assembly: GCA_964415255.1. Taxonomy (GTDB): domain Bacteria; phylum Myxococcota_A; class Polyangia; order Polyangiales; family Polyangiaceae; genus JAHBVY01. Next base: position 4,190 of record CAYQAC010000200.1, on the reverse strand, counting down.
GCGCCGATCTGCGCGCCGTCGATCTGCTCGGTCACGTTCACCGCCGCGAGCTGCCCGCCGCTCACCGAGCCGGCGACGTTCACGCTGCTGAGCTGCAGCCCGTCTACCCGACCCCGAGCTACGTTCAAGCCCCCTGAGAGCTGCACGCCTTCGACGTCGTGAGCGTAGCTGACCGCGCCGGCGAGCTGCAGCCCATTGACAGGACCCTTGACGATACCCACCGCGCCCGCCACCTGAGCGCCCTCCGCGCCCCCGCCCACGTGGCTGAAGACACCAGCGAGCGAGAGCCCCTCGAGGGTGCCGGCGCCCGTCGCCAACCCGCCGATCTGGGCGCCATGCACCTTAGCCCCTGCCCAGGCCACGAGGCCACCTAGGTGCAGGCCCGTGGCTCCGTGCTCATGGCGGCTCACCAAGGGATTGAACGAGATCACGCGCGTCTCGCCGATGTAGCTATAAAACAGGCCGAGCTCCAGCGACACGCTCAGCGACTCGCTGTGGTTGTCGAGGGCGATGGGGTGAAACAGGCTGAGGTGCAGCGCGCCTGGGCGAAGCGCTGGGGGTGAGCCTTCAGCGTCGGCTTCGCTGCCTTCACCCTCCGCGTCACCCCTACCGTCCGTTTTACTGTCTTTTTTCTCTGCAGCGGGTGAAGCGCCACCCACCGCGCTCTCATCAGCTACACTGCCTTCACTGGCAGCGTCCCCGGCGCCCTCTGGCTCACCCCCCGGGTCTCCCTCGCCCTGCTTGGCAGCGCCCTCCCCCGCCAGCTGCGCGAGCAGCGCGCGCGCCTCGTTGCGCACCAGGTTCCCCGCCAGGAGCGCAAGCACCTCGGGCGTCGCAGCGGGCTCCGGGCGCGCGATGGTGCGCGCCGTGCGGCGCCCCTGGGCGTCGACGAACGAAGCGACCACGTGCCCCGGGCTCGACACCCAATCGAAGCTCAGGGTGTCCGCGGCAGCCCCAGCGCCGAGCTGCACTGGGATGCCGAGCTCCCGCTCGACCGCCTGACTGATGGCCGCCGCGTCCACCGCGTGGATCCCCGTTTGGAGCACCAAGCGGAGCGCGCTCGGTGTAGCGCGCGCGCTCGCATCAGGAGCCGGCGCAGCCAAGGCGACGCCGGCGCTACACAGCAAGGGCAGCGCGAGCAGCGCCGCGCGGGGAAACCGAAACCAACTCACGGCACCTGGTGCCCGCTCGGGGAGAAGGCGTTCAGTGCGCCGCCCCGCCACCGTCACCGCGACACCGCGAAGGCGGATCCCGCCTAGTCCTGTAAAGCGCGCCACCACCGTCACCGGGGCAGCGAGCCGCGCCGCGTCTCGGAGTGTGCCGCTAGCGTACGCCAGCGCCGCCGAGCGTTCCCCACCCCCCAACCCCCCCCTATTCCCCTAGCAGCGCCCTCAGGCCCGCTTCATCGAGCACGGTGACGCCCAGCTCTTGGGCCTTGGTGAGCTTGCTGCCCGCCTCCTCACCCGCCACCACGTAGTCGGTCTTCTTCGAGACCGAGCCGGACACCTTCCCCCCCGCGCGCTTGATGAGCTGGCCTGCCTCAGCCCGCGAGAGGTTAGGCAGTGTGCCTGTCAGTACGAAGGACTTACCCACCAACTCGGCCACCTCGCGGCGCTCCTCCTGAAGGCTCGCGAGCGACACGCCCGCCTGCGCGAGCCCACGGATCACGCCGCGCACCCCCTGCGAGTTCAGCTCGCTGAAGATGACGTCCGCCGAGCGACGCGCCAGGCCCTCGAGCACACCGGAGCCCTTGTCCGGCGCCACCAGCTGCACCGCCGCTTCATCCCCGCTCACGTAGCGCGCCGCGAACTCGAGCAGGGTATTCATGTCGTGGAAATAGCTCGCGAGTACCTCGGCGGTGGTGGTGCCCACGTGACGGATCGCGAGCCCCACGAGCACCCGCGTGAGGCCCCGCCCCTTGGCGCGCTCGAGCGCCGCGATCACGTTCTCGGCGCTCTTCTTGCCCATGCGCGGGAGCTCCGAGAGCTGCTCCGCGCGGAGCTGAAACAGCGCGTCAGGTGAGCGCACGTCGAGCCGCTCAATCACCTGCTCGACCAGCGCGGCGCCGAAGCCGTCGATGTCCATCGCCTGACGACTGGCGAAGAAGCGGAGCCGCTCCGAGAGCTGCTCCGGGCAGCTCGGGTTCGGGCAGTAAAGGAAGATCTCCTCCGCTAGCACCTCACTCTCACAGCGCGGGCAACGCGCCGGGCGCGGGAAGGGCGCCGTGCCCTCAGGGCGCTCCTCCAGCACCACGGACACCACCTGCGGGATGATCTCCCCCGCCTTCTCCACCAGCACCACGTCGCCCACCCGCACGTCCTTGCGCGCAAGCTCAACGAAGTTGTGGAGCGAGGCGCGCGAGACGAGGGTGCCCGCGAGCTTCACCGGCTCGAGCTCCGCCACCGGAGTCAGCTTGCCTGACTTACCCACTTGCACCGTGATGTCGCGGAGGCGCGTCGCGCGGCGCTCGGGCGCGAACTTGTAGGCGACGCCCCAGTGCGGGTGGTGGCCGGTGCCGGTGAGGCGCTCGTGGAGGTTCAGCGCGTCGATTTTGATCACCATGCCGTCGATGTCGTAGTCAAGCGCCGCCCGGCGCTCGCCGGAGGCCTCACAGAACTCGACTATTTCACTGACGCTCGTCGAGGTGAGCACGCTGTCCAAGTACACGGGGGCGCCGCGCGCCTGCAGGGAGCGCAGCACCTCCGCTTGGCTCGTCAGCTTCAGCTTCGAGCCTCGCGCGACGAGCTGATACATGAAGCACTGGATCCCCGCGGAATCGAGCCCCTCCGGCTCCTTGCGCTTCATCAGGCCCGCGCAGCCGTTCCTTGGGTTCATTAGCGGCGCCGCGCCCGAGGCCACGAGCGCGGTGTTGTAGCGCTCAAAGGCCGAGCGCGGCCAGTAGAGCTCACCGCGCAGCTCCACCTCACCCGGCAGGTCCGTGAGCCGTGCCGGCGCCGCGCCGGCGGCGAGCACCTGGCGCGTGATGTCGTCACCCCGGCGACCGTCGCCGCGCGTGACGGCGCGCGTCAGCTGACCTGACTTATAAGTCAGTGAGACTGATATGCCATCGATCTTCGGCTCTGCGGTGAGCGCGAGCGAGCTAGCGTCGAGCTCCAGCTCCGCCGCGCGCCGCGTGAGCCAGTGGCTGAGCTGCTCGAGCATGGGCACCGCGTTGCCCGCGCTGTCGCGGCGCGCCGTGCTGAGCTTCTCCAGGGAGAGCATGGGGACCGCGTGGGTCACCTGCTCGAAGCCCTCCACATGATCGCTGCCTGGCCGCTGGTCGAGGCGCGCGGCGTCGTCCACGCCCAGCTCGTCCGCCAGCGCCTGGTACTCGTCGAACAGGTCGTCGAACACCGCGTCTGGGATCTCCGGGTTCCCCGCGCGGTAGGCCCGCTCGTGGTGCTCCACTTCGCGAGCCAGCTCGGCTAGGCGGGCGAGCCGTTCGTCAGCTCCACTCACGGTGGGCGAGCGGGCGAGCCGTTCGTCAGCTCCACTCACGGTGGGCTGTGAGCGGGCGAGCTGTTCGTCAGCTTCCCTCACGATGGGTGCGTCCTTCGGCTTGGGCTTGCGTGCCATGGGGCGCGACTCTAAGCCGAGCTGGCTCAGCGATCGACGCGGAAGCGACACCGATAGACGAGGCGCGTCGCGACGAAGCGCCCCTCCGTGTCCACGGGGACGGACCAGGCGCTCCCGTGCACCGTTCGCCGGCAGGAAGCGCCGAAGCCAGGGCCGCTCTCGCTCATCACGCGCGTCACCTCGGCCACGCCACGCGCGGTGATCCGCACCGCCACCGTCGCCTCACCGCTCAGCCCCGCTGCGCGAGCCGCGGCCGGGTAGTGCTGCGCTAGCACACCATCCAGCGCCGGCGCGCGCGGGCGCGACCGGAGCTTGGAGACGGGGACCTCGGGGGGCAGCGCCGCTGGTTTCGGTGCGGGCTTGGGTTGGGGCGCGGCGCGAGTCTTGGCGGCGGAGCGCCCTGCCGGCGATGAGCCGCCGCTTCGTGATCCCGGATCACCATTCGATGAGCTTTGGAGTATCGCAGGGTCATCCGCCCCCGCGGGCGCGTCGGTCAGCCCGGGCTCGAGCGGGTCGGCGGCGGACGCCTCGGTGGGCTCCGAGGGGGCGCTGGGGGGCTCTTCTTCGGGAGGCTCCTGGGGAGGCTCGATTTTCCGCGCGGCATTCTCTGGTGG
>CAYQAC010000199.1:0-8935 GCA_964415255.1 uncultured Polyangiaceae bacterium | reverse complement strand
TCACGGGCGCCTCCGCGCGCGCGTCCACCGTGGGGCGCCGCCCGATGTTCACCACACCGGTGGCGAGCGCGCACCCCGGCTCCTCACCAGCGGAGAGATCGTCCACCAGGCAGGTGTACACCCCGTGCGGCGGGATGAGCTCCGCCACCTCCGCGAGGTTCGCCGTGGGGAAGCCGATTTGCCGCCCGCGCGCGTCGCCGTGCACCACCCGGCCGGTGAGCGCGTGCGGCCGCGTGAGCAGCCACGCCGCCAGCTCCAAATCCCCCGCGCGCACCGCCTCGCGCGCGCGCGAGCTGGAGATCACCCCCGCCGCGTCACCCGTCAACTGCTCTGACCATGCCTGGAAGCCAAGCTCGGCGCCCAGCTCCCGGAGCGCGCTCAAGTCCCCCGCGCGCCCGCGCCCAAAGCGAAAATTCTCCCCCACCAGCACCTGGGCGGCAGCGAGCCGCTCGCGCAGGAACTCGCGCGCGAAGGCCTCCGGCGTGTGCGCCGCCAGCGCGCGCGTGAACGGTTCCACCACCACCGTGAGCTCCGGGCTCAGGCGCCGGATCAGCGCGGCCTTGCGCGCGGTGGGGGTCAGGCGATCGAGCGTCGCCGAGGCGAGCACCTCCGCCGGGTGCGGATCGAAGGTGAGCACGAGCGGCGTGAGCCTCGCGTCGCGCGCCCGCGCCGCCGCCGCTGACAGCACCGCCTGGTGCCCCTGGTGCACCCCGTCAAAGTTACCGATGGCCACCAGGCTCTGCCCGGTGAGCCTGAGCGCTTGCACGCCGCGCACCCAGCCCGCTGAGGCACCTAGTGCATGATCTGAAGGGCGCTCGCCGGCCATGAGACGGCGCGTCTTTACTACAGCCGCTCCGCGCTGACCACGCTTTGACCATATGCCCGAACGCTCCACCTCACGCGCTTGACCACGCCCGCCACTCCACTCGCAGCGCGTCCGTTCAGCGGGACACCCAGCGCTTGGTGGGGCGGGTTTCAAACCCGCCCGCCGTTCACGCGCTCAAGGCTGCTATATGTCTCCCATCATGACCCCTGAGCAGGCCCTGACAGAGGCGCGCGAGGGCGCGCTGCGGCCGGTCTACTTGGTGCACGGCAGCGAGCGCTTCTTGCATGATGGCGTGCTGCGCGCGCTGCGCGACGCGGCGACCGCCGGGGGGATCCCAGGGATGAACGACGACCAGCTCACCGCTGGCGACGCCAGCGTGGAGGCGGCGCTTGGCGCGGCGCGCACGCTGCCGATGATGGGCGCGCGGCGCCTGGTGCTGGTGCGCCACATCGACCGCTGGGAGCCGCGCGGCGACGCGCCCAAAGCCAAGGGTAAGGGCGCGCAGGCACTAGACCAGCTCACTGACTATGCGGAGAGCCCCGTCAGCACCACGGTGCTGGTGCTCTCAAGCGCCACCCTGGATAAGCGGCGGCGCCTGTTCACCCTGGCGCAGAAGCAAGGCTTCTTGGTGGAGTGCGCGCCGCCCAAGGCGCAGGAGCTGCCCGGCTGGGTGGCGCGCGCCATCAAGCAGCGCGGCCACGCAGCGGCGGCGGGCGTCGCCGAGCTGATCGCGCAGATTGGCGGGACAGACTTGGCGCAGCTCGATGACGCCGTGGAGCGCGTGTGCCTCTACGCGGGGCCTGGTGAGCGGATCACGGAGCAGATGGTCGCCGAGTGCATCGTGCGGGTCACCAGCCAAACCGGTTTTGAATTGGTGGACCACGTCGCGCGGCGCGATGTGGGGCGCTGCCTCTCGGCGCTCTCCGACGTGCTCGAGCCGAACGGCGGCCCGGCGCTGGTGGGGCTGCTCGCATGGTCAGCGCGCCAGCTGCTCGCGTTTGATTCCGCACGGAAATCAGGCGCGTCACCGGCCGACGCCGCCAAGGCAGCCGGGGCGCCGCCGTTCAAGGCGCGCGACTTGGAGGCGCAGCTTCGGCGCGTGCCCACGGCGGAGCTTGAGCGCTGGCTCGAGACGCTGGCGGGAGTAGACGTCGCGATCAAGGGTGGTTCGGCGCGTCCGCCGCTCGCGGTGTTCGAAGCGGCGCTGCTTGAGCTGTGCGCGCAGCGTCGTTAGGCAGCGCAGCGTCGCCTGTGAGCGCAGCGTCGCCTGTGAGCGCTGCGGTGGGGGTTTGGGCGGGTTGTGGGGGTGCACCTGAAGCGCCGCCTTGAGCAGCTGGCTCAGGCGCAAAACAGGCAAACCCCACCCCTACGCCCTGGTCCTTTGAGCGGTTTCATGAGGCTGTGCCTTCGTAAAATCCGCGAGGCTACTTGACCAAGCGAGCGCTGCGCCTAATCTTCACCGTCGGTTTCGCATTGGAGTCCGCGGGGTCCTCACAGGGGGCTTGGCACGCGGATGTGGCTGCCAACTAGAGGCGCGCCCGGCTCACACTTCGGTGAGCCACGCACCGAACGCCGCCGCCCCTTACGATCCCCAGCCCAGCCATGTCCGAGAACAACCACGGCCTCGAGGCGCTCGCAGCCGCCAAGGTGCCCACGCGCTTCGGTGAGTTTGATATCCAGGTGTTCCGCTGGGGCGGGCCCAAGTCGCACCCCGATCTGAGCGACGAGCACGTGGCGCTGGTGGTGGGGGACGTGCGCGGAAAGTCGAACGTGCCGCTGCGCATCCACTCGGAGTGTCTCACGAGCGAGGTGTTCGGCTCGCTCAAGTGCGATTGTCGGGAGCAGCTGGAGGGCGCGCAGCGCTACGTGGCTGACGCGGGCGCGGGCGTCGTCCTGTACTTGCGGCAGGAGGGTCGCGGCATCGGCCTCGCTAACAAGATCAGGGCGTACGCGCTGCAGCAGGCGGGGGCGGACACCATCGAGGCGAATGAGCGCCTGCACCTCCCGGTGGACGCGCGCAGCTACGACGTGGCCGCTGCGATGATTCGCCACCTGGGCATCCAGTCAATTCAGCTCATCACCAACAACCCCGCCAAGGTGGAGGGCCTGCGTCAGCTGGGCGTGGAGGTCACCGGCCGCATCCCCATGGTGATCGCACCCAACTTGTACTCGCGGGACTACCTCGAGGTGAAGCGCCAGCGCATGGCGCACCACCTGCCAGAGGCCGCCAACGGCAAAGGCGCCCTGGCGCCAGACCGCAGCTAGCGCGTAGCCGTCGCGCTCAGACGGGGCGGTTCACGCGGCGCTCAAGCGTCCTGCTCAACCGCTGCCAGAGCAGACAGCGGCAGGCTTTGTTCGGCGTTTTAAGGTTTTTTTTGGGGGGGTTGGCTAGCGCTGAGCGCGCTGGGGCACGCTCGCTGCAGGCATCGTCAGCCACCGTGACTGATTGCTGCGTGGTGATGGCGTACGACGTCAGGCGTCGTGACTAATCGCCACGGGGCGCGCTGGCGTCCACCGCGGGGGCGTCGAAATGGATCTCCACGTGCTGGTAGCCGAGCGCCATCAGCAAGCTCTCCAAGGTGCGCTTGGCCCCAGCCTCCGCGCGCGCCAAGATGCCCGAGGCGAGCGCCGCTGCTCGCAGCTCGCTGAGCGCCGCGCGGCGCGCCTGGCTCTCGAGCCCAGCGTTTTGCTTCGCGAGCAGATCGGTGTCGCGCGCGTGCACGAAGGTGCGCTCTTCATCGAGCGCGATGGTGAACACCTGCGGCGCAGGCAGCCGGAGCCGCACGCGGCTGTTCGCGTCGTCCACCTCCACGCGCTCCGCCTGCAGGCCACGCAAATCGACCCCGGCGCTCACGTCCGCCGCGGCCACCAGCAAGATGGAGTCCTCCACCGTGAGCAGGCCGAAGGCGCGCCGCTGCTCCTCCTTCAGCTGCACCACCCGCTCCAGCCTGAAGGACACCGTCTCGAGCCGCGCCAGCTCTTGCACGCTCTGCAAGACCGGCGGCGTGGCGCGCACCGTGACCACCCGCTCAGGCGGTGCGTCCGTCAACGCGTTGGCGATGGCGAACCCCCCACCGAGCGCGCCCAACACCGCGAACAGCACGAGCAGCAGCAACACCCAACGCGGCATGTCCGGAGACTCGCCCTGCCCCTGTGGCCCACCGCTGCCCGGTCCCCCGCGCATGCCCCAAGCTTGGTGCGCCTACCTGCCCGCCGTCAAGCGCCTCCCTGGCCCCACGGTCAGCTTGAGCTGCTCCGCGCGGCAGGCGGCCACGGTCAGCCGCCACTAGCTGACCACTTGAGCGACGCACCGCATGGAAGCAGCGCCGCCGTGAGGTCGCGAACGGCCGACCGGCCTCCCACGCTCAGTTGAGCGCTTGGACCGCGCCCCACGATTCAGGAACCGACCGCCCGTTTTACGGGTACGCTCCGGCGAGCGAAGGAGCAAACGATGGATCTTAGCGCGTACGTAAAGAAGCTCTCTGCCCCCTGTGCGCTGGTGGCGTGGTTCGCGTGGCCGCTCAGCGCGCAGGCGGCGGTCACGGAGATTGGCCCTGGGGACGACGTGAGGGCGGCCATCAACGCGCTCAATCCGGGAGATGAGCTGGTGCTGCGCGGAGGCACCTACACCTTCACCGCGCGCTTCGGCGTCAACGTGATCGGCACGGCTGACCAACCCATCGTGGTGCGGGCCAAGGACGGCGAGCAGCCGGTGTTCGTGCGCGAGAACGCCGCTCAGAACCTGATCGACATCGACCACGCAGAGCATTTCACGCTGCGCGGGATCGAGTGGCGGGGCGGCTCCCACGGGATCCGCATCCACCACGCGCGCTTCCTCACCATTGAGGACTGTGAGGTCCATGAGACTGACGACGTGGCCATCAGCGCGAACAGCACCGGCCCCTACGAGGCGCTGTACATTCGCCGCAACCACCTCCACCACACGAACCACACCGGGGAGGGGATGTACCTTGGCTGCAACTCGGACGCGTGCCGAATCTTCGATAGTATCATCGAGGGCAACTACATCCACCACACCAACGGACCCAGCGTGAGCCAGGGTGATGGGATTGAACTCAAGGAGGGGAGCTACAACAACATCATCCGCGACAACGTCATCCACGACACCAACTACCCTTGCATCCTCGCCTACAGTACGGCCGGCAACGGCGGGCCCAACATCATCGAGCGCAACGTGATGTGGAACTGCGGTGATCATGCGATCCAAACGGCGGCTGACGCCGTCATCCGCAACAACATCATCCTCGGCTCGCAGCAGCACGGCATCGCGCTCCAGCCGCACCAAGCGGGCGCGCCCTCGAACTTGGTGGTGGTGCACAACACCATCCTTCACGCGACCAACTCCGCCATCCGGGCCAGCGGGGTCACTGGCTCCGTGCTCATCGCGAACAACGCGGTCTACGCGCAGGCGGGCGCCGGCATCAGCGTCGCGGGCAACCTGAGCGGCGTGGTGGTGGTCGGCAATGTCGGCGTCGGCAGCGGCACGCTAGCCGCCGGCGATCTGCTCCAAGATTTTGTGTCCGCGAGCTACACCGGCGCCCCGCCGATGGATCTGTTCCCCAAGGCGGGCTCGGCGCTCATCGCCGCTGGCGTCACAGACCACGTCACCGCGGACGACTTCAACGGCACCACGCGGGGCGGCGTGGCTGACGTCGGCGCCTACGCCTACGTCGCGAGCGGCAACCCAGGCTGGGCGCTGGCTCCTGACTTCAAGGACACCACCTCAGCCGGCGCTGGCGGCGACGGCGGCGCGAACCCGTCGGGCGGCGCCGCTGGTCTTGGGGGTTCGGGCGCGGGCGCCTCGGGTGGCTCTGGTGCTTTGGGCGGTGCTGGCGGCTCCGGCGGCTCTAGCGGCTCCGGCGCCGGACCGGGCGACGGAGGAGTGTCCTCAGGCACAGACTCCGATGGCTGTGGTTGCGTGGTAGTCAGCAAACGTCAACCAGGCTTACCGTTCGCGCTCGCCCTGGGCGCCGCGCTTGGTCTGCTCGCGCGACGTCGGCGCCGGGGGTAAGCCAGCCTCACTCCGGGGGGGCGCGATGGCGCGGTGCCGTCCAACCCCCCGATCTTGAAGCTCCGAGCGGCGAGACGTCACACCACCACCGCGCCCGCGGTGCGCGGCGCCATGGGGCGGCCAACGTGGGCGGCGCAGGTGGAGCCGCGGCCTTGCTCGGGGCCCAGGTCGAAGAACAGCACCTGATCGTCGTGGTGGTGGATGACGTCGCCCAAGCGGCCCTTGAGCTCCACCAGATCTGAAGCGCTCAGCGCGCAGCAGAACACGGAGAACTGCACATGATCTCCATAGCCACGCATCAACTTGTAGACGCCACGCAGGCGCTTAGGGTTCGAGATGTCATAAGTGACGACGTAGACGCGGCGCATGCTCCCTCTCCTTCCTAGCGGGTACGAAACGCTGGGTAGCTCGCCAGCTCCCCGCTGATGACGCGCGCGAAGAGGCGCGCCTGCACCTCCAACACGCGCCGATAACTGATGCGATAACCAAAGGTCGGGTGGGTGACCTCCTCACCCAGGCGGCGCTCGTAGGCGCCGAGCAGCCGCCGCCGCCCGGCTTGGGTGAGCGTGCAGGAGCCCGCCTGGTGGATGAAGTCCGTCGCGCTGATCTCCCCGGTGTTGATCGCCTTGATCACGATGGAGTCGGCCACAATCGGCCGAAACTCCTCCATCAAGTCGAGCGCCAGTGAGGGCCGCCCAAAGCGCACCTGGTGATAGAACCCGAACATGGCGTCGAGGCCCGCTGTTTGGAGCGCGAGCGTGAAGTCCTTAGTCAGCATCGTGTAGCAGAGCGACAACATGGCGTTGATGGGGTCGGTGGGCGGGCGCCGGTTCCTGCCGCTCCAGTCGAAGGCCGGGGTGCTACCATCAGGTGGCCTGACCACACTCGGCAGCGCCGAGAAGTAGGTGCGCGCCGCGGTGCCCTCGAGGCCGAGCAGCTCCTCCTGGCTTGAGGCGCGGAGCGCCTTGCGCGAGAGGATCTTCAGCTCGCGCAGCAGCACCGCGATGTCCCCCACCGCGTTGCGGCGCACCAGGGTACGACAGTTCGCGATTTTGCTGGAGACGATGCCCGCGGCGAGCTCAAGGCAACGCGCGTCATCGCGCAGCACATCGTACTGCGTGACGCGCAGCGACACCTGGTTCGAGTCGTGCGCCAGCGTGCGCCCCAGGTAGTAGCCGCCGGTGCTGAAGTAGCACACTGGGATCCCGCGGCGCAGCAGCTCCACCACCGCCTGCGTGGAGATCTGCGCGTTGCCGTACAAGGCTACGTGGGAGGTGTTCGGCAGGCGCGCGGTGCTGACCGCGCCCTCGCGCGAGGTGATCTTCAACAGCTCACCATCGAGTCCAACGCGCGCGCCGTGCTCCTGCACCAGGAGCGGCGCCTTATCGTCTCGCGCCGGGTGCAGGCGCCGCAGGGCGGCGCCGGCGGCGATGTCTTGCGGCGTGAGCGCGGCGTACTCTGGGCTGGAGGTGGTGGGGGGCGGTGTTGGTGCGCTGGGTGCACTGGGTGCGGGTTGATCAGTGATATTGACTTCTGAGGGGGCGTTGAGCGGCGCTGTAGGTGCGCTGGGTGGCCGTTGGTCAGTGCCATTGACTTCTGAGGGCGCTGGGGGCGCGCTGGGGGCGGGTTGATCAGTGATATTGACTTCTGAGGGGGCGTTGAGCGGCGCTGTAGGTGCGCTGGGTGGCCGTTGGTCAGTGCCATTGACTTCTGAGGGCGCTGGGGGCGCGCTGGGGGCGAGCGGCAGGGACTTAGCTCGCGCTGGGATCACGGCGGGCTCCAGGGCGCCCAGGTGGTTGGTCTCATCGGGTAAGCAGATGCCGACCAGGGAGCACCCACGGCACTTGGAGCTGTTGTAGAGGGGGGGCGGTGGCTTCGGTTCAAAGTAGATCTCCCGGGCGCGTGCGATCGCCGCGTGGGTGATCGCGATCAGCTCGTCGGTGATCGCGATCACCACCCGCCGCTTGTCCTCCGCGTAGTAGATCTCCCCGTGGTCGCAGGTGTAGCCCTGCTCACGCAGGAGCAGCACCTGGCAGCACAGCTGGGCGCGGTGCTCCAAGAGCGCCCCCTCCGGCACCGAGGGCTGGCGCCCCCGCTTGTACTCGATGGGCACCACGCTCCCCCCATCTACGAACACCACGTCTGTCTTCGCGGTGATCCCCAGCCGGGTGGAGGACAGCCACACCGAGCGCGCTTGGTACGGCCGCTCCGGCTCCGCTGGTGCCGCTGGCGCCTCTTCCTTGCTGCGCAGGTGCTTCGGCCGCTTGAGCGGCCGCGGCTTGTCCACCTTGCGGTGCACCCAGGCGCCGTCGCGCGTGTACTCGTTTTCGTCCCATTCGCCTTGGACCCAAGCGATGTGCACCGCGCGCTCGCAGTACAGCACCTCAAGCACCACACTCGAAGGCACCAGCGGCACCTCCACCAAAACGCCCCCAGACTCTGCTACCGATCGGATCATCTCAGCCTCCTCCCTCTCGCCACTCAGCGCTCTGCGCCGCGTTGGCTCAGCGTCTCTGTTCCTGCATCCGCACGTTCAGTCACCCCAACGCCCGGTGCTCGGTGTCCTATTGCAAGGCGCTGGCCAGCTGCCTGGCCTCACCCCGCGCCGCCGCTGCGTGCTTGCTTCAGCCCACCTTTGACCACCCCACGCATGCTCAGGTAGGCCCTGGCGACCCGCCCGCCATGACGACTCAGGGCACGCGCCGCTGCGCGGCAGCCCCCACTCCGAGCGCCAAACATCTCTCACAAATCGTCATCGTCTTCACGACATCTGCGCACCACCATGGCACCATGCGGCGGCCGACCACGCTCTGGGCGCGCGAGCAGCGCGGCGCGTGGCTTCCCCCGGGCCCCGCTCGCAAGCGCCTGATCCTTACAACAAAGCACGGTTTCCATGACCTCAACACAACCCCTGCTGCCCCGCATCCGGGGCCCCAGCGCGCCCCCGCCAGCACCGCTCGCGAACGCCACCCCAAGCGCCCCCCAGGCCTCCAAAATTCGAGAGGCCACTTCTGAGTCCTCCGGGACTCAGCCCCATTGAAGCCAGCGTCGCTGCCGCGATGATGCGCGCTTTGGCG
>CAYQAC010000198.1:0-8940 GCA_964415255.1 uncultured Polyangiaceae bacterium | reverse complement strand
CGCCGCCCACCTCACAGCGCACCGCCACGCCGCCCACCTCACAGCGCACCACCACGCCGCCCACCTCACCCCAAGCCCACCTGACGGCGCCGCACCCAGCGCGCCCCCAGGAGACGACGGAGGCGCACTCACGGCTGCTCAAATGCGCGCTCGAGGTGGAAGACAGCCGCGCTTACTGGGCGCGCGCTGACGGCGCGCACCAAGGGGCGCTCGGCGCCGTCGCGGCGCGCGCCTTCGACGAGTATTGGTTCGGCGCGCGCAGCCTCGCGCGGGTCACGGTGCTGCTCACCAACTTGCGAGCGCGCTTCGACGCCTTCCCCAACGCGCTCGCGGCGCTCCACAGCTGGCCCCACATGACGCCGGACACCCGGCGCCTCATCTGCCATTGGCACCTTCAGCTGACCGATCCGCTCTACCGGCGGTTCACGGGGCACAGCCTGGCGGCGCGGTACCAAACCCCCAAACCCGAGATCACGCGCGACTACGTCGTGCGCTGGGTGTGTGAAGAGGGCCCCGCGCATTGGACGTTAGCGACGCGCGTGCAGTGCGCCAGCAAGCTGCTCTCCGCCGCGTACTCAGCGGGGCTAGTCAGCACCAACAAGGGCCTGCGCCAGCTCACGCTGCCGCGGGTGCCGAACGAGGCGCTCGAGTACTTGATGTACCTGCTGCGTGAGGTGAAGCTGGAGGGCAACCTGCTCATGAACCCTTACCTGAGCTCACTGGCGCTCGAGGAGGGCACGCTTGAGCAGCGGCTCCGCGCCCTGCCAGGGCTCGCCTTCTCACGACAAGGCAGCTTAGTTGACTTTGGCTGGCGCTACCCGAGCCTCAGCGCCTGGGCCAGCGCCACCCTAAGCCCCAGCGAGCAGCTGGCGGAGGTGGCCACGTGAGCCTGCACCCACCCTCTTCACGGGCGCCCCGCGGTGCGCTCCAGCGCGCCTTCGCGGCGCTGCGCCAAGACTTGATTCAGGAGGACGGCCCGCGCATCAGCACGATGCGAAACTTCCGCTTCGCCATCGTGCAGTACGCCCCAGAGGAGGAGTTCATGCTCCGGGGTGAGGTGCAGCGGCTGAGCGCTCAGCTGATGCAAAGCGGTTGGATGGTGCTCTCCATCAACCTGCAGAAGGTCCTGCTCGACCGCGTCCGGGCCCAGGGGGAAGATTGGGTGCAGCGGGTGACTGACATGGAGGCGCGCATGGCGCGCGTCGCACCTGAGCGCGGCCTCGGCTACCTGAAGAGCAAGATCGCGCCGCTCATTGAAGGCCCACATGGCATCGCCGCGGACTGCGCGAAGATCATCTCGGACTACGCCGACAAGCAGCCGCCGGAGGCCGTCGATCGCACGCTGGCGCTGATCGGCCGCGCCGGGGCGCTCTACCCCTTCTTCCGCTCCTCTGCCCTGCTGCGCCACCTGGACGGCAACACGCGCCAAGTCCCGGTGGTGCTGCTCTACCCCGGCACCCGCCAGAGCCCCACGGGGCTCTCATTCATGGGGCTCTTGAGCCCTGACCACGACTACCGGCCCCGGATCTACCCATGAAGAGCGACCTCAAGATACGCGACCTGTTCGTCTCGGACATCACGCGCGACATCCCGCCCGTGGTTTATTTCCATGAGCAAAGTCCAGACAAGCTCGCCGCGGAGGTGAGCGAGTACATCATCACCGGCGGCTGGCCGGAGGAGCACCCGAACCACCGCCGGGTGCCGAGCGGCATCCACGAGCAGTACCTGCGGCTGCTGAGGGGCATCTGCGCCGGGCTTGAGAAGACAGGCGGGCCGAATCTGCCCAACGCTTGGATCTCAGGCTTCTACGGCTCAGGTAAATCAAGCTTCGCCAAGCTGCTCGGCCTCGCGCTCGACGGCGTGGCGTTGCCGAGCGGCGGCTCACTGGCTGAGGCCTGGCTCGCGCGCGACACCTCGCCCAAAGCGCAGGAGCTGCACAACGCCTGGAGCGCGCTCCGTCAGAAGGTGGAGCCCATCGCGGTGGTGTTCGATGTGGGCAGCATCGCGCGCGACGGCGAGCACATCCACGCGGCGGCGGTGCGTCAGGTGCAGCGGCGCCTGGGCTACGCCAGCACCGAGCCGCTGGTCGCTGACTTCGAGCTTCGTCTGGAGCGGGACAAGGAGTGGGCGCGCTTCGAGCAGGTCGCCGAAGAGACGCTCGGCGCCCCTTGGTCTGAGGTGAAGGGGCGCGCCCTGGTGGAGGAGGACTTCTCGCTCGTGATGAGCGTGATGTACCCGGAGCGCTACACGGATCCGATGAGCTGGTTCACCAGCCGCGGCGGCACCCACGCGCGCGCCGACTCACCGGAGGAGGCGGCGACGGCCATCTCGGACATGCTGAAGGCCAGGCGGCCCGAGGCGACGCTGTTCCTCGTGATCGATGAGGTGTCGCAGTACATGCTCGCCAATCAAGATCGGGTGGACCGCATGCGCGCCTTCGCGACCGCCCTCGGCGCCACCTTGAAGGGCAAGGCGTGGCTGCTCGCGCTCGGGCAACAGAAGCTCGAGGAGCAGGCCGACGACGACAGCCTGGGGTGGGCTAAAGGTCGCTTCCCGCCCGAGCTCCGGGTGCACCTGGCCGCCACCAACATCCGCGACGTGGTGCACCAGCGCCTGCTGCGCAAGCGCCCGGAGGCGGAGGGCCAGCTGAAGGCGCTGTTCGAGCAGCACCGGGCTGAGCTGCGGCTCCACGCCTACGGCTGCGACGCGGTCACGCCCGATGAGTTCGCCGAGGTGTACCCGATGCTCCCGGGGCAAATCGATCTCATCTTGCAGATCACGAGCGCCCTTCGCACGCGCTCCACTCGCGCGCAGGGCGACGACCAAGCCATCCGCGGGCTGCTTCAGCTGCTCGGCGAGCTGTTCCGCGATCGGGCGCTGGCGGAGGAGCCGGTGGGCACCCTGGTCACGCTGGATCACATCTACGACGTGCAGCACACCGCGCTCGACTCCGACGTGCAGGCCTCCATGGCGCGGCTGATGGCGCAGGTGACTGACGACAGCTCCGGCCTGATGGTGCGCGTCGCCAAGGTGGTGGCGCTGCTCGAGCTGATCCAGGAGACGCAAGCCACGGACGCCAAGCTCGTGGCGCAGTGCCTGTATCGTGTGGTGGGCGGCGGGGGACAGCTCGGCGTCATCTCAGAGGCGCTTGAGGGCCTGCGCCGCAAGAACCTCCTCAGCTACTCTGAGAAGCTCGGCTACAAAATCCAATCCTCCGCGGGGGAAGAGTGGGAGAAGGAGCGGCACGACATCGGAGTGCCGGGGGAAGCCATCAGCGAGAGCGTCCAGCAGGCACTCAAGCTGCTCTTGGAAGCGCCCGAACGCCCGAGCCTGATGGGGCGCTCCTTCCCTTGGGCGGCCAGGTTCTCCGATGAGCGCCGGGCCGATGACGTCAGCCTGCTTGACCCACGAGACGACGCCGCGCTGGTGGTCGACTTCCGGCTCACCAAGGCGGAGCCTGAGCCGGCCGTGTGGATCAGGAAGAGCGGCGAGTCTGCCTTCAGGGATAGGCTGGTGTGGCAGTGCAGCTTAACCGGCGAGCTGGAGCACCTGGCGCGGGAGCTCCATCGCTCGAGCGCCCTGGTGAACAAGTACAAGCCGCGGCGCGAGTCGCTGAGCGCGGCGCGCAAGCTCCTGCTCCAGCAGGAGGAGAACCGCAAGGAAGATCTGACCGCACGCGTCCACGAGGCCGTCCGCGACGCGTGGATGGCGGGCGCGCTCTACTTCCGCGGCCGCAAGATCATCCCGCGCGAGCACGGCGCGAGCTTCGCCAAGGCGCTGCACGCGGTAGGGGTGAGCGTGCTGCCCTCTTTGTTCCCGAGTTTCGTCCCGACCCAGGTGCAACCAAGCGAGCTGATGCAGCTGGCGGATCCACGAGGAAACGAGTTCTTGACGGGGCCGCCATCCAAGTTCCTCGGGGATGAGCTCGGCATCTTGGAGCTCGATAAGGGCCGCTACGTGGCGAAGTGCGACGGGGTGGCGCCGCGTCGCATCCTTGAGCACCTGGTGGCAGAGGGCGGCGCGAGCGGAGGCGCCCTGCTCTCGCATTTTGGCAGCCCACCTTACGGCTACACCGCGAACGTGGTGAAGGCCTGCGTGCTGGGGCAGCTCCGCGCGCTCAAGCTGAAGATTGTACCGGACGGCGGCAAAGAGATCACCGCGACGCGCGACGAGGGGACGCGCGAGCTGTTCGAGAAAGAGCGCGCCTTCCGCCGCGCCACCCTATTCCCCGCAGGGGAAGACGACATCGGCGTCACCGCCCGCGCGAAGATCGCCCAGTTCTTCGAGGAGCGCCTGGGCCTCATCATGGATCGGGATGACCACGCCATCGCCGACGCCGTGGCGGAGCACTTCCCGCGGCTCGCTCAGGAGCTGCGCGAGGTACAGGAGCGGCTCGGCCAGCTGCCAGGCTCGCCCGAGGGCCCCGCGGAGCTGACGAAGCTCGCGGGCGCGCTGGAGCGCTGCGTGCGCGGTTGCCGCCAGACGCAGCCCACCGTGCGGGAGGTCAAGCGCAGCTTGGACGCCCTGCGCGACGGGCTGGTGCTGCTCCAGCTCTACCGCGCGGAGCTGACCCAAGCCGCCGTCAGCGCGGTGAACGCCGCGCACCAGGTGCTCCAGTATCAGGCAGCTCAGCTGACTGAAATCGGCGCGCAGGCGACGAACGTGGAGGCCGCCATCACGCGGGTGCAGGCCCAGCTTCAGGGGGAGCGCCCCTGGCGCGAGCTCAGCAGCGTGGAGGCAGATCTCGAGGAGATCCGCCGCGCCTACGTGGCGGAGCGCCAGCGCCTGCTCGGGTGGCAAGAGCGTGAGGCGGAGGCAGCGCGGGCCCGGCTCAAGGTGCGCGCCGGCTTCAGCACGCTCACCGGGGAGCAATCGCACCAAGTGCTCCGGCCCTTCGCCACCGCGCTCACGAGCACCAGCGCCGAGGCCATCGCGCCCTCCCTCATCGCCTTGAAAGATCCTTTCACGCTCGCTTTGACGCGCGCGGAGGAGCGCGCCAACGATCTGTTAGATGAGCTGCTAAGCCAGGGGCAGCGCCCGCTCATCGCGCGGGTCGATTTACAGCTCCGCAATCGCGAGCTGACCACTGAGGCCGAGGTGCGCGCCCTGGTGCACGAGGTGGAGGAGCGCCTGCTCGAACAAGTGCGCGCCGGCGCGCGCGTGCGCCTGCTGTAGTCCTTACGTTTTTTTTGGGGGGGGGTTGGACAGCTCTGCGCTGAGCGCCGCTGAGCGGGTGCGCCTGAGGAGCAGCAGGCAGCTTCTTGGCCGCGGTAGCCCAATCCATGAGAGACAGCGGCGATGGTGCCCCGGCAAAGAGTCAGGGTACACTGAGGGCGTCCGCATCATGGCAACCGCAGATCAGGTCAAGGCGCTCATCCGTAGCCACGCAGATGGCGATGACGCACGGTTTTACGCGATCGCCATGCAGGTCGCTGCGAAAGCTGCCCGCAGCGGGCATGGCAGGTTCGCCACAGAGCTGCGCGACTTGGTCGACCAGGTGAAGACACGCGCGAAGGCCGCTCCAGAGGTTCCGCGTGGGCCGAAGCCCGTCCCGCTTGCTCAGCCTCGCGGCGAATTGGCAGGTATACTGACTGCTCGGTACCCGAAGACGCGCGTCACCGACATGGCCCTCACGGAGGGGCTCCGTGCCAAGCTCGACCGTGTGCTCACCGAGCAGCGTGAACGTGAACGCCTTCGCGCCCACGGCTTCTCGCCAATGCGCAAGCTGCTCCTGGTCGGCCCTCCTGGCACCGGCAAGACTATGACAGCCGCCGCGCTGGCTGGCGAGCTGGGTCTCCCGCTCTTCAGCATCCAGCTTGACGGGCTCATCACGAAGTACATGGGCGAAACCGCCGCGAAGCTGCGTCTGGTGTTCGATGCCATCCAGTCCACACGTGGCGTGTACTTCTTTGATGAGTTCGATGCGCTCGGCAGTGAACGGGGCGGCAAGGACGTCGGGGAGATCCGCCGCGTGCTCAACTCCTTCCTCCAGTTCCTCGAGCAGGATAGCTCTGACAGCCTCGTGCTCGGCGCGACCAACCACGCAAGGCTCCTCGACCGCGCACTGTTCCGGCGTTTTGACACCCTGCTCGAGTACGTACTGCCCACCAAGGAGGTCGCTACTCACGTGATGAAGGCGCGGCTCTCGCTGCTCGACACGGCCACCATCGACTGGGCAGCTGCCGCCAAAGACGCCGAGGGCCTCAGCCACGCCGAGATCGCGATGGCCTGCGAGCAAGCGGCCAAGAACGCCATCCTCGATCACACCACGTCGGTGCGAGGCGCCGAGCTCGCTTTAGCCCTTCACGAACGGCGCAGCCAGCACAGCACGTAGCGGCCCTGGAGATTGATCGGTGCCAGCACCTCGAAACCGCAAGCACCTACTCGTTCAGGAGGGCCCGCGAGTCGATCCGTATCGGCCCTATTGCTCGTCGCTACCGCTGCCACGCTGGCTAGCCCCGACAAACTCAATCTCTGTGGCTGACCAATGCTTCTTGTCCTCTCTCCGAGCCACTATACTCACCTCAAGCTCCTGATAGTGTGCCTCGCGGGCCGTCTCGAGTAGTTGCTCGTCATCGAGCGTGAGCTGAACATCCCCACACTCCTCAGCAACTTCTCTTAAGATGAGCGTGAACTTGTCTAGATCCAATTCGCGCACGCGCCCAGTGAACACACGCCATTGAACCTCATGGCGCTTCTTCAGCTCCGTCAGCGCCACTCGGATCCGCGTGCCGGAGCTTCTGTCCAGCCGCACCCGGTGATCCTGGACTCCGATGATGGATCCCCACACCTCAACCACGGACACCGGTCCAGCAGATGCTGGCGCGAGCCGCTTCATTGACTCGAGTATCGCAAGCCACTTCTCCTCCTCCCCCTCGCTGGGCAAACCCATGCTCTGAGAGACAGCCCATGTGAGCCCCTCCCGCACGGCCGCCCAGCCATCATCCTGAATCTCCTGTTGTGGGGGCACAGGCTCCTCATCGTGCGCGAACGCTAGCTGCGCCCCAGAACCCAGACCGGGCTGGCCGAACGCCACTTCAAGGCTCCCGAACGCGAACCGCTGGGCGGGCATCGCGTAGAGGCTACGGAGCCACTCAGGAGGCCGGCCAGTCGTGTCTTGTCGATGACACCTCGCAGCCCACTCGAACACAGGCTTGAGCGCCTTGCTGGCGATCTCAGCTAGCTGGGTGAAGGCCGCCGCCGGGATCCGACCTTCCTTGATCTCGCTCCCCACAACCCTCACCGTCAGCGCCGGCTCCAGTGAGGACCAGAGCATGGTGCCGTGGGGAGGCAGGGCATCATCTGGCAACTGCTCGCTGCGGACCGAGAACGCACGCAAGGGCTGATGGCTGCCGTCGAAGTCGACCAGCCAGAGCGACCCTCGGTCAAGCGCCTCACGGACTGAGATCACGCCATCCTTGAGCTCGCCCACGGTGCCCTCAGAGGTGGTCGCGACGATGTAGCGCAGCCCCTGGTCGTCCTCGAAGTCCTCCGACAGGTAAGCCAGGACCCTGACCCCGTGGACTGTATTCGCAGTGAAAATGCAGGGGCCGTCAAAATCGTAGAGCACCTCCACAGGCGTGAGCGTGCCCAGGGCCTCTACATCCACCTCCTGGAGCGAATCGAGAGCGGGCCACGACGTCATCGCCCCACCTCACAAACCACCTCGAACAACGCCGCGCGCCCCGCCGGTACCAACGAAGCCGCCGGCCACCAGCTCGTGTGTGTGGGCTGCCGACCGCTCGTCATCATGACATGGCCGTGGCTAGCCTTGAGCACGCCCCTCGCCACGAACCGCTTGCGCCAACCAGGGAACAGACGCACCTGGTGCCGCGCATCAGTTTCATTACGGAAAACTGAGAGCGACCGCCGAAGGCAAGCGTCAGCCTTAGGCAGTCGACCCAACTCCTCGTGAGTCTGCAGATCTCTGGACGATGGCGGACGCGACTTACAACAGCGGTACACCTCCCCCTCAGCTGCCACCGCCTCGGACGGGGGGCAATCCGTTGATAGGCTGGCGGTCTCAGATTCTGTCATGGTCGTGTGTGCTCGCCTCGCCCCAGCAGGGCCAATCTGCCCGCGGCTCCTGGCGCTCTTGCGCGCAAACCTACAACGCGGCCGCGCAGGCAGCAAGGAGGCGAGAGGCCGCGTGACCGCGGAGCTGACGCGCTCTCGCAGCGAAGCGAAGCGAAGCGAAGCGAGGTGCCGGGCTGAACCACGACGGGCGGTCAACCGTGGGTTGCCTAGCGAGATCGCCGAGGGCGCCTCACCCTGCGCGGTGGTGTGCTTGGCCTGCGCCGAGGCCGGGCACTGGCCGCCGGCTGGTCGTGGTAAACCCTCCACCTTGACCCCCTCACCGACGACCCAGGGCGCCCCCACGCCACCACACCTTGGAGGCAGCGCCCCTCACGGCGCCTGGCGCTTTTGTTTCAACGTAGGATGTTTTCGGTTTTTTTGGGGGTTGGACAGGTTTGCTGTTTTCTCAGCCACAAGCGCGCGCCGCGCGGCGGCATTTAGACAGGGTAACGTACTTTGACTGACGCCCACATGACCCCCGGCGCGGGGCGCGCCCTGGCTGTGACCATCCGCGCGCTGCGTGAGCGGCTCTTGGGAGACTTGCGCGCCGCGACGGAGGAGGAGTACCGCTTTGGCACCGAGCTCGCAGCGGCGGGGTTGAGCGATGGGGCGGCGTCGCGGCGCCGGCGGCTCGAGGCTTGGCTGCTGGATCAAGAGCGCGCCTCCCAGCAGGGCGGCGCGAGCCAGCGCGGCGCGAGCGGCGCGAGCAGACGTGCCGAGGGCGGTGCAAGCGAGGGCGGTGCGAGCGAGGGCGGCGCGAGCGGTGTGAGCGGCGCGAGCGGGGGCGGCGCGAGTGAGACGCGCGGAGCGGGCGGCGCGCGTGGCGTGGGCGCTGCCAAGCGGGCCGCCGCGAGCGGCAAGGGC
>CAYQAC010000197.1:8759-8967 GCA_964415255.1 uncultured Polyangiaceae bacterium | reverse complement strand
CCTGACTTCGTGTGCCTTCCCGCCAGCCCTGGTGGGATCGGCAACGGCATGTGCACGACCCAGTGCGGCACCGACGCCGACTGTGGCCCCACGGGGTACTGTTTGAGGAGCTCGGGCGCCCTGGAGGGTCTCTGTTACGAGAGCTGTCCCTTCGGTGAAGCCAACCCACCAGCAGGTGACTACCTCGACCCGTATAAATGCCACGGTC
>CAYQAC010000197.1:1799-8749 GCA_964415255.1 uncultured Polyangiaceae bacterium | reverse complement strand
GCGCCATGTGTCGCAACCATGGGGAGTGTGGCCCTGGCTATTGCGATTCAGGCTCTGGTTACTGCACGGGTGAGGCGCCCAGAGGGTTGCCACTCGATTCACCGTGCACTGCGGACAGCCAGTGTGACGGCCACTACTGCTTCGACGGAAACTGCGCTCGCATGTGCGTGAAGGGTGCCTTCCAACGTGGAGCCTGTGGCAGCGTCCCCGATCCGCTCGAGCCCCAAGACGCCATGTGTCTCTACGAGTTCGTCCTGGCAGGCAGGGATGGCGCTGCGGGAGACGGCATCGGCATATGCAACCAGCTCTGTGACTGCACCGACGCGTGCAATGACCCTGGCGCGAACTGCTACGCGTTGACGTCGGTGCTGATCGCGGCGCCCACCCCCACCCAAGTCGACGCGCTGTGGGGCCGTCAAGGCGTGTGTATCAACAGCGCCATCGCAGGTCCGTGGACCATCCTCTCCGCCTGCTCGCCCTAGAACCACGTATAGTTCCCGATAATTTTCGCCATTTCCGGGTCTCGCCGTGCGCTTCAGGCAGCGCGCCGCGCCTCACCTTGCGGGTGAGCGCCACTGCACAGGGGTGCACTTCGCTTGTCGGTGGCGAGCGAGCCAGGAGGACAACGGTTCCACCGTTGTCCTCAAATCCGACAGCTAGAGCGGCGTGAGCGGAGCAGCACTGAGCGGAGGACCAGGGAAACCGGGCCCTCGCCCCGCATGGGTCGGTTTCCCTGGTCCGACTGGCGGCGAACTGATCGCCGCTCTAGTCTCCGCGCGCCATGCAGCTCAGCGCCATCGCCCGAGCCACCGACCGCAGCAATGTGGTCGGCGCGGTGGAGCTCGCGCTCAGCCCCGTTGGGCTCTCCGTCACCTACCTCGGCGCTGGGGCCTTTGGGGAGGGCTACGCGCCAGGTGCCCTGACGAGCGGCACGCGGGTGCTGGTGCCGTTCGCGGCGATCCATAGCGCGCGCGTCGACGGTGAGCAGCTCTACCTCGAGATCGATCCGCAGCTCACCCCGCTGAACCGCCTGGTGCTCACCGATCTCTCGCTGGGGCAGCGCGTGCACCCGCGCGAGAAGCTGCGGCGCGAGCGGGTGTTCTGGCTCGCCAGCTTGGTCGGCGCGGTGGTGGTCAGTCTCCTGGGCGCGCTCACCTTGCCGAAGCTCGCGCCCCGCGCCGGGGCCGCCGCCACCACCTTACTCGCGGCGCTCGGCGGCGGACTGGTGCTCTTGCTCGGCTCCCTCGGCAGCCGCCTGCTCGACGGCGGACCGAGCGAGGCCTTCCTGCGCCAGGCCTTCGCTGAAGAGCTGAGGCGCTACGTCCCACACCTGATCAGGACGGATCGCCCGCCGGAGCCAGAGCCCAAGCCGGAGCTGATCCCGAGCTTTGGCAAGCTCCTGCCGCGCAGCACCGCGGGCGTCGCGCTCACCCTGAGCGCCTGCCTGCTCGGCGCGCTGGTGACGGGCCGCTACGTCACTCAGCAGGGGCGCATGACGGCGCAGGTCGCCGCACCACCGCCGCAGGCAGCGCGCGCCCTGGAGCCAGAGCCCGCAGCTGACACCCTGCCCGCAGCCGCCGCACCACCGCCCGTCGCCGCCGCGCAGCCTTCAGCGCCGCAACAGGCCGCGCAGCCTAGCAGCGAGCCGCAGCTCCGCACCGGCAGCGGCTGCAGCTGCGCCCGCAGCGACTCGCTCTTGTGGCCGGAGGCGCTGCCCAAGCTCAGCCTGCTCAGCTTCAACCAGCGAACGTTCACGCGTGGCAATCGGGCGCTGATGTACGTCGACGTCGCGGCCGTCAACAACTCGAACGAAGAGCTGCGCGAGCTCAGCCTGAACTTCCAGTTCTATGGCAGGAGCCCTGACGGTCAGCGCACCCTGGGTGATCACCGCTCCGTCTACTATGAGGGGCCGCTCGGCCCCGGCCAGGCCATCAAGTGGGGCGTGGAGGCGCGCGGCACCGAGTTTGAGCCGCTGAACGCGCCAGCGGGCAGCATCTCGCCGAGCGGCGAGGGCGCGGCGTCGGCTGATTTGCTAGCGGAGCTGCTCAAGGCCAACCACCGCCCGGTGCGCCTGCACGGCGCGCGGCTGCTGGCCTACCTCGGCGACGCGCGCGCGCTCGGCGCCGCGACGGAGCTGCGCGAAGCGCTGCGTGAAGACGAGGCCGCCTTCCTCGATCGGGTGCTGTGGGCGAGCCGACAGCTTCGGGTGTGCCAGCTGCGCGTGGAGCCGACCGGCAGCCCGCGCGCGGTGCAGGCCTGCGTCTACAACGGGGAGGCCGCGCCGCGGGAGCGCGTGGGCCTCAAGCTGCGAGCGCTCGCCAGCGAGGTGCTGAGCGACAGCCCAGTGGCGGCCCCGCCGCTGGTGGACGCCGAGCGCGTGTTCACCATCGATCAGCCGCTGGCGGCGGGCGCCGGGGTCGAGGTGCGCGGCATGCTGCCGGTGGACGATCCGGCGCGGCCGCTCGTGTACGAGGCCTTCGCGGATCGTGTGGATTTGCTGCGCTGAGCCGCGCGGCTCACAGCCTCTAGCGGTGTGGGGCCTTGGCGGAGCTTGCGGGTGGTCTGCGCTGGGGCGCGAGCCTTGAGCGGTGTGCTCTAGAGCGGTGCAGGCAAACCCCAAAAAAAACTAAGGGCGTACGTAGACCACGGTGCCGCGCTCGTGGTTCAGCACACCGTGCCAGCCCTTGGGCACGGGTGGGTCCGTCCACTCGAAGAGCCAGGCGGAGTCTTTCGGGGAGAGGTTCACGCAGCCGTGGCTGCGCACCTTGCCGAACTCATCGTGCCAGTAGGTGCCGTGCAGCGCATAGCCTCTGTGGAAATACTGTACGAAGGGCAC
Source organism: uncultured Polyangiaceae bacterium (assembly GCA_964415255.1). Lineage (GTDB taxonomy): Bacteria > Myxococcota_A > Polyangia > Polyangiales > Polyangiaceae > JAHBVY01. The sequence goes on along the minus strand of CAYQAC010000197.1, from coordinate 5,913 downwards.
GTCACTTAGGTTGAAGCTGTCCGTCTTGTCGTCGTCGCCATCCATGGTGGAGGCGACGTGCTTGGTGTGCACCATGAAGGTGCCGCGCACCGTGGCGTGCACCTTCTCAGGATCCCCGAGCCCGCCGCGCCCGCTGCTCACCAGGGTGACGAACACCGGGCGCCGCCCCTCATAAGCCACCAGCGACTGCTCCTTGATGCTGATGTCGATCCACTTACGACCGCCGGTCGCGAAACTCGGGAACTCAGCGCGATGCGGGATGAGCCGCACGCCGTCGCTCGGCACCCAAGAGCCGTCCGCCGTCTCGTACATGATGAGCCCGCCGGTGCCCTGCTTCTTGCCGGTGAGCGCCAGGCCCTGACGGTGGCTGTAGCTGCCTGAGGGGCGCAGCTTGCCGTCCTCGCTCGCCTCGTAGCGCTGCACGTAATGACGATCGATGATCGCCGCGGGGAGATCTTGACCCTCCGTGAGGTGCACCCCAGCAAAACTGCTCGGCTTCACCATCTTCACGCGATCGAGCGCGATCAGATCGAGCTCGGTGGTGAGCCCGAAGGCGCGCCCCTCGTGCTCCAGCGTCCGCGCGATGGCAAAACCGCTGTCCCCCTTGGCCTTGCCGGCGTGCACCGAGTAGCGGAGCGGCTGCTCCACGCCGTAGGGCTTGGTGAGCTCGTTTGAGAGCAGCCAGCGCGGCGGCGCGCCGACCGGCCCGATCAGATCGGCCGTCCCGTTGATGCGCGAAAGCTGTTTCCATGCGGAAGCGCGACCGGCGACCCCCTCCCCCTCCACGTTCACCATCTGCGCCATGCTGGGCAGCTTGAAGTAGAGCAGCGGCGCCACCTCCCCCGACATCGCGTAGAGGTAAGGGAAGCCCTGGCCGCGCACCGGGCGCACCTCGCTCGCGATCACCACCGGGCTGTGCTCCACGTCCTCCGTGGCGCCCTTGCCGATGCACACAAATCCGCGTGGATTAACCCGGAACCAGCCGCCGGCGCAGCCCTCGTTGGGGCCGAGGCCTGGCTCGCGCGCGTCCACCACCGCGCCGGCGCGGAGGTAGCCTAAGCGGGTGCGCTTGGGGCCGGTGTCGGTGTAGACCCAGGTGCGCCACGCGACGCTCGCGATGCGTTTACCCGTCGGCTGAAACGGGAGGTTGTCCTCCAGGGTGCCGAGCAGATCGCTCGGGACCGCGCCGCCCTCGTCACCCGCGTCGAGCTCACCGTCAGCCTCCACCACGATGGGGCTCGGGCTCCGGTTGGGCTCGGCGCCGGGTGGCTCGCCCTGCGAACAGCCAAGGAGCACATGAGCGAGCGAGGCGCTCAGCGCCAAGGCGCCCAGGCGCCGCGTGGAGGTGGCGCGCGCTCGGCCTTGGCCGCGTTCTACTCGAGCCCGCATCGCCCCCGCGTAGCACAAAATGCCTCAGGCGGAGCCACCCGCCTGTCGCGCGGCCAGGGCGCGCGCTTCGTGGATGGTACGCTCGCGCGGCTGTGCCATCCTTGCCGAGCCCTGACCCCAGATCGGTGTCGGCTTTCCATAGGGACGAAGGTTCATCGTGAGCTTCACTTCAACTGAGGATCGTAAGAGCGTGGGGAGCCCTGGCGCCAAACCCAGGTTCGCGATCCCGCTCGGGGTCTGGGGGGTGGTGAAGGAGGCCGCGCGTCACGTGCTGCGGCGCCCGGTGGTCGGCATCGCCGCGGCGGCGCGCACCGCCGACGGGCGCTGGGTGCTGGTGCGCCGCACGGACACTGGTGAGTGGGCGCTGCCTGGCGGCACCCTTGAGTGGGGTGAGCCGCTGCGCGTCGCCATCGCGCGGGAGCTGGCGGAGGAGGCCGGGGTGCGTGTGCAGGAGCTCGGCGGCGTGGCGGGCGTGTACTCGCGCCCTGATCGCGATCTGCGGTTTCACGCGGTCACCATCGTGGTGCACGCCCGCGTGAGCGAGCCCGCGGAGCCGCCGAGCAACCCCGCGGAGATCGCGGAGGTGCGGCTGTTCCGCAGCACGGAGCTGCCGGAGCACCTGGCGCACGGCATGACAGACATGCTGCGCAACGCGCGAAAGAGAGAGGTGGTGTGGGAATGAGCGCCTTCACTCGTGCGCTGTTACCCGGGCTCGCGCTCGCGGTGACGGGCTGCGGGCTCCTCGGCCGCCTGCAGGTGGAGCGCGTCGCCTCAGGCTACGAGGCGCCGAGCCAAGTGGCAGCTTACCTGACCATTCAGCAGCGCGGCGAGGGGGTCGGCGGCCTCACGGCGAGCCAGCTCAAGGTGCTGGAAGATGAGCAAGACGTGACGGAGGAGGCGCGCGTCACGCTGCTAGACAAGGCGCTGGTCGCCTACCACCACACGGTGGTGCTGGTGGACATGAGCAAGCCAGACCAAGCGCTGCTCGAGGTCGTCCGCGAGGCCGCGCGGCGCCTGGCCCAGAGCCGAGACGTGACGGTGCTGGGCTTCGATGGTGGCGCCGAGCCCTTCCTGATCGGCGCCGTCGAGCGCGGGGCCCAGGGCGAGCTGACGCTGCCTGACACCGCGCGCGACGGCTCGCGCGATCTGAACGGGGCCGTCGTCACCACCCTCGGGCGGCTGTCCAGCGCGCTCGACAGCGTGGTCCGCCCAGTCCGCCGCGGGAGCCTGCTCATCATCACGCGCGGCGCTGACCTCGCGCGCCGCGTGCCCCAAAGCGCCCTCGCGCGTGAGCTGGACCGCACCGAGCATCAGGTGTTCGCCTTGGTCGCCGGACCTGACCCAAACGATCTGAGCCACGAGCTCGGCCTCCACGGCAGCGCCCGCATCGATGAGGAGCTCGACCTCTACGGCGCGGCCGATCAGCTGCTCAATCGCATGGAGCAGCAGCTCGAGGGCGAGTACCTCATCAGCTACTGCTCCCCCGCCCGCGCGGGGACGCGGCTGGTCCGCATCGAGGCGACGGCCCTTGATGACACGCGCGAGCGCCGCGGCGAGGTGGAGTTTGAGATCGACGCCACCGGGTTCGGCCCCGGCTGCGACCCCACGCGGCCGCCCACCTCGCTCAGCGTGCGCTCTGCGGCGCCGCTGAGCGCACCCGAGCCCAGCCAAGAGCCCGCCTCACCTCCTCCCGGAGGCGAGCCGAAGCCCAAGCCGAGCGCCGCGCCGCCCGAGGGTGGCATCGTCCCCCCACCAGCCACACCTGACTATCAGTCTCCCTGACGAGTCATCGCGCCTGTGCTGTTCGTGGCCCCTTGGTGCTCCAGCGCTCAGCGCGGCGACGCTGGCGCGCTCGCGCCGCCTCACCGCTAGAGCGCCATGTCGCCCCCCCCCAAGCCCACGTCGGAGCAGGTCGAGCTCACCCAGTTCGAGGCGATCGTGGCGCGCGGCACCAGGCAGGTGAGCTGGCTATGGCGGCGCGCGCCGCGCGACGGCTGGCAACAGGTGGCGACGCTGCCAGGCGCCGAGGTGGAGCGGCTCGAGGCGTCACCGCAGGTGGTGTGGGAGTCGCGGGTGCGCGTCACGCTGCCCTACGGCTCCTGGCTCATGCGCGTGGAGTCCCGCCCTGGGCGGCCTGAGGTGAAGAGCGCGCTCGAGCACCTGATGGGCGCGCGCCGCGGCGTGGCGCGCCGCGTGATCCGGCGTTATTTCCGCGTGGGACGCCGCGGCCGCCTGGTGCCCGTCGACGCTGAATGACGCGCCGGGGCGCTTCAGGGCCGCGCCTCCAGGCCGCGTTTCAGCGCCGCGCGAGCGCGCCCCGGTGATGGCGCCTGGCGGAGGCAGGCGAAGGCAGACGAAGGCGCTTCGTGCTCAGGTGACGCTGCCGGTTGACCCCGGGTGACAACCTCTGGTCTCTTGTGCCTGTTTGGAGGCGACATGCGGGCTCTCTTCAGCAGCACTTGGATCACGGCGCTCACGCCCTTGATGGCTTTACTCGGGCTCTCAGGGGTGGCGAGCGCCTCCACCCCGATCGAGTTCCCCGACAACGGGGTGGCCCAGTTCAGCCGCGGCGGCGCGTGGCTAGCGACCGCGACCGATCCGCTGGCGGCGTTCTACAACCCCGCGGCGCTCGCGACGCAGCCGACCTCGCTCGGCGTCGGCATGAACTTCGTCGCCCAGAAAATCTGCTTCCAGCGCCAAGATCCAGGCGGGGAGCCTGCCTACC
>CAYQAC010000197.1:0-1789 GCA_964415255.1 uncultured Polyangiaceae bacterium | reverse complement strand
TACCCAGATCCGAGCCAGCGCGGCAACGCAGATCCCTACCCCGAGGTGTGCAACGAGCACTCGGGCTTCCCACGCTTCATCCCGAACCTCGCCTTCAACTGGCGCGTGAGTGAGCGCCTGGCGATCGGCCTCGCGGTGAACCCGCCGGCCTCCTTGGGCGCCGTGGAGTGGCCGCTATTCGTCAAGACAACGAACCGTGTCCCAGTGGTGGCCGAGCGCGACATCCCCGCGCCGCAGCGCTACCTCTCGACCGGCCTGGTCGGCACCATCTTGATGCCCACGCTGAGCGTCGGCTACGCCGTCACCGATCAATTTCGCGTCGGGGCTGGCTTCATCAGCGGCGTGGCGCTCTTGGATCTCGACGCCGTCTCCATGAGCACCGTCGCCGCCAGCCGCCCTCACGATGAGTTCGGCAACGACAACCTGAGCCAGCTCACGGTCAAGGACCTGTTCATCCCCGGCTTCGTGGTGAGCGCCCACGCGAGCGTCACCGAGCGCTTGGAGCTGGCGGGCTGGTTCAAGTGGACGGACGCCATCCGCGCCTCCGGCGACGCGGCGATCACCGCCTATTTGAACCGAAACGGCGCCCCAACGCGCGTCTGCAGTCAGTCGGAGGTGGACGAGGCCATCGCCCTCACGCCAGAGGGCGAGGTGCCGAACCTCAGCTGCTCCGTCACCACCCGGAGCGAGGACGTGGTGGGCAAGGACAGCGTGAAGGTGAAGATCACGGTGCCCATGGAGGCGCGCATCGGCGTCCGCTACCACGTGCCGGCGGGCCCCCCGAGCGGCCTGCTCGCCGAGCGTCTCCGCGCGGATACATACAGCACGCGCGACCCGCTGCGCGACGACGTCTTCGACCTGGAGCTCAACCTCACCTGGTCCAATAACTCGGCGGGCAGCAGCATCGACGTCGAGTTCACGGAGCCGTTCCAGCCGCTCGGCCTCCCGGGGCTGGTGCCGAAGGACGCATCGCGCCCCACGGGTTGGAAGGACAGCTTCGGGCTGCGCCTGGGCGGGCAGTACAACGTGCAGCGGGGGCGCCTGGGGCTGCGCGCCGGCACCTGGGTCGAGACGCCCGCCACTTCGGACGAGTACCTGACGGTGACCGGCGTCACGGGGCTGCGCGGCGGCGTGGGCGGCGGCTTCGTCACGCGCGTCGGGCTGGTGGACGTGGAGGCGGGCTACCAGTTCCTGTGGAACGCCGGGCTCGACAACGGCGGCGAAGGGAAGATGCCCGCCATCGCCGGCTCAGGCAGCCCAGAAGATCGCTCCTTTCACGCCATCAACGGCGGACGTGTCACCCAGCGCGCCCACGTGGTGTCCATCGGCGGCGTCGCGCGGTTCTAGCCTTTAGGTAGCTGGGAGGCGCCCGCTCTAGTCAGCCTAACGTACGACGCCGCGCCACCACCCACACCAGCGCGGGCGCGCCGATCGCCGCCGTGAGCACCCCGACCGGCAGCTCACGCCCCGGCAGCAGCAGGCGCGCGGCGGTGTCACACGCCACGAGCCCCGCGGCGCCGTAGAGCCAGCTGAGCGGCAGGAGCTGACGGTAGGTGATCAGCCCGAAGCCGCGCAGCACGTGCGGCACCACCAGGCCCACGAAGGCGATCGGCCCGCACCAGGCGACTGAGGCCGCCACGCCGAGCGAGCCCGCGCCGAGCGCGATCTGTCGCACGCGACGCACCGGCACCCCCTGAGTCTCCGCCAGCTCCTCACTATCCACCAGCCCCTGGAACGAGGGCGCGAGCGCGAGCAGCGCCAGCGCCGAGCCGAGGTTGATGGGGCCGAG
>CAYQAC010000196.1:0-9078 GCA_964415255.1 uncultured Polyangiaceae bacterium | reverse complement strand
AAGGGCGACCTCGGCATCACGCCCTCGCAGTACGGTGACATCACCGCGGTGTGGGCGCTGGTGCAGTCCTTCGTGCCGGTGTTCACCGGAGGCCTCTCCGATCGCTACGGGTACAAAGAGACGATCGCCGTCAGCACCGTGATCAAAATCTGCGGCTACCTCTTGATGGCGCTCTTCCCCAGCTACTGGGGCTTCATGATGGGCGCCATCGTGCTCGCGCTCGGCACCGCGGTGTTCAAGCCGGGCATCCAGGGCACCCTGGTGAACTCCACGCGCCCGGAGAACAGCTCCATGGCCTGGGGCATTTTTTACCAGACGGTAAACATCGGTGGCTTCTTGGGGCCGCTGGTGGCGGCCTACATGCGCGGGCACTTCGGCTGGCAGCAGGTGTTCTTCGTGTGCGTCGGCATCATCGCGCTGAACTTCCTGCTCCTCATCACCTACAAGGAGCCGCTGAAGGACGAGCGCCTAGCGCGTCAGAAGGCCATCAAAGAAGGCAAGGTGAAGCAGGACAACCTCTTCGCCGACTCCATCAAGGAGATCAAGAAGACCCACGTGTGGGTCTACCTGGCGATTTTCAGCGGCTTCTGGTTCATGTTCAACGCGCTTTTTGACGTGCTCCCGCTGCACATCAAGGAGTGGGTAAACACCGAGCACATCGTCAGTGACTTGTTCGGCCCCGGGGGCACGCAGAACCCCGTGTTCAAGTTCTTGCTCGGCATGAACCCGGAGGGCACCGCGGTGAACCCAGAGGGCATGCTGAACCTGAACGCCGGGCTCATCATGGTGACGTGCTTCTTGTTCGCGTACTTGAGCGGCAAGATGCGCGCGACCACCAGCATCGTGGTGGGCACGCTGCTCGCCACGCTGGCCATGTTCTTGAGCGGTTACTCCACGCTCGGCTGGCTCTCGGTGATCGCGATTTTGGTGTTCAGCACCGGGGAGATGCTCTCGAGCCCCAAGTTCAATGAGTTCATCGGCAACTTCGCGCCCAAGGGCAAGAAGGGGATGTACCTCGGCTTCTCACAGATCCCGGTGGGCGTGGGCTGGACGCTGGAGGGCTTCATCGCCCCGCGCCTGTACGACGCGTTCGCCTCGAAGGAGCGCTTCTCAAAGGACCTGCTGCTTGAGCGCGGCATGAGCGCGAAGGACATTGAGGCCATCCCCGGCGGTGAGGCGTTCCACACCTTGGTGAAGTTCACCGGGGAAGATCATCACGATCTCACGCGCCTGCTCTACGAGGGGCACAACGTGGGCATGATGTGGACCATCATGGGCGGCGTCGGCATCATCTCCGCCATCTTGATCTGGCAGTACGGCCGCTGGTTCCGCGCGAAGTAGCGAGCACCGTGCGTGCCCTTCATTCCCCTAGGAGATCGGGGGTTTTGGGGGTTGGACGGCACCGCGCATCAAGGCCTGCGCCGTGAGGCGCGTGTCGTCCGTGCTCAGGCGCTCAAGCGCGAAGTGAGCCAGCAGCTCACGCGCGGTGAGCGCCGCCGGTGCGACGCCCTCAAGGCTGAGCCCCACGCTCTCCGCCGCCCACCCCACGAGGCGCTCTGGGGTGACGCCGCGCGCCCTCAAGGCCTGGAGGCTCACCGCGTCGCTCCGCTTGGCCAGGCGCTTGCCGTGCTCATCCAGCACGAGCGGCAGGTGCGCGAAGCTGGGCGGCTCAAAGCCCAAGGCCGCGTAGAGCAGGAGCTGCTGCGCGGTGCTCTCCAGCAGATCGCGGCCGCGCACCACCTGGGTGACGCCCTGCGCGTGGTCATCCACCACCACCGCCAGCTGATAAGCCGGCGCGCCGCCGTGACGCGCGATGAGGAAATCCCCTGTCAGCTTGGCTAGGTCGAAGTGCTGAGCGCCGTACACTACGTCAGTGAAACTGACGATGCCAGGCGGCACACGGAAGCGCACCGCGGGGGCCTGTGCGCCGCGCCGCTCAGCCTCCTTCGTGGCCGCCTCAAGGTTCGCGAAGCGGCCCCGGCAGGTGCCGGGGTAAGCCGGGGCCTGATCCTCCGCGTGCGGCGCCGACTGGGCGCGCCGAATATCCCCACGGGAACAAACACAGGGGTAGGCGACGCCCGCCTCGAGCAGCCGCTCGAGCGCCGCGTGGATCCTAGTCAGTGTGTCTGACTGAAGGTGCTCCTCGTCCCAGTCCAGGCCGAGCCACTCAAGATCTTGGCGCAGCGCGTCTGTGGCCCCAGGTACCACCCGCGGCGCGTCCAAATCCTCCACCCGCAGCACCACGCGCCCACGAGCTGCCCGCGCGGCGCACCACGCGAAGAGGAAGGAGCGGGCATGCCCGACGTGCAGCGCCCCCGTGGGGCTCGGAGCGAGGCGGCCTACCAGCACACGAGGAGCTTAGAGCAGGCGCCGGCCGGGTGAAGGGGTGGGTTGGGTGAGGGGCGACCGGCCGTCGCCCCCCTGGTGCGCTCGCCTCAGGCCAGCCCGCCGTGGCGGTACAGCGTGACGCCGGCGGCGCCGCCGAGGCCAAGGTTATGCTGCAGCGCGACCTTGGCGCCCGCCACCTGACGCGCCTCAGCCTTGCCACGCAGCTGCCAGTTCAGCTCCGAGCACTGCGCGAGGCCGGTGGCGCCCAGCGGGTGCCCCTTGGAGATGAGGCCACCTGACGGGTTCACCACCGTCTTGCCGCCGTAGGTGAAGGCCTCCTCATCGATGAAGCGCCCGGCCTGACCTTCAGGGCACAGGCGCAGCGCCTCGTAGGTGATGAGCTCGTTGCAGCTGAAGCAGTCGTGCAGCTCCACCACGTCCACGTCCTCCGGGCCGAGCCCGGACTGCTGGTACACCTGCTCGGCCGCGGCGCGGCTCATGTCGTAGCCGACCAGCTTCATCAGGCTGCCTTCATCGAAGGTGGTCTGGGTGTCAGTGGCCATCGCCATGCCGAGGATCTCCACCGCCTGCTGCTCCAGGCCGTGCTTTCGCACGAAGTCCTCGCTCGCGAGGATGGCCGCGCCGGCGCCGTCCGAGGTGGGGCAGCACTGCAGCTTGGTGAGCGGGTCGTACACCATCTTGGCGGCGAGGATGTCGGCCAGGGAGTACTCGTCACGGAACTGCGAGTAGGGGTTATTCACCGAGTGCTTGTGGTTCTTCCAGCCAATCTTGGCGAAGTGCTCTGCGGTGGTGCCGTAGCGCTCCATGTGCTCGCGCCCGGCGTTGCCGAACAGCTGCGGCGCGGGGGGCGCCGGCGCGAACTCGCGCAGCTCCATCATGCGCAGCATGTGGCGATCCATGGGGTTCACACGGTCCTGATATTTCGCGCCGAGTGAGCCCTTCTCCATCTTCTCGAAGCCAGCAGCGAGCGCGCAGTCAGCGAGGCCACCTTCGACCAGCTGCTTGGCGAGGAACAGCGCCGTGGAGCCGGTGGAGCAGTTGTTGTTCACGTTGTAGATGGGGATGCCAGTGAGCCCCAGCGTGTAGAGCGCACGCTCCCCGCTCGTGGACTCGCCGTAGCAGTAGCCGATGGCCGCCTGCTGGATCTTGTCGTAGCTGATACCGGCGTCCTCAAGCGCCTTCGTGCCGGCCTCCTTCACCATGTCTGGGTAGTCCCAGTCCTTGCTGCCCGGCTTCTCGAACCGCGTCATCCCGACGCCCACAACGAATACCTTACGGCCCATGCGCGCTCTCCTCTTGGTGGGTGCTGCTCTTTGGTGAGCGCCTCCCGCGTACGTCATCGCTCGCGCGCCGGCAAGGCGCCGCGCAGGGGCCCGCGGGAGGCCTGGGATTTGCGGCGACGTCGAGCGCCTGAAGCACGCCTCGAAGCACCCGAGACGCCCATAAGCGGCGTGAGGTGGGCGGGTTTGAAGCCCGCCCCGACGAGCCAGGCGGCTGGGTGAGCTGCCTGGCTCGCAGTTAGTCAGTCTAGCGAACTGTCTGCTGAGCTGACAGGCTTCGCTCAGCGGCGCGCCACCAGGTAGCAGACCCAGGCAGGTTGGTTGTCCACCACCTTGCGCGGGCGGTAGCTGGTGTCGTCCTCGTCGCTGGCGACGTCCCAATACACCTCCACGTGGCTGAAGCCGGCCTCCTCCAAGAGCTCGCGCAGCTCCGGCAGCGTCCAGAAGCGCCAGGCGTAGGTGAAGGCGCGCTCAAGGGCGGTGCCGTCCTTGAAGCGGAAGTGGATGTGGTTCACCACCCGGTGGTCGATGGGGTTGAAGGTGGCTTGGTCCCACACGTAGGTGAAGCCGCCCTTCACCTGGCGCGGCTCCTCTTGCACGCTCATGGCGTCGGGGCCGCCGTAGGCGTCCAGCGTGAACAGGCCGCCGTCCACGAGTGAGCCGCGCACGCCGCGGAAGTAGTCGAGCAGCGCACGCCGCTCGGTGAAGATCCAGTAGCTGAAGTTGTAGGCGCACACGACGTCGAAGCGCTGAGCGCGGCGCGTGCGCACGTCACCCTCCACCAGGGTGAGGCGCGCGGCGGCCTCACCCAGCTTGGCGACGTGGCGCCGGCGCCCGCTCTCGAGCACCTTGGGGTCGAGGTCGACGCCCGTCGCCGTGCGGCTCGCGTGCGACGCGACCCAGCGCGTGGACAAGAGCGCGGTGCCGCAGAAGTCCTCGCGCAGGCTGCGGGCGGGCGCGCCGCAGAGCTTCTTGGACCAGCGCTCGATGAGCTCAATCTCAGCGCCAGGATCTTGCACTGAGCGCTCATACAGATCGTGAACATCACAGCTGGCAGCGGTGAGCGCCTGGCGCTTGCTGGGCGCCTTCTTGGACTGCGCCTGGCGCTTGCTGGGCGCCTTCTTGGGCTGCGCTTGGCGCTTGTTGGGCGCCTTCTTGGGCTGCTTCGTTGGCTGCGCCTGGGTGCGCTTGGCTGCGTGCTTCGGTTCAGCGTCGCGCTTCGTTGGCTGCGCCTGGGTGCGCTTGGACGCCGTGTTTTGCTTGGGCATGGGGCTCGCTTCGGGGAGGGCGCTCAGGAGCTGAGCGCACCGTGTCCTGGCTCGATGAGCTCGAGGGGTCGCGCCTCATAGATCAGAATCGCGAGCAGGTGTAGCCGCTCGCCTCAGGTGGGTCAGCGGCAGCGGATGGCGCGCGCCCAGGTGCGGTGGTCGGCGGTGTAGGCGAAGAGCCCACCTCGCGGGCCGCCGGCGAGCGACACGTTGGCGAAGGCGCGCGAGCGCGCGATGATCGCCGCGCGGGTGACGCGCCCTTGGTCCACCACGCCGAGCGAGAGCTCTTGCAGCGCGCGCGGCTCACTCGAGGCGGGGTGCGCGAACAGCACCACGCTCGTCTTGCACACGGTGGCGCTGGCGACCGGCGCTGGGTCGATCCCGTTTGGGTAGGTGAGCCAGCTCACGTCGGCGCTGGCGCGCAGGCGGTCCCCGAGCTGAAACGTCGCGAGCCCAAACTCAGTCGTGGTGCGCGACACCGCCACGAAGCCGAGGCGCTGACCACCCGATTCGCCCGCGACGATCTCGGTCAGTGGATCGGCCGGTCCGCCCACCCACACCACCACGTCGTCTCCCAGCGCTGGGCGCCGCGCCTTCACGCTCAGCGGGCGCGCGTGCAGCGAGGTCATGCTGCTGCGCGCGTCGAGCGACAGCGCCACCAGGCCGCTCGACGTGCGCGTGAGCGCGACGCTGATGGCGCTGGCGGCGTCCTCGCTCAGGGTGGAGCTGCCTTCGCCCTCCACCCACAGCCGCGCCTTAAGCGTCTCCTCGCCGGCGATGTAGGCGACCATCGCCGGCTCGCCGCGGGCGAGGTTTGGCGGCGTGGCCACCCGCGTGCTGTGGCGCGCGTCTTCAGCCAACACCTCGAGCTCGCCGCCCTTGAGCGCGCGGCGCAAGAGCTGGCGCCCGGCGATCCAGTAAGCATGGGTGCCTAACACGGCGGGGCCGCGCCGCATCGCCACCAGGTCGGCGGCGGCCAGGTTGAGGGGGGCGATCTGGGTGCTCCCCGGAGGCTCCGCTGGGGCGCGCGGGGTGTAGGCCGCGAAGTGGGCGCGATTGTCACGTGAAATGACGATCAGGCCGCTCAAGGTGGGGGTGGCGGGCCCAGCGGGGGCCACGTCAGCCAGTTCATCCAGGACCCAGCCAGGCGGCAGCTCGAACTCCTCCGCGGGCGCCGCGCCCGCGTGGGACCCAGTTGGGGGCGCGTCCGCGGTGGGCTCAGCGCTCGCGGCGGTGGGCGCCGGCTTGGGCGGCTGGGGGGCCGGGCTGGTGGTGGAGGTGGCGCTCGCCGCGGGTCCGGGCGCCTGCTCGGCGCGGGCGCAGCCGAGGCAGGGGAGCAGCAGGAGCCAAGCGCACCGCACCCCCAATTTGTGCCACGGGCGGGCGCCGCGGAGCAACCAGCGCGATGATCCGTGGTGGGGCGCGCGGCGGGCGGGCGGCGTGGGTGGTATACCGACGCGCCATGAAGGTGGTTCGAGGGTTTTGGGGTTGGGGGTTGGGTGCGCGCCTGCTGACGCTGAGCGCCTTGTTCATGGCGCTCGGGTGCGCCGCGCGGGGTGAAGGCGGCGCGGAGGCTCCGGTGAGCGCGGGCCCTGTGGAGGTGGTGGCGCTCGGGCCCGAGGGCTACACGCTGGGCGGCGCGCGCGTCGTCTCTGCCCAGGCGGTGGCGGAGGAGCTCGCCAGCCGCTCGGTGCGCGCGGCGCGCCTTGAGCTCGCGCCAGGCGCGAGCTTGGCGGAGCTGGTGCAGGCGCTCGCAGCGCTCCGCGCGCGGCACATCACCGACGTCCAGGTGGTGATGGCGTCACCCGGCGGCGCGCCTTCGTCAGGTGCACTGACTGGCTCTGAAGCAGCGGCGGGCGGCGAGGCGAGCGACTCCACGAGCGAGGCGCCAGGTGCCCCCGAGGTCGGAGCCGGGGCCGCCGCAGCGACCCCAAGCGCGGCCGCGAGCGCGCCCCAGCCAGAGCCCCCGGCGCCGCCGCCCGCCGAGGTGGAGAGCCTGCCCGAGGTGGTGGTGAAGAACATTGGCTTCCACATCGGCGGCGGCACCAATACAGAGGAAGAGAAGGCGCCGTTCCGCGCCGCCCTCGAGCAGCGCTTTGATGATCTTCGCCGCTGCTACAAGCTGGTGGAAGATCCTGCCAAGGGTGGCGTGTTCGGGGTGGATCTGCGAGTGGGCCGAAACGGCGGCAAGGCCACTGTCTCCCAGCCGCGCACCTCGATGCGCGGCCAGCCATTCCGCGACTGCGTGATCCGCACCTTCGAGTCCGTGGAGTTCCAGCGCCCCGCCAAGGGCCCCACGGTGCTCAGCTACTCAGTGCGTTTCAGTATGGAAAAGTAGGTTCGTTGAGTGCTCCGAGTGCTCTGAGTGCGCCTGAGTGCGCTGAGTGTAGAGAAGTAGGCCTAGTGAATGCAGCGCTGGGGGCATTGCTGCTCCAGGTTCCACTGGAAGCGGCGCAGGCGCGGCAGGGGGGACTCGGGGAGGGCACCCTCGGCGCAAACGTCCTCAAGCGTGAAGGGCGCGCCGTGGCGCTCGCCCTCCAGGCGGACGCCGGCGGGGCTCAGCTGACACCAGCGCCGCGCGGCGAGCGGCAGCGTCTCGCTGTTGTAGACGCGCTCCGTGGCGCCCGCTGGGGGAGCGGCGCCCGGGGTGCGCAGGGTGATTTGGGTCAGTTTTACTGTCGAGTCATGGAGCCGCACGGATTCAGGCACCAGCAGGTGGTTGTAGCAGCCAGGGTCCACCCGGAGGTTGCTCAGCATGGCGCCGGCGTGCTGCATGTTGACGCCCAGGTAAGGCGTGGCGCCGAGGGTGAACCAGGCCGCTGCCGCGAGGCCCGCCCAGTAGCGCGCCTGCGGACGCCGTAGCTCGCGGAAGGCGCCGAACCAGCCGTAGGCGTCGCCCGCCGCGTGACGGCGCGCTGCTTCAGGGCCGTCCGCACCCTGAACCTCACTCACCGTAGCTTGCGCTGCGCCCACCGCCTCGCGGCGCCGCAGCCACGCGAGCCCGAGCCACGTCACCAGCGCCCACATCACGCCCTCCTTCACGCACCAATCAGGATCTGTGTGCCAGCGGTCGTGAGGGGCGATGAGCAGGCTGAACACCGCCGGCGGCGCCGCGAGCGCGATGATGAGGCGCCAGGAGCGCTTCAAGGTGCGCCCCAGGTGACGCAGCTCCGCCTCCGTGAGCAAGCACACCCAGCCGGAGGCCATGGTGAAGACGAAGCCTGAGTCGAACAGCACGGTGAGCGGCACGTGCATGAGCACGGCGAACAGCGCCGCGTGCGCCGGGCGCAGCACCGCCAGCGCCACCAACAAGAGCTCCACCGCGATGAACACCGCCGGCCAGGCGCTGGCGCCGGAGAGGCGCTCAATGGCACCGACCCCATAATGCTCCGACAGCGCCGTGAGGCCCAGGCTGGCGCAGCTCACGCTCGGATCCAAAAAATCGCGGTTGATCTTATGGAAGCCGGCGAGCAGGTACACCCCGAGCGTCAGCGTGCGCACCGCCGCCGCTAAATCCTGCTCGAGCCGCGCGGCGCGCCCTGCCTTGCTCCCGATGAAACACAGGCAAGCTGACAAGGCCACCAAGCCAAAGTAGGTGGACTGCGTGAGCTGGTCGCTGTGAAACAGCACCTCGAGCACCACCGCCAGAAGGCACAGCGCCCAGCCGAGCGCGCCGCCCGTGAAGAACAACACCGCAGCGCCGAGCCAATGCAGCAGCGACACGCCGAGCCAATCAGGTGCCATCGCGTCAGGCAAGGTGAGCCGCAGCCCCGTGGCCACCGCGTAGAGCCGCGCGTGGACGCGGTAGCGCAGCGCGCCGGTCGGCCACCAGAGCCACGCCGAGCGCTCCGGGCGGAATGGAGAGTCGTCAGGCACGCTCACCATTGGGTTCAGCGCTCTGGGGTGAGGCGCGCGAGCGCCTGGAGCGCGCCTTGGAGGCTCGGGAACAGCTCACGGTAAATGGCGAACAGCGCGTCGTAGGCGGGCGCCTGGGCGCCGGGCTCGTGCCGCTCGCCGCGGCTCGTGAGGGCGCGCGTGGCAGCCGCCGCCGAGGGGAACACGCCGGCGCCCACCGCGGCCAACACCGCGGCGCCGAGGCTGGTCGCCTCGCGGCTGCCCGCGGCGACGATGGGGCGACGCATGGCGTCGGCGAACAGCTGCCGCACCCAAGCAGCGTCGCT
>CAYQAC010000195.1:0-9183 GCA_964415255.1 uncultured Polyangiaceae bacterium | reverse complement strand
CCCTGGGACGCAGAAGGATCGATGCGCGTCTCGTCGGTGACGAGTTGGAGGAGCGTCGCAAACTCGGGGTCGTCGTGGATGAAGCTCACGCCGTGGCGGCGACGGCTGGGTCGAGGTCTTCGGTGCCGGAGAGCTGCTCGATGAGCCGGGCGCCGGTGGTGGTGATGACGTCGTGCAGGCTGCGCATGCGGGGCTCCGCGCGCGTGAGCGCGCGCTCCAAGAGCTCCGCGCGCTCGGGGTGGCGCCCAGCCTGCCCTAGCAAAATCTCCAAGATGGCTTCGTCCGCCAGCAGCTGACACAAGCGCTCCGCGTGGAGCATCGCGAAGCGGAAGTCGCGCTTGGGATCCCAACCACTCGACAGTGCCGCTGACCACTCGGAGACGGGGCGCGACACCAGCTCACGGAACTTCGCGCCCGCGGTGCGCGCCACCAGGTGCTGCTCCGCGCCGCGCACCAGCAGGCTCAGGCGCGCCACCCGGCGCGCGAGCGGATCGCGTGAGGAGAGCGCGCGCCAGCGCGCCTCCGCCATTTTGCGCACAAAATCCTGCGGGCTCTTGATGATGGCCATCAAGGTGTCGCGCATGGCCATCAGCGCCTGAATTTGGCTGGTGCCCTCGTAGATGGGCAAGACCAGCGCGTCGCGCAGGAGCCGCTCCACGCCGTACTCCACGATGTAGCCGTTGCCGCCGTGGATCTGCATCGCGCGCCGCGCGTGCTCCACCGCCTTCTCTGCCGCCAGGTACTTGAGCAGCGGCGTCAGCCGCCGCGCCTCCCGCTGGTGCTGCTGGCCTTCGCGGCGCAGCCGCTGCTGCTCCACCTCGTCCTCCGTGGTGAGCGGGGCGATGCGCCCGAGCCGCATCGCCAGCTCCTCGTGGAGCGCCGCGGTGACGGCCAGCGCGCGGAGCGCTTGGATGTCCGTGCGCATCTCGTCCAGCATGTCCGCGATCATCTCGTGACGATCGATGGTTTTCCCCATAGATACGCGACCCGCGGCGTACGCCGCCGCGCGGCGGTAGGCCGCCTCCATCAGGCCCAGGCTCTCGAAGCCGACGCTCACGCGGGCGTTGTTCATGAGCACCAGCATGTAGCGGAAGCCCTCCCCCGGCGCGCCGATCAGCTCGGCCGGCGCCCGCTCAAAACTCAGGCTGGCGGTGGCCGAGCCATGATGACCGAGCTTCTCCTCCAGGCGATCGATGG
Organism: uncultured Polyangiaceae bacterium; assembly: GCA_964415255.1. Lineage (GTDB taxonomy): Bacteria > Myxococcota_A > Polyangia > Polyangiales > Polyangiaceae > JAHBVY01. The sequence continues at coordinate 7,986 of CAYQAC010000195.1, read as the reverse complement.
TCACCACCCGGCGGCGGCCGGACGCCTCATCCTCATAGGCGCGCACCAGGAACATGCCGAGCCCATTCAGCCCGCTCTTCGGGTCGCGATCCGTGCGGGCGATCACGAAGTGATACTTCCCGTGACCGGAGGTGATGAAGATCTTCTGGCCGGTCACGTACCAGCGCCCGTCCTCGTCCTGCTCGGCGTAGGCGCTGAGCGCCGCCATGTCGCTGCCGGCGTCGGGCTCGGTGATGTCCATGCAGCCCCAGGCCTCACCGCGCGCGACCTCAGCCATTTCCTCGGGGAAACGCGTCTCCGTGACCAGGCCCGTCTCCGGGTCGAAACGCGTGGTGCCCTCCGCCAAGCTCAAGAGGTACAAGATCATCGCGATGCCGCCGTGGAACCCGTGGTGCGTCATCACGCTGGTGTCCGCGCGGCTCAAGAGCTCGCCGTTCATGAAGTAGAGGAGCGCCGGCGCGTTCTGGCCGCCCAGCTCACGCGGGATGACCAGGCCGTGGAGGCCCAGTTCGCCTAGCTGACTAAAAATCTCATCGTGCTCGGGCGGCGCCGCCACCTCCCCACCGACGAGCTGCATCCCCTGAGCGTCAATCGCCGCCGCGCGCGGCTCGATCAGCGTGGCCGCGACCTCCCCCACCACGCTCGCCACCTCACGGTAGAACTCGACCGCCTCCTCCGCAGAGGCGTGCCCCTCCGGCAGGCGAAAACCCTGCTCCACGAGCCCCGCGAGCCGCCGCCAATCCACGCCGCGCTCGAAGTAGTACTGGAGATCCTGGTTGTCGCTGAAGTAGTTCGCCATCGCCTGAGCACCTCGAAAGTAAGGCCACCTCACGACGACGAGCAGGCCAAAGGCCAGCGCCAGCTTGGAGGTGGCAAGGAGCGCTCAGCGCCAAATGATTCCCCGTGGAAATTCCTGGGAACCTTGAGCGCGTGAGAGCAGGCCTCGACTACCACGCGCCACCAGCAGGCGCACGCACGCGCTCACCGCAGGCGACTGGTCTGGCCAGTTGGCCTACGCTGACGATGCTCACGGCACCGCCCTGCTGCGGTGCCGTCTAACCCCCAACCCCCCATCCGTGTGGACCGCCTGAGCGGACCCTCACTCGTCTTCCAGCTCGGCGCGCTCCAGGCGCACGCCGAGGCGGTCCGCCTTCTTCGCTTCAGCGCGGCGCTTGGCCTCGTACAGCCGCTGACCTTCTGGCGTGATCTGACCCACGGCCGGCCCGCCGTTCAAAGAGAAGCGCGCCATCACCCCAGGGCCGCTGTCCTCACGGCTCGGCTCCTCCGCGCCTGGGGGGCGCTTGTCTGCGCGCCCCTCGAGCGTCTCTTGGCAGCGCTGCTCGAAGTCGGTGCGCCACGCCGCGAGCGACTTAAACCGGTAGCTCGGATCCGTCTCATCCTTGAGGACACGCAGCACGATGGCGTCGCGATCCACGAACACCGGCGCGAGCTCCGCTGGGTCGTAGCCATTGCCGCGATCGAACAGGCCACCGCAGATGGTGCGGAGCGAGCAGTGCGAGCAGCCCTCAGCGTAGATGTGCTCCCAGTCTGTCTGGCGCACGGTCTGCTTTTGATCGAGGAAGTGCACGATGCGCTCCTCCCCCTTCACGATCTTCCGCGTCTCTGTGCTGGCCCAGGCGAACTCCGTCATGTAGCACAGCGGCACCTTTTCCACACGGAATGTACGCCCGCTCTTGTAGAGCAGGCTCAGCGCGCGGAACAGGCTCACCTCAAAATCCGCCAGGCGCGGCGTGAACTCCGCTTGGTTCACCTCCGCCCGCCCCATGGAAGGGTCCAGGTTATTCCAGACGAAGTGCCGGATGTACGGGTGGTGCTCTAGCCAATACTCGATGGTCTCGTGGAGGTGATCTGCGTTGAGCTTGTTGATCACGCAGTTGATGTTCACCTCCACGCCGTGCTCGTGCGCGTTCTTCACGGCGGCGAAGGCCTTGGGCAGGCTGCCCTGCATGCCGCGCAGCGCGGCCTCCACCTCGGGCCGCGTGCTGTACACGGACACGTGCACCAGCTGGAGCCCCGCCTCGGCCATCTCGCGCGCGAACTCAGGATCCGCCAAGCGCGAGCCGTTGGTGATCATGCGGACGTGCAGCCCCTGGTCACGCGCGTAGGCGCAGATGCGCGGCAGCTCCGGGTGCAGCGTGGGCTCGCCGCCCGTCAAGATCACGCCAAAGTAATCCCGGCTGACGAAATCATCCACCAGCACCTTCATGCTCTCGAAGGTGTGGGTGTAGGGCGTGGTGGGGTTGGAGCAGAAGCCACAGAAGTGGTTACAGTGCCTTACCACTTGGATGTAGCCGATGTTCGCCAAGCCGGCTCATTCTAGCACCAAGCACCGCGCCCGTGCGGCGCCGCGCGCTGACGCTCGCCTTCGGCTCCTGCGGCCGCTTTGACGCACCTCCCTTGGCACAAGCCCCCGCCTGAGCGCGCCTCAGCGGCTCACGCTGGGGTCAGCACCCGCCGTGCGGGCTCAACCCAAGCGGAAATGCTGCGCTAAGATCTGCTGCGTGAAGCGCGCTCGCAGGTAAAAACCGCGCGGATTCGCCAGCAGGCGCGCGCCGTCTTCGTCGTAAGCCACGCGCCGCGCGCTGCCATCGCGCGCCTTGGGGCGCACCTGAAGGTAGCGCCCCAGGTGCCCCGTGACCGACTCCACCTGCCCCGCGGCGATCAGCAGGCAGAGCGACTCCCAGTCGCTCCGCAGCACGCTGAGCTCCTCCGCGCTCGGGCTCCAGATGAGCGGCGTCCCCACGCGCCGCTCCGCCACCGGCAGCGCGCGCGTGCCCTCCACCGGCACCCACAGCACCCGTGAGAGCTTACGCACCACGCGCGACTGCTCAAACTCCACGTCGCCGATCTCCCCGAGCGGGATGCTGGTCACGAAGGTGGACTCAGCTGGCACCCCCCGCGCGTCCACCGGCAAGGTCTTCAGCTCCACGCCGAGGTCTGGAAAATCCGCGACGGCGCGCGAGCCCCCGGTGGCCCCGAGCAGGCGCTCCATCAGCTGCCCGGTGAAGCCCTTGTGCCGCCTGAGATCTGCCGGCGCCGTAGCGCCCACCCGCGCCGCGAGCGCGCCGAGCGTCTCCCCCGCGAGTTGCTCAGCTCGACTGACTAGCTCCGCCTCGCTGGCAGGCGGCGGGGCGAAGGCGATCGGAACGCGCCGCGCCGCTGCGACGCGCTTCAACGGCTCCGCTGAGGCGGCCGCGCCCGATAGCTCCGCGGGCTCCGCCCGGCGGCGCGACACTCAGCGCTCGCCGAGCAGCTCACGCAGCGCGCCTGAGCTCACCAGCGCCTGCAGATCTTCGAAGCCGCCGATCAGCTGCCCCTTGACGAAGATCATCGGGAAGGTAGGCCAACCTGACCACATCTTGAGCGCGTTGCGGCGCCGCCAGGTGTTCAGGTAGCTCCCATACTCAAGGTACTCGAAGGCGACGCCCTCGCTCTCAAGCAGCGCCCGCGCCTTGCGAGGGACGGGGTTCTGCTTCATCCCCACCACCACCACGTCGTGCGCTGAGACCGCGCGCTCCACCTCCTCCACGATGTCTCGGTGGTTCGTCGCGATGCGCTCGCGGATCGCCGGGTGAATACGCCCCTCCTCCAAAATGGCTCGACTCATGGCCAGCACCTAGTGCGGTCCAAGGCGCCGCGCAATCCCTGGATGAGGCGTCTGGTGTTGGTTCTTTTGGGGGTTAGACGGCACCGCGCCATCCCCAGCCGCACGCAGCGCCGAGCGCGCCGTGCTAGCGTCAGCGCCGATGCGACGCGCGCGCCTGCTCCTGCTCGGCTCCTTCGTGGCGCCGCTCGTGGCCTGCGCTGGCACCCCCAACCAGGCGGAGCAAGAGCGGCCCGCCACGGGCGGCGCCCCCGCGGAGGGCGCGGGCGCGATGGCCGCGCCGCGGATGGACAGCGGCGCTGACGCTGAGGGCGAGGCGCTCGGCGCCGGCGGCTGCGGCACCATGGGCACCACCGTGGGCATGGGTGAAGCGAAGCCGAGCGAGCCGCCACGCCCTGAGCTGCCGCAGGATGGGCCGCGCGTGTACGCCAAGTCGCGCTTCGTGTGGGTGCGCCCTCAACCGAACCCGAACGGCTGGGTCGGCTTCCTGTGGCTGGGCGGCAGCGCGAAGCTGCGCGAGGCGGAGCCAGCGATCGGCCCGGGCTGCCCCGGGCCAGAGAACAACAGCCTGTGGTACGCCGTGGAGCCGTTCGGCTACGTGTGCGTGGACGGGGGCAGCGCGACGCTGGACCGTGACGACCCAGCGCTCCAAGCGACCTTGCCCTACGCGCCGCGCACCGACACGCCGTGGCCGCACCAGTACGGCGAGAGCCGCGGGCTCCAGAAGTACAAGGCGCCCCCCACCCGCGCCGAGCGGCGACGCCGCGAGTGGGATCTACCGGAGCACGAGGCCGCGCTCATGCGCGCCCGCGGCGAGGCGACGGAGGAGGGCCAGAGCGCCAAGCAGCGTGAGCATGACGAGCGGCTCCAGGGCGTGGACTTGAGCCTGCCCACGGCGGCGCCGATGGACCTCGGCGCTTACCCCTCCACCTTGAACGAGCCGCGGAATCGGCTGCTGCCGCTGTCCACCGTCGCCTACAGCGCGGAGGCGGCCTTCGAGGATGCGCCGCTCTTGCTCACCGCGGATCTGATGTGGGTGCCGAAGACGCGCGTGGTGCCCTACCCGAAGATTAACTTCCGTGGGATCCGGGTGGGCGAAGACTTGCGGCTCCAAGGCGGCGCGCCGCCGCGCGTCGCCTTCTTCCGGAAGGAAGACAGGCCACGTTACCAACCAGCGGGGGACGGCTTTGAGCCCGCTGAAGGGCGAGTGTTCACGCGGCTCTCCTGGGTGGAGCTCACGGGGCAGCGGCGTGAGGCGGGCGGCGCCAGCTACCTTGAGGTCCAAGGCGGCGGCTGGCTGAAGCAGGCGGACGCGGTGCTCCCAGAGATCCGCACGGAGACGCCCTGGGGCGCGGCGGTCGGTCAGCCTGACGAAACCGGCCTCGCCCCGAAGGGGCGCGCCACCTGGGTAGAGACGAATGTGTGGCAGGGCTGGCTGGTGGCCTATGAGGGCACCCGGGTGGTGTACATCACCCTCATCTCGCCCGGCCGCGGCGGCACGCCGACGCCTGGCGTGCCCGCCATCGACACCGCGGCCACCCCCACTGGGAGCTTCAAGATCACCGGTAAATTCGCGACGGCCACCATGGAGGCGCCCGGCGAGTTCATCCACTCGGACGTCCCCTGGGCGCAGAACTTCAGCGGCCCCCACGCGCTGCACGGCGCCTACTGGCACGACCGCTGGGGCGAGCGCATGAGCGCTGGCTGCGTGAACCTGTCCCCCATCGACGGTAAATGGCTGTTCGACTTCACGGAGCCGGCGCTGCCTGAGGGCTGGCACGGCGTCCGCTGGCGCCCGAGCGAAGAGCCGGCCACCCAGCTCATCGTGCGGTGATGGTGGCTGAGCCTGAGGTCCGCGCCGCGCGCGAGCGCTGCTACCGCTGCCACAAGCCGGCTCAGCTGTGCCTGTGCCAGGATCTGGAGCCGATAAATAACCGCACGGAAATCATCATTTTGCAGCACCCGCGCGAGCGCTTCCACCCCATCGGCACCGCGCGGCTCGCGGAGCTAGGGCTCCGCCGGGTGAGGCGCCAGGTGTGCTGGCCTGAGCGCGCCTTCGGCTATGAGGGCGCGCCGCGCTTCGAAGGGGAGCGCCTGAACCTAGGCCCGCGCGCGGGCCTGCTCTACCCGAGCGAAGGCGCGCGCGACCTCGCCACGCTGACGCCCAGCGAGCGGCCCGAGCAGCTGGTGGTGCTGGACGGCACCTGGTACCAAGCGCGCGCGCTGTACCGCGACACCCCGTGGCTCGCCGCGCTGCCTCACTACCGCTTGGACCCAGCGGCGCCGAGCCGCTACCGGATCCGTAAAGAGCCGCGGGCTGACTACATCTCTACCCTAGAGGCGATCCTTGAGGCGCTCCAGCTGCTCGAGCCAGAGACGCCAGGCGCGGAGCGGCTGCTCGCGCGCTTCGATCAGATGATCGACGACCAGGTGGAGCACGCGAAGGTGCGGCGCGGGCGCGCGCATCGACCCCGGGCGCCGCGGCCGAGCCGCGCGGTGCCGAGCGTGCTCACGGAGGACTACGAGCGCCTGGTGGTGGCGTGCGGGGAGTCCTCGGCCGAGCCGCGGTTCATGCTGGAGGCGGGCGCTGTGCCCGTGAAGAGCCAGCTCATCTACTGGGTGGCGATGCGCCCGGCCACTGGGGAGCGCTTCGCCACCCTGGTGCGGCCAGAGCAGCCGGTGAGCGATCAGCACCTGCGGCACCTGGGGCTCAGCCGCGCGGCGCTTGAGGCCGCGCCGACGCTCTACGAGGCGCTCAGCGCTTGGCGGCGCTTCCTCCACCCGGCAGATCGCGTCGCCACCTGGAACCAGTCCACCTGGGACGTGCTGCGCGAGGCGGAGGCGCGCCTCCGCGGCGCCCCGGGTGTGAAGCCGCACCTCCTCCGGGACAACGGCGAGCTGGAGGCGCCATCAGTCAGTGACACTGACGCACTGCGCGTAGACAGTATCCCTGATGAGCTGCGCCTCGACGGCGCTGTGGATGAGGTGCCTTTAGACAGCGTCACTGATGAAGTGTCCTTCGTGCTGCTCAAGGCCGCCTACTGCAACCTCCGGCGCGGCAAGGGCCGCGGGACGATCGAGCAGCTGGTGGCGCTGGAGGGCCTCACGCCGCACGACACCGGGCTCCCAGGGCGCGCCGGCGCCCGCCTGGGTACGGCGCTCGCCATGATGGAGCTGCTCCGCCTGGGCGGGGGACGCACGGCGTGAGGTGACCCGCGAAGCACGTTAAGGTGAGCTTGGCTGACTAACTCGGGCTCGCGAGAGCCACCCTCCGGCGCGCGGCGCTGCGGGGCGGCGGGGGACGGCGCGGTGCCGTCCAACCCCCAAAAAGAAACGCTCAGCGCGGACTAGCGGCGTGAGTCTAGATCGATCTCCTGATCGATGCCCTGAGACGGCTGCTTGCCGCCGAGGCGCCGCACCACGTAGCTCACCACGATGATCCCGACGATGACGTAGGTGAGCCAGGTGGAGTTGCCATCCACCCAGCCCGTGAGGCGCGCGATGGGCGCGGACAGCGACTCGCCGAACAGGCGCACCACCAGCGCGGTGCCGAGGGTGCCGATGACGTTCAAGGTCCAGAAGCGGGCGTTCGTCATCTTCGAGGCGCCGGCCAGCAAGCACACAATTCCATACGGAAAAATGAGCACCAGCGGCGAGCCCCAGCGTGAGAAGGCCTCCTCCAGCTCACGGATGGTGGCGCCGAAGCGCCCCGCGCGGCGCTCAGCCCACGCCACCGCGTCCTTGTGGAACCAGCGACCGAGCGCGAAATAGAGCGGATCTGCGAGCAAGAGCCGCAGCACCGCCACCGTGAGGAACGGCGCGAGCTCCGTCGCCGGCGCCACGGTGATGAGGTTCGGCATGCCCGGAGCCAAGGCGATGAGGAGCAGCGGGTAGTTCGCGAGCAGCTTGGGGCTCAGCGCCGTGCCCAGCGTGCCCATGATGCCCACCGCCACCATGCCGCCGAGCAGCAGGGTGAGGTGCAAGCGGCGGCGCTTACGCGCCGCTGGGTCGAGCTCTGGTGGCTCACTCGCCGGCGCGCCCTCCTCAGGCGCTTCGGAGCCGGCGGGCTCAAGGGTCGCTTCAAGGGGCGCTGACCTGGGGCCTGAGCCTGGCGCTTCGGTGTCGAGCTCGGGGCCGGGCGCCTCGAGCGAAGTGCCGGCTCCCGGCTCACGCGTCATAGGGCCTCTCTAGTGCGCCGGCCGGTACCACGCAACGCTGGTCAAGGGCTGGCGGCTTCCGTGGCCTTGGACCAGCGCTCATTCGCCGCGCGTTCGGCGAAGGCCGCGAGCCGCTCCACGAGCAGCTCCCGATCGAGATCCATGGTGGCCAGGTGATAGGAGCGCTCAAGCACCAGCTCCTCA
>CAYQAC010000194.1:0-9206 GCA_964415255.1 uncultured Polyangiaceae bacterium | reverse complement strand
CTTCACGTAGTGCCAGCCGACCAGCAGGAACATCAGCTGCACCATCAAGCCAATGGCCCTGACGGAGGGCGTAGTGAGCGCCCAGGCAGCCCACGTGAGCAGCACCACGGGCACCACGAAGCCGCCCACCAGATAACGGACGCGCTGCGCCAGCCCGTGCTCGCTGCCGAACGCGCGCTGCTTGATGTTGCGGTAAAAGAGCAGGTAGGTCACCCCGAAGTGCGGGTCGTTGATGACGAAGGCCGCATAGAAGGCGATGAAGCTCATCTGGTAGATGGCGGCGTCCATCCCGAGCCAGCGCTCAAGCAGCCAGCAGATGGGGAACAGCAGCCAGGTGGCGCCGCCCACCAGCAAGAACTCCCCCACCTCGCGCCGGAACTGCGCCGGAGGCCGCGTGGGCGCCGCGACCACGCCCAGGTTGGGCGCATGACTCACCATGAGGCCTCCGATCTTGGCTCAAGTGAGCCCACCCAAGCGCGCGCGCTGCCGTACATGACGCTCGCAAGCCTACTTGCTCGCACCGCCCTCGGCCAGGACGAGAAACGGTTTACTCGGCAGGTGCGCTTGGACATGCTCCGCTCACATGTCGGCCGTGAAGCTGCCCAAGCTGGGCCCTGAGCTCAGCGCGCTCCCTTCGAAGGTGATCCTGACGGGTGCCGGCGGCTGGCTCGGGCGGCGCCTGGTGGACGCGCTCACCGCCGGCCTGAGCGGCGTCCCCCCCTTTGAGCAGCCGACCGAGCTCAGCGAGCTGCGGCTCTTGTACCACGCCGCGGACCGCGCTCAGGCCACGCCGAGCGCCCCGGCCCAGGCGCTCGTCGTCCACGGCGATCTCGAGCGCGCCGAGACGCGTCAAGCGCTCTTGAAGGGCGCCGAGGGAGCGCTGCTGATCCACGCGGCCGGGGTGATCCACCCACGCCGCGTGCGTGACTTCGATCGCGTCAATCACCTGGCGACGGCGGCGCTCTTGAAGGAGGCCGCGGAGCAGGGGGTGCGCCGCGCGGTGGTGATCTCTTCGAACTCCCCGGTCGGCTGCAACCCGAACGCTGAGCACCGCTTCGATGAGGACGCGCCGTTCAACCCCTACCTCGGCTACGGAGCGTCGAAGATGGCGATGGAGCGCGCGGTGCGCTCGATCGAGGAGGCCGGCACGCTCGAGACCGTGATCGTCAGGCCACCTTGGTTTTACGGGCCGTACCAGCCGGCGCGGCAGACGCTGTTCTTCAAGATGATCCGCGAGGGCCGCGCGCCGATCGTCGGCTCTGGGGAGAACCGCCGCTCGATGGTGTACATCGACAACCTGTGTCAGGGCGTTCTGCGCGCGGCGCGCGTCGAGCGCGCGCGCGGCGGGGTCTATTGGATCGCCGACGCCGAGGCCTACACCATGAACCAGATCATCGACACCGTCGCCGAGCTGATGGAGACTGAGCTAGGCTATCAGGTGTCGCCGCGCCGCCTCAGGCTGCCGCACGTGGCGGGGGAGCTGGCGACCCTCGCCGATCGCGGGCTTCAAGCGCTCGGCGTCTACCAGCAGAAGCTGCACGTGCTTGGGGAGATGAACAAGCACATCGCGGTGAGCGTCACGCGGGCGCGGCGCGAGCTCGGCTACGAGCCCACGGTGAGCCTGCGCGAAGGCATGCGCCAGAGCCTGCTGTACTGCGTGGAGCAAGGCCTGCTCCCGAAGCCGCGCGGCTCATGACAGCGGTGGAGCCCACCAGCCGCTCAGCGCTCGCGCGAGGGCTGACGCTCCTCTTGGGGCTCGCCTCGAGCGCCGGCTTCCTCTACCTGGCGTCGCGACGGATCACGCTGAGCGACCTGGAGCGCACGCTCAGTGAGGCTCAGCTCTGGCCCTGGCTACCGCTCGCCGTGCTCTGCTACCTCCTGGGGCACCTGGTGCGGGGGCTGCGCTGTCAGCGCCTGGTGAGCGGCGAGGCGCGGCTCTCGTGGCTCACCGCGACCCACGTGGTGGTGCTCGGCTACGCCGTGAACAACCTGCTGCCCGCGCGGCTCGGTGAGCTGGCTCGCGCCGGGATGTTGGCGGAGCGAAGCGGGCTGCCCTTCGTGCAGGGCCTGAGCCTCACCTTCCTGGAGCGGGTGCTCGACGGCTTGGTGATGCTCGGCCTGCTCTTGCTGGCGCTGGCGGCGTTGCCCGGGGTGCGCCCCGAGTGGCTCGAGGCGACGCTCGGCCTAGGCGCGGCGCTGTTCACGACGGCGCTCTTGGTGGTGCTGGCCGCCGTCTTGGCGCCGAGCCTCCTCTTGCGCTGGACCAGCCGCCTGACCCAGAATGTTTCCTCGCGGATACATGACGCCGCGGTGCGCCAGGTGGACTCCGCGCTCCGCGGCGTGGCGCACCTAGGGCAGCCTGGGGCGGCGTTGCCGATCTTGGGGCTCAGCGTGCTCACCTGGCTGTGTGAGGCGGGGCTGTTCCTGTGCCTGCTGCCAGCGCTCGGCATGGCGCCGGATCCGCGCGTGGCGCTGCTCGCGATGACCGTCACCAACCTCGGGATCTTGGTGCCGTCTAGCCCCGGCTTCATCGGGCCCTTCCACTACTTTTGCATGCAAGCGCTGGCCGCCGTGGGCGTCGCCGAGGCGCGCGGCCTGAGCTACGCCGCGCTGGTCCACCTCGGCTTCTACGTGCCGATCACGCTGTGGGGCCTCGGGATCTTGCTCGGGTACGGCGTGCAGCTGAGCCAGGCGGTGCGTGATCAGCGCCGGGCCACGCCCGGCGGCTTGTTCGATGGCCCCCTCGACGCGCCGGGCGCGCTGCCAGATCCCGAGAGCACGCCCACCTTACTGGCGCTGTGTGACGGATTGATTCCACACGGAACCGAGGGCGACGCCGCGCGCGCCGAGGCGCTCCCCTCTGCGGCGCGCTTCACCGCCGCCCAGCTCTTGGCGCTGCCGCTCCGGCTGCGGATATTGTTCGCGCTCGGCTTTGGGGGCTTCCGTGCCTTGACCTGGCTCCGCTTCGGGCGCCCCCTCACGCGCCTCACCTCGGCTCAGCGCGCGCGTTGGGTGAGCGGCTTCGCCTACGGGCGGGTGGGGCTCCTCCGTCAGCTGATGCGCGCGCCGCGCGCGACCGCGGTGCTCGCTTACTATGAGCACCCGAGGCTGCGCGCAGCGCTCCTGCCCAGCGCGCCGCAGGGCGCAGCGCTGATACAGTCAGCTTCATTGACTTCAAAAGGTCAACATGGCTGACGTTCGGTCGTGGAGCGCGGAGTCTTTACAGTCCGCTTCATTGGCTTATGATGTCAGTATAGCTGACGTTCAGCCGCGGAGCGCGCCGCGATGAGTCAAGCTCATGGATCGGCCGCTGAGGTCAGCGCGACTGACCTGGATCAGGTGGAGGTGCTGGTGATCGGCTCCGGGGCGGGCGGCTCGGTGGTGGCGCTGGAGCTGGCCTCGCGTGGCTACCAGGTGGTGGTGCTGGAGGAGGGCGGCGCCTTCGAGCTCAGTGACTACGGGCAGCCCGCCCCCGAGGCGATGCGTCGGCTCTACCGGCGCCGTGGGATGACACCGGTGATGGGGCGCGTGCCGATCGGCTACGTGGAGGGCTGCTGCGTCGGCGGCAGCACCGAGATCAACAGCGGCTTCTGGCACCGCACACCGCCCGAGGCCCTGCTGCGCTGGAAGAGCCGCTATGGCCTGGGAGCGACCGAGCAGGAGCTCGGGCCGCACTTTGATTGGGCCGAGGAGATGTTGGGGGTCGGGCTCAGTCAGGCGCCTTGGCCGCCCAGTACGCGCGCCTTCGACGCGGGGGCGCGCGCCTTGGGGCTCGGCGCCTTCGAGGTGCCGCGCGCGGCTCCCGGGTGCCAAGGGACGAACAGCTGCGGCTACGGCTGCCCCACGGGCGCCAAGCGCGGCATGAGCCGCTCGCTGTTGCCGCGTGCGGTGGCGAGCGGCGCGCGCATCGTGAGCGGCGCGCGCGTCGTGCGGCTCTTGCATGCGCGAGGCCGCGTCTCCGGTGCCTTGATCCGCGCGCGCCGCGGCGGTGAGGAGCGCCTGTTTCGCCTCCGGGCGGAGCACGTGTTCGTGTGCTGCGGCCCCACTGAGACGCCCTCCTTACTACTTCGGAGCGGCGTGCGGTACCACGTGGGCGGCACCCTCCGAGTGCACCCCTACCTCAAGGTCGCGGCTCAGTTTCTGGAGCCGATGCGCTCGGAGACGAGCGTGCTGCCCCTGCTCCAGGTGCGCGAGTTCTGGCCGGAGCTGTCGCTCGGGGGCTCCTTCTTCGGCGCAGGGCAGCTCGCGATGACGCTCTCCGATCACTTCCCGGAGGGCCGCGCGGCGCTCAGCGACGCCCCGCGCATGGCGCAGTACTACGTGGGGGTGCGCGGCACCGGGCGCGGTTGGGTGCGCCCCACGGCGCTCGGCGACGACGCCACCCTGGTGCGCTACGATCTCTCCGAGGCGGATCTTCAAGCGCTCAGCGTGGGGCTCGCGCGCCTCTCCCAGCTGCTCCTGCGCGCGGGCGCCGAGGCGCTCTACCCCTCCGTGTGGGGCCTTGGGCCGATCCAAAGTGAGGAGCAAGCCGCGCGCTGGCTCACGGAGGCGCTCCCCAAGGGCGCGCTCAGCCTGGTGACCGTGCACGCCTTCTCCTCATGCCCCGCGGGCGACCAACGCGCGCTCACCGCCGCCGACGACGAGGGCCGCGTGTGGGGCTTCGAGAACCTGCGCCTCGCCGACGCCAGCGTGCTGCCCGACTCCCCCGGCGTGAACCCGCAGGGCACCGTGATGGCGCTCGCCCGCCGCACGGCCCTTGCCTTCGCAGCGCGCTGAGGGTTTGGGGACGTGCGTGCGGTGAGCGGCGCCGCAGTCGCTGCCTGAGACCTGTGGTACACCGCGCTCGTGACCACGTTGGTGACGGGCGGCTCCGGGTACTTCGGGGAGATCTTGGTGCGGCGGCTGCTTGAGCGCGGCCAAGCGGTGCGGATCTTCGATCGTGTGGCGGCAGCTGATCGCCCAAAGGAGGCCCAGCTGTGCCTGGGGGACGTACGCGATGAAGCCGCCGTCGAGCGCGCCATGCAGGGCGTGCGTGTGGTGCACCACAACGTGGCGCAGGTGCCGCTCGCGAAAGATCGTGAGCTGTTCTGGAGCGTGAACGTCGACGGCACGCGGCACGTGCTCCAGGCCGCTCAGCGCGCGGGTGTGCAGAAGGTGGTGCTCACCTCCAGCAGCGCGGTGCACGGCGTGCCGCGCTACAACCCCGTCACCGAGCGCACCCTGCCCCGCCCCCGCGAGGCCTATGGCAAGGCCAAGCTCGCCGCGGAGCGCTTGGGGTGGGACTTCGCCGCGCGCGGCCTCGACGTCAGCGTGGTGCGGCCGCGCACCATCTTGGGCCATGGGCGGCTCGGGATCTTCAGCGTGCTGTTCGACTGGGTGAGCCGCGGCCGCCCGGTTTACCTGCTCGGCGCCGGCGACAACCGCTATCAGTTCATCCACGCTGACGACCTGGCGGCGATGTGCCTGGCCGCGGGTGAGCTCGCGGGGCCGCGCTTGCTGCTCGCCGGCACCGATCGCTTCGGCACCATGCGCGAGCTGCTGGAGGGCCTGGTGCGCCACGCGCAAAGCGCGAGCGAAGTGCGCAGCCTACCTCACGGCCCCACCCGGCTCGCCATGAAGCTGACGAGCGTCCTACGCCTCTCACCGCTCGGCGACTACCACACGCTGATGTACGGCCGCTCCATGTGGTTCGACATCGAGCCCACCTGTGAGGCCCTGGGCGTGCGCCCGCGCTACTCCAACGCCGAGATGATCGCCGACTCCTACGACGCCTACTTGGCGCAGCGAAGGGGCGGCGCCGCGCACCACGCCTCCCCCCACCGCGCCCCCATCAAGAAAGGCGCCCTGACCTTACTGGAGTGGCTCCCATGAACCGCGTGTGGACGCGCGCGCTGCTCGGCGCGCTCAGCCTCACGCTGGGCTGCATCCTCACGCTCAGCTGCAGCCCCACCTGCGATGACGCCGTGCCCTGCCACGACGCGCTCATCGTCGCGCTCCCGCTCAGCGATCCAGGCGACTACCAGCTCAGCCTGCACGGCGACTTCACGCCCGTCCGCTGTGAGCTGCGGCTCGAGGCGGATGGGCGCCTCGGCACCTATGAGTGTGACAGCGACGTGCTCCACCTCGGCGCGCAGGACGACGCGCTGTGGCTCCTGATGTTCGGCACACCGGAGAGCGTCACCCTGCGCCTTGAGCAAGACGGCGCGCCGCTGTTCGAGCGGCTCCTGAGCCCGGATTACGTCGACTTGCGCGAGGGCTCCCGAGGCTGCGTGAGCTGCCTGCAGGCAGAGGTTGACCTCACTAGGTAGTCACGCTGACGGGCGCGCAGTGACAGGCGCGCCCGCGGATTTTCTTGGGGGGGTTAGACGGCACCGCTAAGAGAGGCGCTCCCAGCCGAACGCTGAGAGCACCTCAAGGGCGCTCACTTCGGGCCTGGGATCGAGCACAGGCCCGCGACGCACACCGCGCTCGGATCGCAGCAGTCACCCGCGACGGTACAGAGCTCACCGATGCGCGCGCACTCATCGACGGGCGGTGGCACGCAGGCGAGCGTGCCGTCACCCTGCTCACGACAGAAACCGGTGCAGCACTCGTAGCCCTCGCTGCAGCTCGTGCCCTGTTGCTTACAAGGCTCGAGCGCCCAGTACGCGTCCATGTTGATGTCGCTCAGCAGCTGCCCGGGGAGGCGGAACGCGGGGTGGCTTGGGTCGGTGCCAGGCTGAGGATCTGCGTCGATTGCGGCGACCCAGAGCTGCTTGCGGTTGTCGTTGGTCGCGTCCCCGCCGCTCACCATGCGGTTGCCATAGTCACGTGGGCTGACGAAAACCACCCAGTAGTAGCCGCCGACGCTCACCGGGTTGATGCGCGGCTGGTAGTTACGCCGCGACTCCTTAGCCGGCAAGATGCCGTCGCCGTTGGTGCGCCCGAGCCGCACCTCCGTGCCGCCGCCGTCCACCAAGGCCATGAACAGGTCGTTGAAGCCAGTGGAGAGCGGCGGCGTCGCGCCGAAGCTCGCGCGCGTGTAGTTGCCGCGCTGGTACATCACCCAGCGGCTGTCTGGGGTGAAGGTGGGGAAGGCCAAGGCGTCGCCGCCGCCGGCCACCAAGGGGCGACGGTTGCTGAAGTGCATGCCGGTGCCGATGTGGGCGTCGATGATCTCGAGATCGCTCGCGGAGAACTCCACGGGGTAAGACCCTTGGGCGTTCGCCGCGTACGCGAGCAGCCGGCCATCGGGTGAGAACTGGGGGTGCGCCATGTTCACGCTGAGGCTCATCACGTCGAGCTCTGAGGTCATGGGCGCGGCCGTACTGGCGTCCGCGAGCGCCATGTTGAACGTCGCGGTGTCGACCACGATGTGACTGCCGTTGGGCGTCAGCGCGCTGAAGATGGCGGGCGCTGGGTTGTAGTGGCTCATCACCTGGATCTGCTCGGTGGCGGTGTCCACGATGCCCCACGGGCGCGCACAGTTGCCGGTGGCGGTGCCGCAGGCGCTGAAAAGCGCCGCCAGGCGCGAGCCGTCGCGGCTGACGGTGTGGCAAGCCACGCAGCGCTCACCTGAGCCGTTCGCGTCCCAAGGCGGCGACTCGCCGCCGTAGCCGCTCACCGGCGCGGGGGTGCCGAGATCTTGGTGAGCCCCCGGGTTGAAGGCGGGCACCGGCGCGTCCGCGCCAGGGTTGATCTTCATGATCTTCCCCTGGTTCACCGCCCAATAATAGATGGTCCCTCGTAGGCTGCCGGGCGCGATGATCCAGCGCTGGCTCGCCGCCGTGAAGGCGCGCCCCCCCGGCGGCCGACGCTGCACCTCCACGGTGACGGAGCCACCATCGCTGCTCTCAGCCAGCTGATCCCACCAGGCGCGCGGCAAGGTGAAGCGACCCGGCGGATCGAGCTGGGTGAAGGTGACTAAGCTGACGTAGGTGCTGGAGACGGCGACTCGATACTGATCCCCCGCGTCGCCCCCCTGCCACATCAGCTCAGGCGGCAGGATCCCGCGCGCGAACACAGTGTTGTCATATGGATAAAGCAGGGTCACGCCGGGGGTAGGCTCTGGGTTATTGAAGACGTCCCTGTCCCCTGGGGTGAGCCCCAGCTGATCGTCCTCCAGCTCGACGCGGATCGTCACCCTAGCCTGAGCCGTGAACTCATCGCCTTCGGCGCTGGTGTAGCTGGCGGTGACGGTGCCCTCCCCGCCCTTGTTTCCACGCGGCGTGAGCTGCCCGCCGCCCCCGGTGATCTGCGCGAGGTCGAGCCGATCGATGCTCCAGCGAGCCGGGACCTCCTGGGTGGCGCCGCCGCTCAGCACCGCGCGCGCCGTGAACTGCGTGGGGGTGACCGCGCCGTTTTGCACCACCACGGTCAAGACCGGCGGGTCCACCTGGAGCCCCTCCACGCCCGGGATGCTGCTGTCGAAGAAGCTCCCTGCAGACCCAGCCAGGCTACCGCCGAAGCCAGCGCTGCCAGCGGACCCAGCGCTCCCGCCGCTGCCGCCGAACGGGTTACCGCCGTTGACCGAGCTGCCCCCGTCACTGCCGCAAGCGCCATACAAGAACGCCCCACACACCACCGCTACGCCAAGCCAAATTCGCACGAGACTCACCTCCCAGCGCTCGTAGACTAGCCGATTTTGCGGTGCGTCCCAAGGCCGCCCCGCGCGGCCTCGCTCGCGTTCGCTTGACGGCGGGCGGCAGAGCACCCTCTGGCGCCGCCCGTCTGCGCTCCCCTGGCGCCGCACCAGGGTGTGAGCAGCGCTCAAGTCACCGATTCGAAGACAGGCCGGCCGTTCGGGCGCTTTCGTGTGGCATGGGGATGTGACTAAGGTGGTGCCTACCTTCCTTGAACCAGCGCCAGGACCCCGTGCCACAAGCAGATCTCCCCTCGCGCTCAGGTGGTACGCCAGACGAATCACCTGAGACCTCACCGCGCTCGTCAGCTGACCACACCACCTCGCCACCGGGACCCACCGACGGCTCACCACGGCCGGTCGCCTTCGGCTTGATCCTGCTGATGTTCATCGGCTCGGGCTTCACCGGCCTGGTCGATCAGCTGTGCTTCAGCAAGTACCTCTCCTACGTGGTGGGCTCCACCGCCTACGCGGTGAGCGCGGTGCTCGCCGCCTTCATGTCGGGGCTCGCCCTGGGCGCGTTCTTGGGCGGCAAGCTGTCGAGCCGCGTCGAGCGGCCGCTGCTCGCCTACGGCGTGCCGCCGGA
>CAYQAC010000193.1:0-9253 GCA_964415255.1 uncultured Polyangiaceae bacterium | reverse complement strand
CCCCCTCATTCGAGCTGAGTAGCCCTGCGCACCTACGAAGCCTCTCCCTGCCGCACCGCAGGTTCGTGCGTTCAGGGCGCGCGGTGATGATCGGCGACACCAGGATGCACCTAGCGGCTGAAGAGGCGTCGCCCTCCGCCATAGCCACAAGGCCCAGCTGTCCATGGAGCCTGTCGTGGCATCGTGACCCCACTGCCGGGCTGCCTAAGCGGCGCCTAGCTGTCAGTACGTGCGCGCCCCCGACGACGCACCCATCACCCGCGCGCTAGCGTCCAGGTGGGGTTGGTGGCAGCGCTTACAGAAATACGCTCTGCAGCGCTTTCTCCGGGTTTGGGCCTGAGGGCGCCACTGGCCTAACCGCGAGGAAACGCTCACAGCGCTGAGAGCTGACGGATGCGGCTGTTGTGGGCGATTTCGACGATGCGGTTTCGGGTGTCGCCTTCGGCGCGGAAACGGCTGAAATGGGTGGTGAAGACGCTGACGTCCCGGTTGGCCACGGTGGTGATGGTCTTGCAGTCGGCGACGAGCCCCTTGTCTTTGCCGGTGGGTAGCCAAACCTCGCCGATCTTCACGTCGCACACGTCGTAGAGCGTCCACTGCACCGGGTGCCTCGAGAACCAGCTGGACTGTGAGGAGTCCACCTTGGCCTTCGACAGCACGGCGCCGTCGATGCGCACGCTGTCTGCCCAGTGCTTGGACATCACCGACGCGCTCTTGCCGTTTAGGTCCTTCTCGAAGCTCAGCAGATCGGCGTGAGACGCCTTCATGAAGGCGCTGTTCTTGTTGCCCGTGCGGATGCCAATGGCGCGCTCGCAGCACAGCGCCATGCGTGAGTCCGAGCGCTCGCTCGGCGTCGTTTCCGCGCGGGTATCGCAGTCCCCGCCTCCGCGGGTGACGACGGAGGTGCCATTCGCCCAGGTCGCCGTCCAGCTGCTGAAGCCAGCGATGGAGGGGTTCGCGGCGCAGGCCTTGATGTACTGCGTCTCGGAGCACAGGGCCATGCCCTGGCTCTCGCAGCTCTGGGCCGCCTCGACGTAGTTCTTGCTCTGGTCACCGCCGCTCCGCAGGGCGGCGAAGCCCGGGGTCCACACGCCGTTCGAGGCCTCACCTTCGCCCACCTGAAAGCGTGAGATGGTGGGGATCTGTGAGGCTGCCGGCGCTGCGGCTTGGGGCGCTTCGACTGGTTGAGCGACTGGTGGCGACTCGTCCTTGCTCTTACAGGCGAGCAGCGCGAGGCCTAGGCCAAGGAACCCAACTAGAGCGGTGTGCATCTCGCGATTTGCAGGCATTACCCTGAGGGTACACCACCAGGCTCCGCGCATGGGGAGCGAACGCATCGAAGTTTTTCGACGCTCGGGGTCGCCTCAGGTCAGCCCCTTCAGGCGCGCCCGGCGCACGGCTTCGTCGCGGCTCGTCGCGTGGAGCTTGCAGCGGGAGCCGGCGCGCGCGACCGGGATGGACGAGGGCATGGTGAGCCCCCTCGCGTTGCACGGTAGTATCAATAATGATACAGCCACCCTTGTGACTCAGGCCATGGCAGACGATCGATACACCTGCCGGATCACCTGGTTCGAGGACGAGCAAGAGTGGGTCGGCTTGTGCGCAGAGTTCCCGCGGTTGAGTCACTTCGACGACTCGCCCGAGGCCGCGCTGGCGGGGATCCGGGCGGTCGTGGCGACAGGGCTCGAGCTGCTCCGCGAACGCGGCCAAGAGCCCCCCGAGCCCCTGGCGACCAAGCGCTACTCCGGGAAGTTCATGGTCCGGGTGCCGCCGGCCATCCACCGCCTGCTCGCCCTGGAGGCTGCCGAGCAGGGCGTCTCGCTGAACCGTCTGGTCGCGTCCAAGTTGGGGTGAGGGGGGCGAGCTCGCCAAGCGCGGCGCGGAGCTGATGGGCCGTGATGTTGTCGACTGCGTCACCAGCCTCATGGGTGGCGGCATCGAGAACGATGACGGGCGGGAGTTATAGAGCGTCCTACTGACGACTGCGGTGCCGCGCAGGGTCGACACGGATCTACCAATCCCCCTCTGAACGGTCTGCACCATTGAAGGAGGTCGCCTGAGCCTTGCCAAGTGCGCCGTCGCCGGGTATACCTCAAGCATCCCTCAGAAGTGAGGGAAGGAGGCTCGCCGTGCGAATTGAAGCAACCGTCCCGGATAGCCGAGGCTCTGCAGTGCAGGAGCTTGCGGACCAGCTCGGACTGAGCCGCAGTCAGATCATCGATGAAGCGCTGTCCTTGTTCCTGAAGGCGGTGCTGGAGATCCGTCAGGGGCGTCGGCTCGTCAGTCAGGACCCGCGAGGCTTGCAGGCCCTGTGTGAGCTCACCACGCCGACGCTGACGACGCTTGAGTGGGCGCTGTCCTCCGAGAAGCTCGAGTTGCCGGAGGCGGCGCTCAAGAAGATGCAGGAGCTAGTCGACGCACCGCCCAAGCCGAGCGAGCGGCTCCGGGCAGCTGCGAAGCGCCATGGTCGATGAGCGAGCGGTCCTATCGCACCCGGCCGATTGGGTCGTCCGATCCATCCTCGGGCTTTCGAAGCGGGACGCGTGCGCTCGATGACTATTTCCAACGTCATGCTCTCCCGAACGACTTGGGTGACGTAGGTCGAGCCTACGTCCTTGATGCCTCGGCGGAGGACGCCGCGGCTGGACTTCCCCCCATTCTGGGCTTCTACACACTCAGCATGGCATCCGTCGCATCGCAGGACGCTGCGTCGGTCCTTGCCAGGCGCTTGCCGCGCTACCCGATGCCCGTCGCGTTGATAGGACGCCTGGCTGTTGACGAACGCGCTCGCGGTCGCCGTCTCGGTGAGGCGCTGGTGCTCGATGCGTTGGCCCGCGTCGTCGAGGTGTCGCGGCTCATCGCTTGTCTGGGTGTGATTGTGGATGCGAAGGATGCTGCAGCCGAAGGATTTTACGCGAAATACGACTTTACCACAGTGGATGACACCTCCTGGCCACGGCGGATGTTCCTGCCGATGCAGATCGCTCGCGGGGCGTTCGAACACGACTGACCGCGTCGGCTTCGACATGACGGCGGGATGGCAGACGGCGGGGAGGGTGTGCAGCCACTGGGGAGGCGTAAGATTAGAATGGAGTCATCATGCCCCCCTCCCAACACTTCCTATCCGAGGTCGCCCGCTTCAAGGCGTGGTCAGCTACTCTGTCTGATGGGCCACTCACTGGAGAGTGGGAGTGCGACTATGAGGCTTGGCCGGAGCTTCGTGAGAGCTTTGAGGCGTTCCTCGACGCGAGCCATCCAAAGGACTGGAGTGCGTCAGAGGAGGAGGCCGTGCTCTACGCGGTGGCGCGAGACAATGAGTCGGAGCTGTTGGCTAAGGTGATGTCGCGGTTCCCGCGGCACCTGGTCGCGGCGGCGCGCGCGTCTGTGAACAGCTCGGAGTCTGAGGCGAAGTGGCAGCTCGCGGAGGTGCTCACGGAGACGCTGCCGAAGGAGGCGCACGCCGTCCTTGAAGCCCTGTCAGACGATGAGTGTGAGTACGTGAGGCGCCGGGTGCTGCTGCTGCTCGCGCGCCTTCGCTCCCCGCTGGTTGAGCCGCTCGTGGACCGAGCTTGGGCGACGGGTCACGAGTACCAGCGCATCGCGTCCTTGCACGCGCTGCGTGACGTGGGCTCCGCGCGGTTTGAGGAGTTCCTCTCGCGGGCTGAGGCCGACGGGCGACATTACCTTGTGGAGAAAGCGCGGAGGCTGAAGTCAGGAGCTGGCTGGTGACGGCGCCAAGGACGACGAGTGATAGGTGAACCTAGCACGGTCTCCTGACGACTGCGGCGCCGCGCAGGGTCGCCACGGAGCTACCAACCCCCCCCTCATTCGAGCTGAGTAGCCCTGCGCACCTACGAAGCCTCTCCCTGCCGCAACGCAGGTTCGTGCCTTCAGGGCGCGTGGTGATGATCGGCGACACCAGGATGCACCTAGCGCCTGAAGAGGCGTCGCCCTCCGCCATAGCCAGCGGCGCTCGCCGAGCATGAGACAGATCTGCGCAGCAGCAAGTGAGCCCTGCGCCCCAGCGTCACACGGGGTGCGCCTGCGTTGACCTCGTGGGGCCTTGCGTGTTCTAGTCGCCGCCCGAGGCGCGCCGTGATCGACCCCAAGCTAAAACCCGGTGAAATTATAGGTGGCCAGGGGTGGGCCATCCAACGCGTCGGCCCATGGGTGCTGGGGCATTGGTGCGTTCCGTTGAATCCGCAGCGGGTGGCGGCTTGCGCACAGTTATATCGCGCGGCCGTCAAGGAGCACGGCCACTTGACCGTGCTCGCCGTCTTCGCTGGGATGCCCTTCGAGCCAGACATCCTCATTGGGCAGAAGGCGCGCCAAGACGTCACTTCGCTCTTCACTGAGGTGCGCCCCTTTGTCAAGGCGCTCATGTTCCCGCTGGAGGGCACCGGCATGCTCGCTGCGGTGATGCGCTCTGCCGCTGCAGGCGTCGTGCTCGCGTTGCCCTTTCGGCTCCCCATCTTCTTTCCGTCCAATGGCGAAGAGGGGCTATCCCTCGCTCGGGAGCGAAAGCTCTTCGACGTTGTGTCGGAGGCTGTCATTCGTAAACAGCTGGCGGAGCTCCGCGCCATAGCGCGCGGCGAGCGCCCCGGGGTGCAACTATCGTCAGCTGGTTGAACGGTTGAGCGATGATGAGCGCGCGGTGAGCGGCCCGGGGTGCAAGTATCGTCAGCTGGTGGAACGGTTGAGCGATGATGAGCGCGCAGTGATGGCGCCATGAGAGCGCTCCTCGGGTTTGGGGGTTGGTAGATTCGTGTCGGCCCCTCACGGCGCTGCAGTCACTGCCGCCCGGCAGGAGGCTAAAATGCCTGGTGGCTCTTCACCAACTTGGCCAGCACCTCATCAAGCTTGCCACCTGCCACCAGGCCTGGGAAGCCGCCCGCCTCGAGGCTGGCGCGGAGCCAGTCTGCGAAGGAGAGGTCCTCATCCGTGAGGTGAGCGTCTAGGGTAGGGCCGGCCCAGGTGATGACCACCTCCCCGCCGCTCTGACCCGCTTTGCCGACTGCATCTGGCGCGAGTGGGAACTCGAAGGGTTGAGGCTGTTGCCAGTCATCGAGCGCGTCGAGGGCGTCAGCTAAACTGCCTACTACCAATGGATCGCTGAGGATGACCGCTTTGCCGGAGGTATTGGGTGAGAGTTCGGTGTGGGTTGGGCCCCAGGGTGGCCTGGCTCCCCGCAGATCCACCGAACCCACGCGGCGGAGCCAAGCGCGTAGTACTACGGGGAGCAGACCAACCTCTGCCTCGAGCTTCGCGAGCTGCTTGGTGGCGCTCTTGGGTGCTACTTCGAGCGGTGCTTTCGCGATGAACTGATACCCCGCTGCGACCAGATCGCTGTGGATCTGCGTGAGGCGTGCCCAGGCGAGGTCGACGAAGCGCTCGGCTGCGGGTGCTACCAAGGTTTGGGCTGCCTCATTGAGGGGTTGACCGCTTGTAGCCCGTGCGATTGCCGTCCACGTCTTGCGATTGGGGACTTCAAGGTAGCCAAGGACGGCCTTCTCCAGCGCGCGGGTGGGTGCCTTCGCGCGTACGCGTGGAGTGGGCGGTGGCTTGGGGAGAGGTCCTCGAAAGGTGCCTAGGATCCCCTTCGCGGTCTGACCGTATTGCTTGTCTTTGACCAGCGACTGAAGCCAGGGAATGAACCCCCAATCCGCGGGGACCCACCCAACCTCAGGGTGCTTTCGGCCCGCGTCGTTAGACTCTTTTAGGAGCAGCTGTACCACTTGCTCGCGCATCGCGGGCTCATCCAGGCGTGGCGCCAAGCGCTGGAAGGCCGTCTCCGGGGAGAGCTGGATCAGCGCGCGTGCAGCGAACCAAACTCCCCGCTTGTCAGTGGCGTTCTCCCGCTCGATCAGCAGCGCGAGGCTCTCTGGATCCCCGCGGTCACAAAGCGCGTGGCCCGCGGCCAAGCGGATGGCGTGCTCCGGGTGCTGAGCGTAGACACGCCGCAACAGATCGAGGCTCCTTGCTGCGACAGTCGGGTCCAGCGGGGCTTGCCCGAAATAGGAGAGTAGCGCCTGAGCTCCGAGGCGCTGCGTTCCGTCGTAGCCTTCGCCCACCGCGGCCATGTTGGGTGTGAACGCGGGGTGAGAGAGCGCTGCCTCGAGCACCAGCGCTGCCCCATGGGCATACTGGTTCTGGCGCAACTCGTAGCCAGCCGCCAGATGATGAACGTGATCGAGCAGTGCCTGAAAGCTCGCTTCCGTTTGGCAGCGGCCCAGCACGCGCGCGGCGGCCTCCTGGAGCTGACGCCACCCTTCGCCTTCGCGGAGCGCGCGGATGGCCAACGCTTCGATTGCGTTTGCGTCATGAAGGCCGAGGCATCGAAGTGTCGCCTCGACCGCTTGCGGATCAGCGGTTTTGAGCGCCGCCGCGAGCGCCGCCACCGACCCATACACTGATTGAACATCTGCCTGAGACGGTTGAAGCTCCCGAGTGACGTCTTCGCGGTAAACGGAGATCTTGACCGCTGGGAGGTCCGAGAGCCTTGCTGCAGCGAGGGCATCTGCGAGCGGCGCAGCGAGTTGCTCGGCGACGGGGTGGCTTTTGAGTGACATGTGCGACGGAGTGGATAAGCCGTATGAAGCGGGAGGTCTTGGACGCGGCGTTCAGCCCACTCGAGGTGCGCGCCTGGTTAGAAGAGGAGCCGTGAGGCGCGGGCAGTATCCTACTTGCCGTTCAGGGCATCGACGTCTACGAGATCCTGAGGCCGAGCGCTTGCGCGTTTGTTCTTGATGAGCGCGGCCAGGCCGATGACCGGGATCGTGCGGCCGTCGATGTTTAGGGTGCTCCCCTCGGCGATCGCTTCGTCGAAGGTGATTCCATCAGCGCGATTGATGATGTCGATGCGCTGGGGCGGCACACCAATCTGAAGAACTCCATCATACGATGAGAAGTCATCGACGTTCACCTCGAAGGCCGCGAGTGGCGCGCCAAAGGCTGCGAGGGCCGCATACACACGCTCGGCATTGCTCGGGTCGGCCTGGACGAGGATGTCGAGATCCTTGGTGGCGCGGGTGTGTCCGTGAAAGGCAACCGCATAGCCGCCAACGATGACGAAGCGCGCCCCTGCATCATGGAGCTCCACAAGGAGGTCGCGGAAGTCGTCGTTTAGCTCAATCATTGGAGCTACGAGGGATGAAGCGCACCGGCAAGCGCTTCCTTGGAATTGGCTGCATTAGCTGGCCTGCGACGCTGAAGGCTTCGATGGAGAGCCGGTGGGCTAGCGCGACCGCCTCGGCTCCCCGTACGGGAGAGAAGTCCACCTCTGGCTCACCCACCTTCCCGCGACGCAGGATCACTCTGCTGGAGCGTTGCTCGGCTCGCTCCCTGCGTGCACGGTCTTCAGGGGTCACCGAGCGAGCGTAGCATCGTGCTACCTCCGCGGCAGCAAGCCCCTGTTGGGTCGATGAAGTGGACGGAGGACATCCAATGGCTTGCTTAGGATGCGGCGTGGCTTGCGCAGCACCCCCACCCAATATCCCTGCGTCGCCAGGAATGAACCCCGGCACCTTCCTCGCCGGCGGTGGGGGTGACGGCGGGCGGCGGCGGGTAGGCAAGCGCCCCTTCGGCGCCACGCCGCGCGTCGCGCCAGGCGGCTAGTTCGAGCCGTCGAAGGCCTGCGTGAAGGAGAAGGTGAAATCCCCCGAGCCCTTCTCCTTGCCAGCGGAGTCTACCACCGTGAGCGGCCCCTTGAAGTTGGCGGAGGTGGCCCAGCCACCGTTGGGGATGAAGACGAGCGAGCCCATGAGCTTCATCCGCAGCCGCAGGCCGTTCGGGAACTTCTGCGTCAGCGTGGTGGACACGGTGAAGGTCACGTCCGTCGCGCCGATCTCCTTGAGGATGAACTCCGAGCCGTCGAAGGTGGTCTTGCCGTCGTCCTTGGCGCCGAAGAGCTTGACCAAGGCATCGTTGGGGGGCACGAACTTTTCCCCCAGCTTGAGCGGCCGGTCAGGCAAGAAGGCCGTGTCCTCGTTCTTGTCGAAGATGCCGGAGAACTCATCCGTGATGAGCTTCACCAACGAGCTGGCGACCTTGGAGCCGCCGCTGTCTTGCGCGCTGAGCTTGCCATCGTCGCCGCGCGTGACGGTGTAGACGGAGCCGGACAGTGGGCTCACCGTCTTCTTCTCCGCGTTCGTGCCGGTTTGGGAGGTGGAGTGCAGCTCCTTGATGTCCAGGTCCGCCTTCAGCACGCGGTGCTCGTCAGAGGTCTTGACGGTGTAGATCACCTCCGTGCGGGAGTTGTCGCGCACCGTCTGATTTTGCATCGTGATCTTTGACGCCACCGTGCGCACGACGGTCCCGCGCGTGCCCGCCTTGGGGGCACGCCGCTGAAACGTCACCTCCGCCTTGGCGGCCGGCGCTGTCACGTTGGGCTCCGGCGAGACACCAGGCGCCGGGCCAGGCTCCGTACGGTTCCCCTTGCACGCCAAGAGCGCGCCGCCCAGCACCACGATGACCGGAAGTACTGATCCCACCCGCATGCTGACTCCTCCTTACGGGGCCAGGATGCTAGTCGCCTGAGCGCCGCTTCGCAACCGAAGGGTGGCGGCACCGGGCGCGCGCTAACAATGCGGTGCCTGCAGGCGGGAGCCCGGGGCGGCCCGAGCGCGAACCTCACGCTACGTCGCATGAGCACGGTCCAAATGACCCAAAGCCTGGACCTGTGAGCCTGGCGTTGCCATCGCGGGAGGGGGGGTTGGTACATTCGTGTCGGCCCCGCGCGGCGCTGCAGTCGCTGCTCACCAGCTGATTGGACCGCCCAACTTGCCTCGCCGGGATACTTACCTAAGTTACTTAGCCATGGCGGTTCGCTCCTTCTCCGTTCATGAGGCAAAGACCAACCTCTCCCGGCTCCTGGAGGCGGTAGAGCAGGGGCATGAGGTCATCATCACGCGTGGCAAGATGAAGGCTCGCCTCGGTAAGCTCCCTGGGGCGCTCGATGTGGCGAGGGACGTCCTCGCGTGTGTGGCCGGTCAGGGCTTCAAGTTGCTCGACATCACCGGCGCTCACGCCCAACACGCCGGCTCGTTGCGCGGCGCTCATCGTGATCCGTTTGATCGGATGCTCATCGCGCAGTCACTCCTCGAAGGGGCCTCACTCGCGACGAACGAGGAGCTGTTAGACGAGTTTGGTGTCGCTCGCTTCTGGTAGCTCAACCATTGGAGCTATCCACACGAGGGATGAAGCGCACTAAGGCCGTCCTCGCAGGGCGAGCCAAGGTCTACCGCCGCGCGCAGCG
>CAYQAC010000192.1:0-9284 GCA_964415255.1 uncultured Polyangiaceae bacterium | reverse complement strand
CCAGTACCGCCCGCGCCAGAGCCACCCGCACCACTGCCGCCCGCGCCGCTGCCACCCGCGCCAGTGCCGCCCGCGCCGACCCCCGCGCTGCCGCCCACCGCGCCAGCGCTGCCCCCGACTCCGGCCACGCCGCCCACACCGCCGGAACCGCCCACACCGCCGCTGCCGCCTGCGCCGCTGCCACCCGCGCCAGAGCCACCCGCGCCAGAGCCACCTGCGCCGCTGCCGCCCGCGCCAGAGCCTGCGGCGCCACCCTGCGCGCCGCTCCCGCCGCTCGCGCCCGCGCCACCGGCGCCCGACGTCGCTCCGCTGCCCCCTTCACCGATCGGCGCCTGCCCGATCGCGCCTGACTCAGCGCACCCGACCCACACCCCGAGCGACGCCACGAGGTAAACCGACATCCAGCGCCCAGCAGCGGCCATCACCTCGCGTTCTATCGCCGGGCCGGTCCGCTGGCCAATGCATTCTAGCCAAACGAGCTTGGCTCACCCCTTGAGGCTGAGTGAACGCGCCGCGAGGCGCTCCGCGGTGACGCACGGCGCGCAGCCGACCCAGCGACGCGCGGCGCGGTGCAGGCAAACCCCCAACCCTGAACGATGAGCGCGCTCAGGTAAGGTGAGCACCCACATCGCGCGCAGAGGTGCGCTTGAGGCGGATGCCCCATGCGACGCGAGCCTCCCGCACGGTGGCGTGAGGGACGCCCGCGTGACCTCAGCGCTCAATCGAACGGCGGCGCGAGCGATGACCCTTGAGGACGCAGTTCGGCGGCGGGGCCCTCCTTGGCGGCCACGCGCGAGGCGGCGGTGAGCACGTCTGGGTTCAGCGCGCTGTCCTTCTCTAGCCCTGAGACGGAGCCGTGGCAGGTGCCGCATAGGCCGTTGAAGAGCTCCTTGCGGAACCCCTGGTGCGCCCACTCCCCCGGGTAAAACTGCATCTCTTCGCGCTGGAAGCGGGTGCGCGGGGCGCTATCGTCAGCCAAGTGGACTGTTGGCGCCAGCACGATGGGCATTCCGCCTGGAATTTGGAACTTCACTGAGCCGTCCGCGTGAGGCACCACCACGCCCATCAGGCGCCGGCGCACGTACTGCCGCCCGAAATCATCCGTCGTGATGAACGCGCCGCCGCCATCGAGTGAGGTGACGCCCGGCTCTGGCGGCAGGCTCTCATAGATCCCGAGCGGGCTCTGGTTGGCGGTGAGCGGGCGACCCCCGCGCGTGTTCTGGAAGAGCAAGCTGCCCATGATGGGCACATCCAAGATGGTGACCTCCGAGAGGCCCGCGCGCGCGGCGTCCGTGTACACCTTGACGTTGCCGTTGGCTTCGTCAGGGCGACTGTGGAACACCGGCCGCTCCTGACGCGGGAACACCGCCACGCCCCACTCGATGTCCTGGGCGTCTGACACCAGCACGCGCCGCCCGCCTCTCAATGGATCGACCTCCACCAAGCTGAAGTGGCTGGGGTAGCTTGAGAGATCGGTCACGCCCGCGGCGTAGCCCACCATCACGTTGCCGTTCGGCAGCGGATAAGGCGAGCGGTAGGCGCCGTCCGTCCCCGTTATACGACCCGTGGCGCGACGGTCAGGGAAGCTGATTGACCGCTGGAAGAACGCTGGGTTCGCGAAGGTCATCGCCGCGGGATCGTGCGGGTAGTCCTCCGGCCGGTCGCTGATTTGATCGATGCCGATGCTGCGGTTCACGATGCCGAGCGCGCCGCC
The DNA here is from genome assembly GCA_964415255.1 of uncultured Polyangiaceae bacterium. Taxonomy (GTDB): domain Bacteria; phylum Myxococcota_A; class Polyangia; order Polyangiales; family Polyangiaceae; genus JAHBVY01. The sequence goes on along the minus strand of CAYQAC010000192.1, from coordinate 7,570 downwards.
ACCATGAGAAGCGCCAAGATCGCTATAGATGGCGGCCAGGTTCTTATCTATCAGCTCCACGGACTCCGTGTACTGGTTGTACCCGATGGACCCGCGCTGACCGAACAGCGGGTGGTAGTCTCCGCCGTCGATGTTCTGGCGCCTGCCGGCCAGCTGATAAAAGCCTGGCGCGCGCTTCTCTGCGGTGAAGATCAGCCGGCCGTCGCTCATGAACGCCGGGTAAAGCTCCTGGTTCAATACGAAGGTGAGCTGACGAAGCCGGCCCTGCTCCAAGATGTAGAGGTTCGCGTTGAGCTTGCTCGGATCTGCAGGGGTGCGCTGCGGGCCTTGGTAGGAGAAGGCCGCGGTGTTCATGATGTTGCCGCGGGTGGAGGCGAACACGAGCCGCCCATCTGTCGTGAACGCCGGGTCGAAGTTGTGGACCAGCTCGCCGTTGGTGTCGATGCGGTCGCCGCGATCGTTCGTGGCCGGCGCGTCGATGGTGGGCTCCACGGAGCAGCCCGCGCTGTCGATCACATACACACGGAACGGCTCGCTGGCGCTGCTGCGCGCCGCGAAGGCCAGGCGCTCAGCGTCCCATGACACCGCGGGGCGCCGCAGATCCACCGTGGCGGCGTCCAAACCGCAGCCTGCGAGCAGGCTCTGCTCGGTGTCGTCCACCGTGATGCTGCCATCTGCGTCGAGCGTCGCCGCGCGACGCAGTAAATCTGACCCGCCGCGGTACGTCGCCCAGTCTTGTGTGGTGCGGTGCCCGCTGGTGGGGGGGCGCTTGATGTACACCAGCCCCGTCAGCGAGCGACCGCCGAGGCGCTCTTGCTTCTCAAGATCGTACCAGGCGCGGATCACACAATACGGATCTTGTTCGTCCAGCGGACCATTCGCCGCCGCGGTGGCGTCGCAGGCAGTAGGATCTACCGCGCCGCGCGCGAACAGCGCGCCGCCGCGGTGCAAGAGGCCACCCTGAGTGCCAGGGTCCAAGTTCTTTCGCACCAGGCGCGAGAGGTTCACGTCGTGCGCCTCCACCGCCAGCTGCTCCAAGGTGAGCTCGTAGTTCTTGCGCGTGGCGGGCAGGCCGAAGTGACCACCGCTGCCGCCGCGGAGGCGGTAGTCGTGGAACATGGCCGGCGAGTGGCAGCCGACGATCATGCAGCCCTTCTTGGCGAGCATGGGCTGCACCCGGCGCGCGAAGAAATCAAAGCCTGCTTCCGTGGGGATATGACTGGGGCCGCCGCGCTGCTCCGCCCAGGCGAGGATGGCCTGGTAGCCGGGGGCGCTGGTGGTGGGGAAGATGGCGCCGCCTTCGTGGTACGTGCCGCCCTGGTTGGGCGCCAAGGTGCGCCGCAAGATTTCGCTGGCGGTGGCGTCCACTGACACGTAACCGGAGGCCGCGAAATAGTTCCAGCGGAGCTGCTCTTGGGTGGCGCCGCAGGTGAGGTAGAGCGAGTTGGAGGAGTTGCCGTGGCAGTTGCCCGCGGAGCAGCTCTCCGCGAGCACCGGCGCCACGCGATCGCGGAACGTGGCGAAATCTGCGTCCGCAGGATCTGAGCTGGGGTCGAACGCCGCCTCCGTGCCGAGCACGGTGGAGCACGGCATGAGCTCTACTTCAGGGTCCACCCGCTCGGAGTTGTTCTCCATGGCGCCGCGCTCGATCCAGCGCAGGAGCTGGAGGAACGAGGGGCTGGTGCGGTCGAGGATGGAGCCGCCCGCGTGGGGGATGTCCGTGGTGATGATCTCCACCTCACCATCCCAGCTGGAGAGCCGCATTTGGTAGGGCGGCACCGACTTCAAGAGCAGGTTCGGGAGGCCATAGGGCCCGTAGTCGATCAACAGATCGCGCCGCAGTATTAAGTCAGCGTAGCTGTCTAAGCTGAGGTTCCCCAGCGCGTTGCCGCGATCGTCCGCCGTCACGTGACACAGCGAACCCGAGGGGCTCGTCGCGCAGCTCTGGGTGAGCGTGGGCGCGATGGTCCGGTCGTAGAAGGTGGTGGTGGCCTCGGTCGGCTCTGTTGAACAGCTCGCCGCCGAGGCAATGACCGCAAGACAACAAGCCGCGGTGAGAACGTGCCGCATCCTGGCGATCATAGCAAAACCCAGCGCCTAACACGACAAGCGGTTTGCCGCTCGTCGCGCTCAAATCAGAGATCCTTCGCTACGCGAAGGGGAGCCGCGCCAAACAGAGGACGAGGGAGCGCGCCCCTGTGCGGGGGCGGCTCCCTCTGATGGCGAGCTGATCGCCGTCCTAGCGTGCTTGAGAACGCCTCAGAGTCGGCGCAGCGCCACGCGCGCTGCGTCACGCACGAAGGAGTCCGAGTCGCTGAGCGCCTCCGTGAGCTCAGCGCGCGCTGAGCGATCCCCGATGGCGCCGAGCGCCGCCGCGGCCGCCTTACGCACCCCAGGGTCGCTGTCCTGACGAAGCAGCGCGACCAAGCCGCCCACCGCGTCCCGAGCGCCGAGCGCGCCGAGCGTCTCCACCGCGCGCGTGCGCACCCGCACCGAGGAGTCATCGATGCGCTCAAGCACCGCCTCGGGAGCGGAGAACACGTTCACCCGGATCGCGCCGCGCAGCGCCGCCATCCGCACCTCTTCGTCAGCGTCACTGATTGCCTCAGCGAGCTCACGCTGTGGCCCCTCCGTGTTGAGCCGCACCAGCGCCTTCACTGACGCCAGCCGCACCTCAGGCGCAGGATCTTCGATCGCCGCGCGCGCCACGTGCTTCACGCCGGAGTAGCTCAGGAACTCACCGAGCGCCTCCGCGGCGTAGGCGCGCTGCATTGTTGGCGCGCTGCGATCATTCAGGCGCTCCACCGTCTGCGCGTAGACTTGCCCTGGGCCGAACACCCCGAGCACTCGGCGCCGCAGCCACCAGGCGCTGATCTCACGCGTCTTGGGGTGGCTGTCCATGAGCAGCTCAGCGACCTGCGGGATGCAGCTCAGGCACTCCACGCGCTCGCCGTGCTCCAGCACCCGCCAGATTTCCATGGGGGCGGTGTTGCCGCGCGTGATCGCCTTGATGCGCGCGGGGGAGCTCAGCTTCTCGAGCGACTCCGGGTTCAGGTTCTTGTACACGCTGGCGCGACCGGCGTGCACGCTCTGGTGGCTCGTGTCTGCGGCGCCAGGGCCTGCCCACGACGAGGCGACCAGCGCGCCCGCCACCATCAGCCAACTCTTGAGGGTGATTCTCATGGCTTGCTCCTCGAGGCTCAGTACTGACGCCCCGCGACCGGGTCGTTGACGTAAGGCTGGAAATCAGTGTTTTGACGCGCGTAGAACTGCGCGCCGAGGTCAATCGCGCGGATGAGCATGGTGCGCTCCTCGCGGGTGAGGGTGATGCCGACGTCATCTGGGTGCAGCGTGCGTGCGCCGCCGCGAATGTCGGTGCTGAAGGGCTCCCCAAGCGGCCACGCGGTGCGACCCGCGTTGAACACGCTCGTGATGTTGAGCTTCTCGATCAGCGCGCTGCCTCGTGCGTCGCTCGGCACGCCCCACAGCGGCGGCACCACGCCGGTGATGCTCACGTCACCCATGCCCATCTCCATCTCCAGCGCCGCTGGGTAGAAGATGGAGACGTAGGACGCGGGCCACGCCTTGGTGTCGTTGTCGTAAGTCACCGTGATGGGGGTGTCCGTCAGGTCCATACGCGGCAAGCGATACACCGTGCTCTCGCCGGTGAGCTCGTTCGCCATCGTGATCTCGTAGAACTCCTGCGGGCCGCTGCCGTTGGTGGTGCCGTTGTGGCACGAGGCGCACTTGGCGTTGAGCAGCGACTGGATCTCGTTCGGGTTGCCCGCGTCCGTGGCGTAGGACCAGGGGTACTCCACGCGATCTTGAATCGCGACCATGAAGTCCTCAGCGCCGAACGCCGCGGCCGCCGTCTGCTGCTGCTCGCCGGGGAGGTTGGACTCCGTGCGGCGCTCATGGCAGCCGCCGCACACGCGGTCTTCACCGGGCATGCCCTGAATCCACGTCGTCTGGTTGCGGATCGCCAGCTCGAACTCGTCTACCGCCTGGAGGTGCACTGGGATGTACGGCGGGATGGCGGCGAGCCAGCTGCCGTCCGAGCGCACCGTGGCCTCCCCCAGGATGGCTGCGCCCTCCGCCATGGTCAGGCCGAACATGGTGACGCCAGGCGCCGCCTCGGAGGAGAAGCCCTCAATGATGCGCACCTTGACCGCGTCGTGCAGCGCCTCATCCAGCGGGGTGTTGTCGAACTGCGCGCCGCTCACGCGGTCCCCGTGCAGGCTGAACAGCGACGTGCGCACCACGTCGATGGAGCCGAGCACCACGGGGATGGTGGCATCTTGAGTGTTTTGAATCGACGAGCGCACCGGCGGCTCCGTCCGCTTCACGATCGGCCGCGCGTAGAGCTCCCAGCTGTCCTCGTAGTTGACCACCAGCTCGTTACGCTGCGTCTTCGGGTTGAAGATGTAGATGCCGAAATCTGGTGGCGTGAGGGCTAGCTCATCCATCTCGTTCACGGTGCCGTCCGCCCATGAGGTGAGGACGCGGCCATCTGGCAGCACCACCGGCGCGCGGTAGCGCCCGACGGGCGATGGATCCATCCCGCGCGGCACGCTCGGCGTCAGCACCTCATAAGAGGCGGTGTCCTCATCGAAGATCTCGGGGCGCCCATCTGCCTGCGCGTTGATGCGGATCAGCGCGCCCGCCTGGATCGTGTTCTCGCGATCCGTGCCCACACCGATGAACACGTTCGGCTCGTTCGTCTCCACCACCTGCACCAGGCTGTTCGCCGGCTTACCGTGCTGGCCCGCGATGGCCACCATCTGGGTGCAGTCTGGGTTCATCGCGAAGATCTTCACGTCGTTGACGTTCTCCAGGTGCTCCCACCGCGAGAACGCGATCTGACCTGACTGCATCGCCCACAGCGTGACGGTGTGTGAGAGGTTCTGAGAGCACAGGCGCCGGTCAGCGTCGCCCCCCGACTCCGTGACGGTGGCGATCTGCGTCACCTCGCGGGGGTGGTTGTACTCGTCAGCTCGGGTGCCCATCTCCGTGTAGGCCTGGTTGGTGATGAACGCGATGCGACCGCCCGCGACCCACACTGGGTTCATGTCGTCGGCGGGGCCGAAGGTGAGCTGGTGGATGTTGAAGCCGTCAGGCCCCCGCTCCAAATCCGCGACGTAGAGGTGGTAGTGGTCGTCCGAGCTCAGCTTCATGCTGAAGACGACCTTCTTGGCGTCGAAGCTCACGTCCAGGCTGGAGATGTCCGCCCGCGCGAAGCGCTCGCCCGCGATGATGTTCTCCACCTTGCCCGTGGCAAGGTCCCGCACCTCAAGCCGCCCGCCTGGGTTGTAGCGCAGGTAGTCCATCACCTGGCCCATCCCCCCGGCGACGTCGATGCTCACGCGGTCCCCATTGACGGTGGTGTGCTGGCGCACCGCGTAAATGACCTTTTGGAACGCCTCCCCGGTGGGCTCCTCTGACGGCTCACTGCTGCAGCTGACCGTGGTGGGCGCCATCAGACCGAGGGCCGCGGCGACAGGGAGGGCGGCTATCAGCGCGGTGCGGGTTGCGAAGCTGCGTGCCATACGAGACTCCTGGTGAGCTATGACGAGCTCAAGGGCGAGCTCACAGCGAGCCCGACGCGTGATCGTAAGCAGGTTTTGGGCCACACGGTGATTGCCTAGTTTTTTTGGGGTTGGGCACCGCACCTGGGGCCGCTCAACCCCAAGACGCTGGGGGCCGGTTGGGGTCGCTGCACCCCACCACCCGGTGACTACCTGTCCAACCCCCAACCCCCCCTCCCCTGCTCCAAGCTCCTGTAGGCTGCGCGGATGGAGCTCAAGTACGACGCGGCGGGGCTGATCCCGGTCGTGGTTCAAGACCGGCTCACGGGGCAGGTCCGGATGGTGGCGTGGATGAACGCGGAGGCGCTGGCCCGCACGCAGGCAGAGGGTGAGGTGTGCTTCTACAGCCGCTCACGGCAGGCGCTGTGGCGTAAGGGCGAGACGTCAGGCAACACGTTGACGCTCAGTCAGCTCGCGGTGGACTGCGACGGCGACACGCTGCTCGCCTTGGTGGAGCCGCGCGGGCCGAGCTGTCACACCGGGGAGCAGAGCTGTTTTTTCCGCGCGCTGGATGAGCGAGCGAGTCACCAGGCGCCGCCTGAGCCGCGCCCAGGACCGGTGCTGGAGCAGCTCAGCGAGCTGATCGGCGCCCGCGCTCGGGCCAGCGCGGAGACCAGCTACACACGGCGGCTGCTCGACGGCGGCCCCCCGGCGATCGCGGCCAAGCTAAAGGAGGAGGCCGCCGAGCTGAGCCAGGCGCTGGCCTCCGAGAGCGAGGAGCGGGTGGCCAGTGAGGCGGCGGACGTGCTCTACCACCTGATGGTGGGGCTTGAGCTGCGCGGGGTGCCGCTCCGCGACGTGCTCGGCAGCTTGGGCGCGCGCCTGGGGGTGAGCGGGCTGGTTGAGAAGGCGAGCCGCGGCACTTAGTGAAGCGCGCGATCGCGGTGCCCGCTCTTGGTGTCCGTTGACCCTGAAACGCCGCCTCAATATGGTGCTTAGCCGAGCGCGGCGCGGCGCCCGTTTAGCCCCCGACCCACCTCCCGGAAGCGAACGCTGAGATGCCCAAGGTACTGGTTTTTGAGAGCGACCCCGACTTCGCAGCCCAGCTCCAAGAGGCGCTGACCGAACGCGGGGCCACCCTGACCCTCGTGGACGACGCGAACGAGGGGCTGCAGGCCGCGGCCTCCGAGCGCCCGGACCTCATCTTGCTCGCCATCGAGCTGCCCCGCATGAACGGTTTTTCCGTATGCAATAAGATCAAGCGGGACCCAGAGCTGAAGGACGTGCCGCTCATCATCCTGAGCAGCGACAGCACGGAGGACACCTTCGAGCACCACCGGCGGCTCCGCACCCGGGCGGAGGAGTACCTCCACAAGCCGGTGGACATGGCGTTCTTGCTTGAGCGCGTCGCCGCGCGCATCCCGCTTGAGGAGCCCAGCGCCGACCAGGAGGAGGAGGTGCTGATCGAAGACGACATCGACTTCGACGACGCCGAGCCGCTCGACATTGGGGAGGACTTCGACACTGAGGGCACGCAGGTGATGGAAGCCTCGCCGCTCTCCGCGGAGCCGGTGAACGTGGACGACGAGGTGGACAGCTTCACCGAGGCCGCCTTCGACGCCTTGGTGGGTGAGCCAGAGCCCAGCCCCGCCCCCGCCTCCGTGGCGCCTGAGTCCATCGACCCTGACTCCGCGCCGGTTGATTCCGAGGAGTCAGAGGCGCCTGCCCAGGCTGCGGCGCTTGAGTCTGCGGCGCCTGAGTCGCTCAGCTTCGACTCGGTGTCACCCGAGTCAGAGATGGCCGCCGAGGCGGCGCGTGAGTCTGAGGCGCCGGCCATCCCGCCCCCGCCGCGCGCGCCGGCGGAGTCGCTCGCGTCGCTCTCAGAGATCCCACGCGCCAGCCGCCCGCCCACCAGCGTGCCGCCGCGCCCGATGGAGAGCGGTGAGGCGCCTCGGCTGCGCGAGGAGCTGAGCAAGGCCAAGGCGCGCGTCAGCGAGCTGGAGGCGCAGGCCATGGAGAGCCGCGCGCGCGTCACGGAGCTGGAA
>CAYQAC010000191.1:2015-9290 GCA_964415255.1 uncultured Polyangiaceae bacterium | reverse complement strand
GTGCTGGAGGTGGTGGCCGCGAGCCCCGCGCCGCGCATCGTGCACGTCTCCAGCAACTCCCACTACAGCGCCAAGGGCATCGACTTTGAGGCGGTACGGCGCCCCACCAAGACCGTCGCCGGCCTCAAGGAGTACGGCGTGAGCAAGCTGTGTAACGTGCTCTTCAGCGCCCAGCTCACGCGCGAGCTCGGCGAGGACAGCCCCATCAAGAACTACTCACTGCACCCTGGCGCGGTGGCGAGCGACGTGTGGCGGCAGGTGCCGTGGCCCATCCGCCCGATCATGAAGCGCTTCATGCTCACCAATGAAGAGGGCGCCCGCACGACGCTCCACTGCGCCACCTCCAGCGAAGCCGCGAGCCAAACGGGGCTCTATTACGACGACTGCAAGGTGCGCCGCCCGAGCCGCACCGCCCAGAGCGAGGCGCTCGCCGCCGAGCTGTGGGCGAAGAGCGCCGAGTGGGTGGGGCTAGAGGCTTAGGCCCCCGATCGCGACCAACAGGATGGCCGCTGCTCGGCGAAGAGGCCATCAACGCTCCGTCTACTTGGAGCAGGCGCCCTCCAGGCGGCTCCTTGATCAAGCTGCTCGCCGCAGGCTCACAGCAGGGTGTAGACGATGCTCACCGTGGTGATGGTGTCGAGCTCCTCCTTGCCGGGCAGCGGCACGGAGTCGTAGCGCTCGGTGAAGCCGAAGGCGATGGCGAGGTTGTTAGCCACCTTGGCGCTCAGCTCAGCGACGCCGTTGATGCGGCGGATGTCCGTGTCGCTGAGGCCCTGCATGAACTCCACGCCGAGCGAGAGCTTGGAGGAGTCGTTGAAGGCGTACTCGAAGCCCACAAAGAGGCGCCCGGAGTGCACCACCTCCGTGTCATCCAGGCGCTCCGTCACGTTACCGTCAGCGTCCCTGACGTCGAGCGAGTCCGAGCGCCGGAGGTCGAACAAGAAGTCGTAGCCAATCTCAGTCCAGAGCAGCGTCGTCTTCTCGTTGATGAAGTAGTAGCCCACGCCAGGGTCCACGCGGCCTCGCAGGTTCAGGCCCTGGAAGCGGTCGCGGCGCCCCTGCGCCGAGAGGAACAGCGTGAAGTCACCGAGGAAGCGATCGTAGCGGGCGGTGCCTTGGAAGTTCTCGACGTTGGTCTGCAGATCCTCCTCGGGGTCAGCCGCCGCGCGGCCATAGTTGATCGCCGCCGCGGCGGAGAACTGGTTGTCGCTGCGCCGAAGGCGGAACTTCGAGTTGGCGGTGCCCGCCATCAAGCGCGCGTTGCCCGTCGACATCAGGCCGCCCGCTGACACGCTCAGCTCGGTGGCGTCCTTCTCTTCACCTGGCGCGACCAGGGTCGCGGCCTTCTCATCGGTCAGATCGGTGGCGCCACCGGTGACCACCTTGTCTGCGGTCGCGCTCTCAGGGACCTGCGCGAGCGCCGTGGATGAGTAGAGGCAAGTGCCGGCCGCTAGGGCTAGACGTCGAAGCATTGGGAACTCCAGATTCTGAAGGGTGAGTGACTGAAAGGAATGGAGGGCGCATCAGCGGCGCCGACCCACGCTGAGCAAGTCCTGTGCCGTCAATCGAGGTGCGTAAGCCTCCCGACGCGAGTCTAGAACGGGCGCCCCATCCTCGAGAAATAAGCCGCAAAACAGCGCCGTGGCTGGACACACCGGTGGGCCGGCCGACGGCTCCGAGTCGCCACACTGTGGGCTCGAACCTACATCCCACGACACTCGGCGCACCCAGCGCGGAGCGCCGACACCCGCGTCGACGGACGACGAGCCCGAGGGCGCGCTGCCGTTCCTGCGTGGAATCACGCTGCTCTAGCCTGTGATTTGAGGACGACTTACGGCAGACCGTTTGTCGTCCTAGACGTTAACCTCAGCGCGCCACGAGGCTCGAGCTGAAGGTGCCTCATGGCGCGGTGCCGTCCAACCCCCCAAAACCCACGAAGAGCGCGCGGCGTCGGGGGACGTCGACCTCAGCGCGCCACGAGGCTTGGGTTGAAGATCTGCGGGGCCACCTTGGCGAGCTGGGTCTTGGAGCGCCCTGAGAGCAGCTCCGGCTGCACCAGCGGCCGCCCCACGAGCGAGGCGTCCGTGCTCAGCTGCCCAGAGGCCTCCACGCGGTAAGCCTGAGTGACTTGACCGAGCCTCGGGTCGGCGCAGTAAAGCACCAGATCGTAGCGGCCCTTGTTCTTGGTGTCGTAGTAGGCCCACGCCATGCCGCCACGGTTGAAGTAGGCGAACTCCAGGTCGAGCTTTTTGTCCTTGGCGGCCTGCGCGAGATCCACCTTGTTCTTGGCCTTGTTTGGGAAGCTGTTCTCGTCCAAATCGAGCAGGTAACCGTCGCTCCCCTGACCACTCACCGCGATGACGGTCTTGCTCGCGCCCTTGAAGTCGAGCCAAGTGAGCGCGTGACCACGGTGATCGCCCACCGGATCAGGCAGCGACGCTAGGCCGTCGTCCCCCTTCGCCGCCATGATCTCAAGCATCCCGCGGTCCACCATCTCAGCGAGCGGCAGCCGCACGCTTGGGTCCGTCATCAACGCCGGGCGGATCACCTTGCGCCCCAGGTGCTCCGGCGCTGGCGTGCGCTCCCCTGAAGGCCCAACTCGCCACGCCTCCGCGGCCACGTAGACCCGCACGCCGGGCGCGTGCAGCACCAGGTCGTGACGCCCGTCGTTGTCCGTGTCGTACCAGGCCCAGAGGTTATCCCCCTGGCTCACCACGCTGAGCTCGAAGCCCGTCTGCGCCTTAAGATCCTTCGCCATGGGCTCCGCAGGGAGCCGCGGCACCGCGTCGAGGTCCGGATCGACGAGCAGCCGCAGCGCGAAGGTGCCCTCCACCGTCACGCTGTCGTTTCGTCCGTCGAGGTTCAAGTCGCCAAACGTCCCGCGGCCAGTCGTGGCGTGCGGCACTGGGATTTGTGAGCTCGCGCCCTGACCCCGCTCCACCAAGGTGTCGACGAACACCGTCTGCGCTAGGCGCATCAGCCGCGCTCGGTGGGCTGAATCCTTGAACACGGACCACCGCACCAGGCTCCCGATGCGCTGCCCCTCGTCGCGCGTGAGCTCCCCGCTCCGCGACACGCGGTAGGCTTGATCCACCACCCCATTAGCGCCCGCGTCGTAGAGCAGCAGATCGTAGCTGCCGTCGCCGTCCGTGTCGTACCAGGCGTAGCGGTTCGAGCCCAGCCGCAGGTACGCAAGCTCAGCGTCAAAGCGCTTGTCGCGGTAGATGGTGTCTACCGGTGGCAGCTCTGCCTCACCCTTGAAGCTGTCTTCATCCAAATCGAAGAACACCGCCTCGCTCTCGCGCGGGCAAAAGACGCAAGGTGAGCGCCCGCGCATCACCAGGGTGTCGACGCGTCCATCAAAGTCCACGTCCTCCACCTCGAGATCGCCGCCGCCCTCTTTCCATGGGTCGGGCAGCTGACGTGTGGCCGCCTTCGGCAGCTCCGCGGTGAACTTCTTCACCTCGTCTAGGTGCACGTGGAAGCTGAGCAGCCCACCTGTCTTACTGTCCCGGTTGGAGAAGGCGTTCACGCCCACCAAGTCACCGCGCTCGTCGAGCAGCGGGCCGCCGCTGTCACCCGGCAAGATGCCGCAGCTCGTCTGGATCACCAGGCCCAGGTGCTGCTCGTCGAGCTGCTCCTTGAAGCGCTCAGCCACCTCTTTGTCCTCTTCACCGAAGCTCGCCAGAGTAGACAGATGCTCTGACAACTTACCCAGCGCCGCCACCTGCCCTGACTTGATCGCCCACAGCATGCCCGCGCCGGCGTGGCCCAAGGCCACCACCGCGTCGCCTGGTGTCGGGCTCTCCTTCGCGAGCCGCATGTGAGCCAGCTTCGCGGGCGGCTTGGTCAGCCGGATCAGCGCGAGATCGCGCAGCTTGTCTGTCTTGTAGACGACCGCCTCATACACCTCCTCGCGGCGCTCCATGCCGCCGCTCGCGGAGAGATCCCCGAGCAGCACCTCCACCTTGGTCAGGAAATCTTCCGATTTGCCGTCGGCGACCACGTGGTGATTCGTGAGGATCCACCCGGCGGGGTCGATGATGATGCCGCTCCCCATGCCGTTCGGCACGCGGATGATGACGGTGGCCGGCGCGGCGCTGCGGTAGAGCTGCTTCGCCGTCTTGGGCGGCGCGGCGCTTGAGCGCACCGAGTCCAGCGTGTCGGGCGCTAGCGCCCGCGCGGCGCGACGCTCCACCAGCTTCTCGCTGCCCACGCGCCCCTTCACTCCGCGCTGAGCCGGGGCCTGCTCGTCCGTCTCCGCGCGCGCTGCAGCCCCGCTCGGCGCTGGAGCGCCCCGCACGGGCTCCGTCGGCGCCGAACCACACCCCAACATGAGCCACCCTGACATCAGCACGAAAGTCGCTCTCGTCCGCATTGGATCCTCCCTACTCACCGCCCGGTGGCTCACGTCAGTGAGCCTGACTGAAGCTGCCCTGGGGCCACGATCAGTTTGCCACCACGCGAGCCCAGAAAGAACACCCCCATGCAGGGCGAGGGCGCGTTTTCCGGGCTCCCCGCGCGCAGCTGCCGCCCTTCACGCTGCTCTAGCCTGTGATTTGAGGTCGACTCACGGTGAACCGTTTGTCGTCCTAGCCGCAGCTGCCGTCTCCAAGGCAGCGCTGCCCCGGCGCACACAGCGTCCCGGAGCAGCTGCAGCGCCCCGCCGAGCACGCCCCCGCGCTGCCAGCGTCGCAGCTGGCGTCCGTGGTGCAACCGCACTCGCTCAGGCTGCACGCGAAGCCGCTCGGGCAGGGGCGTGAGCACCCACCGCAGTGCGCCGCGCTGGTCCGTGGGTCGACGCAGCCGCCCGCGCTCTGACAACACAGCTCCTCAGGGCCACAGCCCGCGCTGCCCTCGCAGCTGCACACGTCCCCGGTCGACCCCACCACGCAGGCCTCCCCCGGCCGACACCCCACGCCGTCACACTCGCACAAGCCCGTGGTCGGCGAGCAAACCGGGTTCGTCCCCGAGTCCACCCGGCAGCGCCCGGGGTTCCCCACGCAGCCACACTCACCGGGCGTGACCGCACCGCAGCGCAGGCTCCCCGCGGGCGCCCCTTGCAAAGTGCAGTCGTTGCCACAGCCACCGCAATGGTTGCTGTCGTCACCCACCGGCGTCTCGCAGCCATCGTCAGGCAAACTTGCTACCGGGTTGATGCAGTTGCCAAGCCCGGGCTGGCAGGTGCTGTCGCAGGTGCCGCTCTGGCAGCTCAGCCCCACCACCCCCGCGTCCGAACAGCGTCGACCGCAGGCGCCGCAGTTGAGCGGATCGCTCGCGACTGGGGTCTCACAGCCGTCATCAGCGAGGGGGGCAGCAGGGGTTTGGCAGTCCCCTAGCCCAGGCACGCAGACGGGCTGACACAGGCCCGCGCTGCAGCTCGTGGTGGCGGCGCCGCTCGCGCTACAGCTCCGGCCGCAAGCGCCGCAGTGCGCTGGATCGCCCTGCAGATCGGTCTCGCAGCCATTGAGCGGGTCCCCATCGCAGTCACCCGCGCCCGCAGCACAACTAGCGACGACACAGCGCCCCCCCGAGCACCCCGCCACGGCGCCGGGGATACTGCACTCCATTGCGCAAGCGCCGCAGTGCGCCGGATCATTCGTCAGGTCTTGTTCACAGCCGTCGTCCGCTGCCGGGAAAGCGGGTGTCACACAATCACCAAAATCAGCGCGGCAGTCGTGAGCGCACTCAGTGCCTGCGCACGTGGCGGTGTCGACGCCCGCCGTGGAGCACGCGCGAGCGCAAGCACCGCAGTGGAGCGCGCTGCCGCGACTCAGATCTACCTCACAGCCGTTCCCTGGGTCCCCATCGCAGTCAGCGAAGGGCGCGACGCAGCTCTCAATGGCGCAGCGCGCGGCGTCGCACTTGGTGATGGCGTTGGGCAGCTCACAGCGGTTACCGCAGAACCCACAATGGTCATTTTCAATGACTAGATTCGTCTCGCAGCCGTCAAATGAGCTGTCATTGCAGTCCCCGCGAAACGTGCTGCACGCCTTCTCACCGCAGCTCCCGTCGCGACACACCGCTTGGGCACCGGGCGTCGCGCTGCACGCCTGACCACAACCGCCGCAGTGGCTCGGATCTGCGCTGACGCGCGTCTCGCAGCCGTTGATTGGATCACCATCGCAGTCTTGAAAGCCCACCTCGCAGCTGGCGACAGCGCACTCACCCGCCACGCAGGCGGCCACTCCATGGTTCACCACACAGGCGCGGCCACAAGCACCGCAGTTTGCAGGATCGCTATTCAGCGACACTTCACAGCCGTCGGTGCGGTCGAGGTTGCAATTGCCGAACCCCACCGAACAGCCCCCCATGACACAAGCGCCCGCCTCGCAGCGCGCGTCCATCCCAGGCGCGCAAGGCTCACAATGATCGCCGCAGCCAAACAGCGGATCATCTAGCGCCACACAGCGCCCATCACACCACTTCTCGGCGGCCGGGCACTCCACATCTCCCCCGGCGTCGAGCCCGCCATCACCGCCTGTGGCGCCACCCGTGGCGCCACCTGAGACGCCGCCGCTTCCCGCCAGGCCGCCTGAGCTCCCCGCGCTCCCGGCGGCGCCCCCGCTGCCTGCGGCCCCGCCCATCGCAGCGCTGCCCGCGCTCCCTGAGGCGCCCCCGACACCCCCGCTGCCCCCGCTGCCGCCCCGGGCGCCACTCCCAGGCCCTTCAGAGCCACCGGACGAACAGCCGAGCGCGACGCTCAAGGCCAAACACCAAGCGCCGCAAAGCGCCGCCCCCCTCACGTGAGTCATGGACACAACCGGACCTTTTACCACAGCGGCTCGCCCCCCTCCCAACAAGCACCCGCTCGCTTCGCCCTCCCTAAGCGCTCAGATCGCCCCGGAGGGAGGTCAGCACGACCGAGCGCTCTCATGGAGCGTGCCTAGCCCCGCCTTGGGGGGTCTGCCCCGAGCGATCATGAGCTACCGCTCAAGCACCACCGGCGCCGCCATGTGCGACTCGAACCGCCTGAACGCCACCCCCAGGGGCGCCGCCTTAGAGCCCTCAAAACCAGCCCAACCAGCCGCTGCCTCGCCAGATCCCTGCTGAAAATGCGTCACCCGTGCGATGCAGCCGGTGGCGCGGCTCTGCATCTTCGCGCGAAACAGCGTGGCGCCACCCGCTGCGTGCTGCAGCGTGGCGAGCCGCCCCCCCACCTTCGCCGCCACCGGCGCCATCCGGTAGCGAAGCTCAACGCGTGAGCCGTCCTCAGCCTCCACCGTGACCCCCCGCGGCCCCTCCTGAAAGCGCGCCAACGTCTTCGGGAGGCCC
>CAYQAC010000191.1:0-2005 GCA_964415255.1 uncultured Polyangiaceae bacterium | reverse complement strand
CGGCGGCGAGCGTGGTCTCGTCGTCCACGTACATCACCGCCACGAAATAGCCACGGTGGGTGCGCTGTGCCCCTCGGAAGCGCACAAGCGACGGCATCCAGATGAGCTCGTGGTAGCGCAGCGCCGAGGGCTCCTCGTAGACCACGTAGCCGAGCATCCCCTGGCAGCGCCCAGCCACCGAGATCGGCTCCAGTCCGTCCGGGAGGTTGAGCGAGCGGGCTGGCACCCAGTGTGGGACAAACACTGCGCGCCCGTACATGGTCCAGGGCGCCGGGGGGTAGCTCACTGAGGGATCAGTCACCAGGCCGGTGTATCCGAACACCGCCTCGCCGCGAAGCCCCCATCGCGGTAGCGCCCCGCGCCGCGCGCGCTCGACACGCCTCGGCTCCATTGGGTGCGGGGCCGCGCTCGGCCTGTTGGGCTTCACCGACCAGGGCCTCGACCCACCCAACATCCCTTGGGCTTCAGTAAGCATCGCCTACCGGTGCTCTGCCCAGATAGACTGCTTAGCTGACTTAATGCCCGCTAATTTGTCTCCGATTTCGACCCGTCTCTTCAATAACCCTCACGGGTTTTGGGGGTTGGGCACCTCAATTTCAGTCACCGAAGTGCTGCAACATTTGCATGTTGCGTGCAAGTTGCGTATTCATGCAGCTGAGAGGTCATGGGCTGGCTCCGCGAGCTAATGCATACGTCACTGCCCCCAATCGGCAGTTTTGGTGAGCTGGCGCGCCGCTCCCTGGCCCACCCTGGTTGGCCCACGGAGTCGCGCGCCAAGCAGCGCTCACTGGCGACCATCCTGAGCAAGCTGGATCGAGATCAGGAGCTCGAGTGGCTGAGCGATCGCCCCGCGGTGCAACAAGCGCTGGCCGAGGTGCTGGGGGTCCCCAGCCTCCCGCTCCCGGCGCAGCCCAATGTCTGGAGCCCAGCCACCACCACCCACCTGCGGCTGCTCGACCTCCCCTACGCCCGGCCGCTCAACCTGCGGGAGGAGCCCTTGCCGCCAGGCATCCCCTGGCTGCCCCAGCGGGTGGAGGCGTGGCGCGCGGTGTGGTGGCTCGCTCCGTCCGGTGCGGGCCGCACCCTGACCGGCAGCTGGCTCGCGGCGCGCGGCCTCGCCCGCTTCAGCCAAGCGCGCAGCTGGCCCGAGCTCATGCTCGACGCGATCGAGCCTGGGCCGCTCTTCGTCGAGCTCCAGGTGCCCACAGGAGAGGAGCCGGCGCCGCGGGAGCGGCTGTGCGTCGCAGCCCCCTTCCCACCCAGCGCGCCGGGGTGGACGCTGGTGCGCTCCCCGCCGATCACCGCCGTGCTCCACGACGTAGTCGCCTGGGTCCGCGCGCGGCTCCCGGAGGATAGCAGCCTGAGCGCCACCCGCGCCGCGCGCTGGCTCGCAGCAGCGCCCCGCACAGCGGGCGCGCTCGACAGCTTGGGGGCCGCGCTCGGCCTGTTAGGCTTCGCCGACGAGGTGGGCCTGGATCAGGTGGAGCCGCTCGGGCTCCAGCAGCTGGTGGCCGCCTGGTTAAAATTCCGCGCGGCAAATATTCAGGGGGATGCCCGGCTCCTGAAGGAGCGCGGCGCGGAGCTCCTGGTTGGCCTCGTCACCGAAGCGCTGGCTGAATCGGAGCTGCCGCTCGACGCGTCGAGGACAGAGGACGAGTGGCTCGCGCTGGTGCCGCGCGCCTTCGCCGGCGAGGTGGACGAGGCCTGGGTGAAGGACTCGCTCAAGCGCGCGTTCAGCGAGCTCTCGCGGCGGGAGATCGAGCGCGTCACCCAGCAGCTCCCACCGGGGCCGTTCCGAGCGGTGCGCGCGCTGCGCGCGGGGGGCCTGCTCCGCCCCGCGGCGCTCTCAGGGCAGCACGGGCTGGCGCCGCGCTGGGTCGCCAGCGCCGCGCGCCAGCTCAGCTTGAAGGCGCTGTTCGCGCGCACCGCGCACGAGTGGGGAGAGGCGCTCCTGAACCCCACCGCATCGGCGCTCGCGCTCGGCGAGCTCGCGCGGCGCCTGACC
>CAYQAC010000190.1:0-9348 GCA_964415255.1 uncultured Polyangiaceae bacterium | reverse complement strand
GACCGCGCTCAAATGGTGAACGGATGTCGATCCACAACCAACGCATTCAGGAGTATCCCCGCGAGTGGTCACTTCTTCGAGGTCACGGGTGACACGGTGTTGGACCACGCGACGGGGCTTGAGTGGCAGCGCGGGACCTCCCCCAGCACACAGAACCAGGCAGCCTCCGAGAGCTACTGTGGAGATCTGTCGTTAGGCGGGAAGACGGACTGGCGCCTTCCAACCATCGCTGAGCTGAGCAGCTTGGTGCCAGGCCGCAAGGCTGAGGCACCGTGCATTGACGCTGCGCTATTCCCAGGCACGCAGTCGAACACCTATTGGAGCGCCTCTCCGGTTTCCGATTCGTCCTACGGGTGGCGCGCAGAGTTTTCCCTGGGCAGGAGCGACACCAACTTCGTGACCCTTACGTCCTGGGCTCGTTGTGTTCGGTGAAGAGCTGGGTTAGTCAGTTGACATGTAGATATGAATGTCTTCATGGAAAAACTGTGTAGGTCGGTCAGGGTAGGGTGACGTCAGTCGGCCATTCTCGGCCGGCCTCTGTGTGCGGCGCGAGCCGAGCTTCAGCGCTGCCGCGGTTGGCAGCGGCGCTCGCGCGCTCGGCGTAGCCAGGGGCACTTCGTAGGCTCGGGAGCGCTCCCAGCGCGCTCCTTAGGGCGGTCATGGCGCGGTGCCGTCCAACCCCCCATGCCCCCCTCGCTTGGCCTTGCCTGTCCTAGCGTGGTGGACGACACTCGCCGCCATGCCGATCACGTCGCTCGCTTATGAGCCGTCGCTCCGGCGCTCCGTTCGTCGTGCGCCGCGCGATTTCGAGAAGCTCGAAGTCGCCGTGGAGCTCTATGAAAGCGGGCGCGCGCTTGAGTCCATCCACCAAGTCATCGAACACCTCTTCCCGGAGCATGAGGCGGCGGATCTCGCGAAGGCGCCCTTCGTCTTCACGCAGGGTTCGTCAAAGGTCACCGTGAGCTTGGAGGGTGATCAGCTGCTCGTCACCGTGCCGCTGGTGCGGCTCCCTTCTGGCGGCAGCGCCATCGCGGCCATGCGCTACGTGTTGACCCGGCTCGCCGGCTCCGGGCAGCTCTATCAGCCGGAGCTCCGCGGGGAGGAGATCCACATTCGGTTTCGGGACGAGCTCGTGCGGATGCACCCGGCCAAGCTCATCGAGGTGCTGCGAGACATCCCGGTCGAGGCCGATCGGAGCGACGACTGGATCATCGGGCAGTTCTCGGCGGAGCCGCTTGAGCGCGCCGCGGTCGAGGACCTGACTGATGAAGAGGTGGCGCGCGCTGAGGCGTTCTGGCGGCGCCACTGGGAGGACGTCGAGGAGCTCATCGTCGAGTGCCAGCGCAAGCGCTCGCTCTTCTTCCTGAACGAGCTGACGGCCTACACCCTCACGCGGGTGAGGCACACCTTGCCGCTCGCCGGCTACGTGGGCCTGCGCTTGAGCGAGGCGGGCTCCACGTTCAATGACAACAACGTGGACCCGAGCAAGCGCGAAGCGGCGCTGATCAAGTGCGCCCGGGAGATGAAGGCGGTCAGCGGTGATGAGCTGCGTGAGAGCTTGGGTCACGCGACTTACGCGTTGGCGCCTCAGTCTGAGGGCACGCCCGCCATACTCGGGGAGCACCTCGACCCAGAGCGCGACTACGGCCAGATGATCGAGCGGCTCCGCACGGGCGGCAAATCGCTCGACGCCGCGCTCGCGCTGATTGGGACCTACACCTTCCTGGTGGCTGGGTTCTCATGGCCACCGGTGGTCGAGGCGAGCCTCGTGGAGGGGCTCACCAAGAGCTCTGGGAAGCCTTGGCGCGAGGTGGTGACGCTGCTCCTTGACCACTCCAAGGAGCTGATGTCGAACTTCGTCAGTGATGATGACGATGATGAAGACGACGAGGATGACGACGCTGAGGGAACTGAAGGAGACACCGAATGAGCACGCTCGACATCGATACCCTGGGGGTCTTCCAGGTCTTCACGGGTAGCGGAACGGGCACCGGCTTCCTCGTGGAGCCGAGCGTGCTGGTCACCAACTGCCACGTCGTGGCGCCGTATCGCACCGTGGCGATTGAGCAGCGCGACAAGCGGCGCATCATCGGGAACGTGCGGCGGCTGAACCCGAAGCGTGATCTCGCCGTGGTGGAGCTGGCGTCGCCGCTCGAGGGCGAGCTCTTCTCGATCGATCCAGGCGGCGATCTCCGCTCGAAGCAGCAGGTGCACATCGTCGGCTTCCCAATCGGCCTGCCGCTGTCAGTCACGGAGGGCGTCGTCTCGAACCCGAAGCAGCTGTTCGACGGGCAAACCTTCGTGCAGACGGACGCCGCCATCAACCCAGGTAACTCCGGGGGCCCCATTCTTGACGATAAGAAGAACGTCGTCGCGGTGACCACCTGCAAGGTCGTGTCGGCGGACATGGTCGGCTTCGGCATCCCCTCGAGCGACGTGCACGCGTTCGTCGAGAGCTACAAGGAGCAGACCGAGCCGTTCGGCGTCATGTGCCCGTCGTGTGATGTGCTCATCGAGTCCGCTACGCGCTTCTGCGATGGCTGCGGGACGGATTTGAACGATCTTGAGCTCGACGCGTACTTCGAGCCCCCAAAGCCGCACCCCGTGGCGCACTTCGTGGAAGAGGCGCTGAAGAGCGCGGATATCGATCCAGTGCTCGCCCGCCACGGGGAGCTCAATTGGTCGTTTCACAGCGGCAGCGCGCCCATCAAGGTGTGGTGCTGCTGCTCCGAGCACCTGTGCTTCTCGTCGCCGCTCGCACAGACGGGGAAGCAGAAGCTCGGGGATCTCTTCCGCTTCCTCCTCTCCCCTGAGCACGCCCCGCTCGCCTTCGATCTCGCGGAGAACCTGATCCGGCTAAACCTCACGTTCCACATGTCGGACGTGTTCACGGCAGATGGGCACGGCGACATGGCGCGCCACATCGCTGACTTCCTCCGCGCCGCGGACCGTCTGGACAACGTGCTCGTGAACACCTACGGGTGCAGCCCCGCGCCCGAGACACAGCTCACGTTCTTGAAGGAGTGACAGCCTCAAGCGGCGCGTTCGGGCGGCGCCTTGAACTGGTCAGTTTGGCTGCCACTCCGTAGCGCCTTGAACTGGTCAGTTAGGCTGCCATTGGGGCGGCACCTAATACCGCCGGCTCGCCACGACCACCGTCACGGCGCCCCCGGGTGGCTTGGCGTCGCAGGTCTTGTGAGGGCCCGCTGAGCTGATGGGGAGCACGCTGAGCACCCGATCGGGTGTGCGGCTCCCCGCGGGGAGCTTCCAGCTGCCGCCGCCCGGCTCCTTGCCAAACCCCCGCTCGCCGAGGCGCTCCTGGAAGCGCTTGATCAGCGCCTCGGGGCTCTCGCTGGAGGTGAAGGCATCCCAAGTCAGGTGCCCGCCGCTCCCTTCGTAGACGCGGCCGGCGCACAGCGCGGTGAGGCCGGGCTGAGGAGGGAAGCCGTAGCTTGAGAGCAGCGCCTCCACGCTATTAGCCTTGGAGTCCTTCTCACGCGCGGTGGGCGCGAGCGGCAGCGGGGGCAGATCTTTAGGGCGCACTTTCCTCACGGGCCCCACCTTGATGTCGTCGTTCGCCTTCGCGGTGGGGGCGGGCTCAGGCTCAGGCTCGGGTGGCTCTTCAGGAAGTGGCGGCAGGCCCGAGCCGTCGGCCGGGGCGAGCCAGGCGGAGGGATCGGCGGCGGGCGTGGTTTGCCCCTCGCGATCGCAGCCGAGCGGGAGGCAGAGCAGCGCGGCGCTGAGCAGCGCGCGGCGGGGGAGCTGGGTGCGTGGGCGTCGAGAGAAAATCACGGTGATGATCTTGGCCGAGGGTGCGCTTGTCCGGCGACAATTTGAATTGTGAAACCCGGAAGCTTGGTCCAAGGCAAGTATGTGCTCAAGCGGCGCCTGGCGCAGGGCGGCATGGGCGAGGTGTGGTCGGCTTGGCACCGCTACACGCACCGCGATTTTGCGATCAAGCTGCTCTTGCCAGAGCTCGCTCAGCACCAAGAGGCGCTTGGGCGCTTCATCCAAGAGGCCGAGGCCACGGGCCAGCTCCAGCACCCGAGCATCGTCGAGGTGTACGACGTGGGTCAGGCCGATGATGGCCGGCCCTTCTTGGTGATGGAGCTCCTGAGCGGTGAGAGCCTGGAGCAGCGCCTCACGCGGGAAGCGGTGCTCGACTCCCTGGAGGTGGCGCTCATCTTCAGTCAGGTGGCGCAGGCGCTCAAGCTCACCCACGCGCGCGGCATCGTGCACCGCGACCTCTCCACCGCGAACATCTTCCTCGCCGCGCAGCCGCAGGGCGCGCCCATCCCCAAGCTGCTCGACTTCGGCGTGAGCAAGAACCTGGGACCGCGCTACGACGGGCAGATCCGCACTGGCAGTGGGGCGATCCTCGGATCACCTGACTACATGAGCCCGGAGCAGGCGAGCGGCGCCGCGGAGGTGGACGCGCGCACCGACATCTGGGCGCTCGGCGTGCAGATGTACGAGTGCTTAGCGGGGGCCGCGCCGTTTCGCGCGACCAACTACAACGCGCTGATGATCGACATCATGACCCGCGAGCCGCGCCCGCTGGTGGAGGCGGCGCCCGGGGTGGATCCCGCGCTCGCGGCGCTGGTGATGGCCTGCTTGGTGAAAGATCGCGAGGCGCGCCTCAGCGGCGCAGAGAAGCTGGCGGAGGAGCTCGAGCGGCTAGCCGTTGAGTACACGGAGCAGCTCGGGCTGGAGCGCCCAGGGCCGCGTCGGCGCGCGACGGATCGCCTGAGCATCAACGCCGAGCCGCCGCGCAGCACCTTGCTCCCACGGGTGTCCACGTTACCTCGTGGGAATGTAGGCACGGTGGCGGCACCGTCAGGTGCGCTGTCTTCATCGGTGCAGCGCGCTCCGGAGCCCACCGCGTCGCGCGTCACGTCGCTGCTCGCCTCGCGCCCCATGATCGGCCTCGCGGGGGCGGCGCTGGGCACTTGGATCGGCGTGGTGGTGGCGACTGGGGCCTCGGCGCCGGCCAGCGCTGAGGCTCAGCTCAGCTCGAACGTGCAGGTGGTGAGCGGCGCCGAGGGGCGCTTCGAGCGTGGTGAGGTGGGTGGCCCCGAGGTGACGCCGCTCGGCGACCCGACGGATCTAGTGGAGGCGGTCACGCGCGGCCTCGGCATCGACGACTCCCTGCGCCCACGCGCGCCGGTGAGCCGCCCGAGCACACCCAAGGCGACGCCGCGCAAGAAGCCGAAGCGCGACCAGCAAGCGCCCGCCAAGGTGGTGCCGCGTGAGTCTGAGCGCGGCAGCATCGCCCGCAGTCGGTAGCTGCCGCTGGGTGCGCCGCCGCGCCTCGTAGCGGACGCTCGGGCGTGGCGAAGTCCCACGGGTGTCGCTAAGGTGGCTGGGTGCGCCGCTGCGCCTCGTAGAGGACGCTCGGGCGTGGCGTGAGCTTCGGGTTTTGGGGGTTGGACGGCACCGCCCCGCGCGTCGCTTTGCGGTGCCTTGAAGAGCGCCGCGTCGCTTTGCGGTGCGCCGCGTCGCTTTGCGGTGCGCTGAAGCGCCCCGCGTGTCGCTGAAGCCACTTGCGTCCGTGTGCCGTCTCCTGGAGGCTCTGCTCCGGGCCGCGCAGTGTGACACCGTTTGTCATACTTAGCGCCCAGGTTCGTGGCATGAATGGGGGGTGACAGCCGCAATCACGGCACCAAGCCTGCGCTTCAGCGCATGTGAGCGGGCGCTGCACTCAAGGTTTGACATCTGAACGGTTGAGCAGTATTCATCGGCCAGCCAACAGCAGGGAGATCTCAGCGATGGACGAGAAAGAGAAGGTCAAGGCGATCGAGCTCACCGTAGCCAACATCGAGAAGGAGTTCGGCCGCGGCGCCATCATGCGGCTGAAGGACGGCGAGAAAATCGGCCCTGATGTGCCGGTGGTGCCGAGCGGCTCGCTCGGGCTCGATCTCGCGCTTGGCATCGGGGGTTATCCACGCGGCCGCATCGTGGAGGTGTTCGGGCCGGAGAGCAGCGGCAAAACCACGCTCACGCTGCACGCCATCGCGAGCGTCCAGCGGCAAGGCGGCGTGGCGGCGTTCATCGACGCGGAGCACGCGCTGGACGTCACCTACGCGCGCCGCCTCGGCGTGAAGACAGAGGAGCTGCTCATCAGTCAGCCTGACTATGGCGAGCAGGCGCTGGAGATCGGGGAGATGCTGGTGCGCTCCGGCGCGGTGGACATCGTGGTGGTGGACTCCGTGGCGGCCCTGGTGCCGAAGGCGGAGATTGAGGGGGACATGGGGGACTCCCACGTGGGGCTCCAGGCGCGGCTCATGAGCCAGGCGCTGCGTAAGCTCACCGGCTCCGTGTCGCGCTCGAGCACGCTATTTTTCTTCACCAACCAAATCCGCATGAAAATCGGCGTGATGTTCGGCAGCCCAGAGACGACCAGCGGCGGCAACGCGCTGAAGTTCTACTCCTCCGTGCGGCTGGATGTGCGGCGCATCGGCGCCATCAAGGAGGCGGCGAAGGATCGCAAGGGGGAGATGACGGTGGTAGGCAACCGCACCCGCGTGAAGGTGGTGAAGAACAAGATGGCGCCGCCGTTCCGGGAGGTGGAGTTCGACATCATCTACGGCGCCGGCGTGAGCCGCTCGGGGGAGGTGCTCGATCAGGCGGTGGAGCTGAACCTGGTTCAGAAGAGCGGCGCCTGGTACTCGATGGATGGCGAGCGCATTGGGCAGGGGCGTGACGCGTCACGCACCTACTTGGAGGAGCACCCTGAGTTGATGGAGCGGCTCGAGCGCCTCGTGTTGGCGGCGGCGGGCATCCACCGCGGGCCAGCGCCTGCTGAGGGTAAGTCAGAGGGGGCGAAGCCCGGTGCTGAGGCGAAGCCCAGCGCAGAGGCGAAGCCCGGCGCTGAGGCCACCAAGGCGGCGGAGGTGAACGGCAAGCAGCCGCCACCCGGCAAGCGGCCGGCGGCGCGCAGCAACTAGCCGCGCAGCGACGAGGCCATTTCAAGCATTGTGCATACGCGGTCGTTTGGTAATTCTCCACAGCGCCCTGCGCGCAACCTGGGGAAAACCTTGGACACATCACGCGGTAAATCCTCAGGTCAGTTGAAATTAGTCTAATAATTTCAACTAGTTATGCCTCATCGGGGCGCCACATGGCCAGGCGCTTGTAGGTTGTGGAAATCATTGGCTCTCTGGCCGCTGCTTGACGGCGTGGGGGGCCGTTCGTAGGCCAAGGAAGCCCCCCATGCCTCGTCACGCCGCGCTCCCCTGGTTGCTCTCGTCGCCCTCGCGGGTGACGCGCGGTCGGGCCAAGGCGCTGCGTGGGGCGCCGCGCTTGGCGCCCGCTGCGGTGCGGCTACCGGACTGGCGGGCGCTGCAGCTGCCGCTCCAGTTCGCGACGCGGCTCCCACAGATCTTCGTGCACGAGGGCGCGCGCCAGGCGCTTGAGCGCCGGCTTGAGTCGGGGCTCGGTGAGCCGGTGCGGCTCGCGGTGACGGACAACCTGCACCGCATGGTGAGCTGCCGTCACGAGCGCGGCGTGCTGCGGGTGCGGGTGCACCTGATGTTCCTCGATGCACCTGAGCGGGTGCAGGCGGCGCTCGCCGGCTTCATCGCTGACAGCGATCGAGCGGCGTCTCAAACGGTCGGGGAGTTCATTGAGGCGAACAGCCACCGCATCAAGCCGGTGCGCCGCATCACCCAGCGCCTCACCACGCGCGGCGCGGTGCACGATCTCGCGAGCATCAAGCAGCGCCTGGATGAGCGCTACTTCGACGGCGCCACAGACGACGTGCTGATCACCTGGGGGCGCCGCTCAGCGCCGCGCGGCAGGGCGCGCCGCACCATCAAGCTCGGCACCTACAGCGGCTCGGAGCGGCTGATCCGCGTGCACCCGGTGCTGGATAACCGCTGGGTGCCTCGCTACTTCGTCGAGTACATCGTGTTTCACGAGCTCTTGCACCACGTGGTGCCAGTGCTCCGCAGCGCCGGGCGCCTGACGCTGCACTCCCCAGAGTTCCTCCGCCGCGAGCAGGCGTTCCTCCACTACCAACGCGCGCTAGAGTGGGAAGCCGCCCACATCGATCGCCTGCTCCGCTGGCGCTGATCGGTAGCTCGTCGTGCAGGGCCTCCAAGGGGGTCGCAGTGACGCGCGTCGACGTGGGGTGGGGGCGAACCCCCCGACCCAGCCTGTAGGGGCGCAGTATGCTGCGCCCTACAACCAGCGGAATGCCTGCGTCCTGTAGACACCGCGCCATGCGCTGGCTGCGGTCTAGCTGAGGTGTGGCGCGCTACAGCTCGAGCGCTAGGCCGAGCATCCAGGTGTTGGTGCCGACGTCCATTTTGTCGCCGCCGAAGCCGTCAAGGTGGCTGACGTACCACTCGATGAACAGGTAGGAGTTGTTCACCCCGGTGCTCATGTCCATGTCCGCCGCGCTGCGTGGGTCGAAGATGTCCAGGTGCAGCATGCCGCCGAGGGCAAACTGCCAACCGTAGGACGTGTCCCGGCCGATGATGCCAGCGTCGTCCCGCGCGGTGTCATCCCCCGAGTTGCTCCACCACAGCGCGTAGCCGAGCCCCAATTTTCCGTATGGGACGAACGGGATGCCCAAGTCTTGCGCGAAGACGTCGATACGCAGCACGCCCACCAGGTACATGGGCAAGATGGAGAGGCTCGTCTCCTGGTCGGATTCAGTGCCCGTGCTGGCGACGCGCGCCTTGCCTGAGGCGGTGGTGTAGCCGATGCCGATGCCCGGCCCCAGCGTGCCAAACGAAGGGATTTGCAAGAGCTGCCAATCCACCTCAAGGCCGAGCAGGTAGCGGTTCTTGTCACCGAACGCGTCCGCGTAAGGCGTGGCGCCGCTGAACTCGTCGTCCACGCTCGGGGTGTAGGGGCCGAAACGCAGCTCCACCGCCGCGTGCTGAGGCGACTCGTACTGCCACTTCTCGAGGCCCCCGTAGGTGCCGAGCTCATCCACACCCTGCGCCGCCGCGTGGCCTGCCACCAGCGTGAGCGCCGACAGCGCGCCGAACAGCGCTGCGCTTCGCCTCAACACGTTCACCGCGCCTCCCGCTGCGTGCGCCGCCGTAAGAACCAACCGAGCATGCCGAGACCCAGTACCACACCGAGCGGGCGCGCCGGCGCCTGACTCGGGCTCATGCTGCAGTAACCACCGCCGCCTTTGCCCCCGGCGCGGCGATAGAGCTCGAAGAAGTCGTCCACCGGCTCCGGCGTGGCGCACACCAGCTCCGAGAGGGGCCCTGCGTTGCCGAGGTTGTCCACCGCCGACACCCCCACCACGTACCGTTGGAAGTTGGTGAGCTCGCTCACGGTGCCGCTGGTCGCGGTGCGCGATGAGTTGGAGCCGCACTCATACTCCGA
>CAYQAC010000189.1:7023-9430 GCA_964415255.1 uncultured Polyangiaceae bacterium | reverse complement strand
CACCACCGCCAGGTCCACCCCAGCGCGGGCGAAGGCGAGGAAGGCGGCGACCGTCGCGACCTCGAAGAAGGTGAGGTCAGGGCAGGCGTCTAGCACCTCGGTCAGCAGCTCAACCAAGTGCTCATCGGTGATCGGCTCACCATCGATTTGGATCCGCTCGGCGAAGCGCGAGAGGTGCGGGGAGGTGTAGAGGCCCACCTTCTTGCCCGACGCGCGCACCATTGAGGCGACGAAGGCGCACACGCTGCCCTTGCCGTTGGTGCCCGCGACGTGCACCGCCTCAAACTGCGTTTGGGGGTCACCGAAGTGACGGCACGCCGCCTCCACTCGGTCGAGCCCCAGCTGAGTGCCGAGTGGGACTCGGGAGTACAGGCGTTCTAGCGTTTCCTTGAGCTCTGCCATCAAGACTCCGGTTGCTGCGCCCTCGGCTCCTCGCAAGAGGAAGGGGGGGCCTCATGGCCCGCGACCTCGGGGGCAGGGCGCAGGCAGCGCATGCTAGAGCAACGATGTGTTTGCCACCAGGGGAGCCGCCAGGATTTGCTATAAGCTCTGGCTATGTACGGTGGCAGCGCGGCGCTCATGGGGCGCGACGCCGAGCTCGCGTCGCTGAAGCGGGCTCGGGATGAAGCAGTGGCGACGGGGAGCCTGCGCTTAGTGACGCTGGTGGGCGCGGCTGGCATGGGCAAGACGCGGCTGCTCGATGAGCTCACGCGGGAGCTCGCGGCCTCCAGCAGCCTACCGCGAGTGTACCGCGGGCGGGCGCGCGAAGGGGGGCCGAGGCACGGCGTGTTCGCTGGGCTCTTACGGCAGCGCTTCGGCATCTATGAGGGGCTCGAGGCGGAGGCCGCGCGGGGCCGCGTGCGGGGGGAGGTGGCGCGCGTGCTGAGCGACCGCAAGGTCGAAGACGTCGCGCACTTCATGGGCCAGATCATGGATCTGGAGTTCCGTGATAGCCCGCTCACCCGCGCGCTGATGGACGACCCAGTGCAGGCGGGGCTCGTGCAACGCGCGGTGATCAAGAGCTTCTTCGAGAGCGACGCCACGAGCGAGCCGCTCTGCTTGGTGTTCGAGGATCTGCACGCAGCAGATGAGGACTCGCTCGAGCTCTTACGCTACCTCACCGACACCATCCAGGCGCCGGTCGTGGTGCTCGTCACGGCGCGCGCGGAGCTGCTCGCGCGTCAGCAAGATTTCGCTGATTTCGCCCCGGGGCGGCACGAGTTGATCGAGCTCCGGGCGCTGCCGGCCACGGTGTCCGAAGCGCTCGCGCGCGAGATGCTGCGCCGCTGTCAGGGGGGGCCACCGCCTGAGCTGGTCGCGGCGGCGACGCGGCTGGCGGGAGGCAACCCGGGGCTCATCGAGCAGATGGTGCGGGTGTTCTACGATGTCGGGGTGCTCACCGCGGAGGGCCCGGCGCCAGACAGCCCTTGGCGAGTGAATTTGGAGCGCCTCGCGAGCGCGCGCTTGCCGCTCACGGTTGAGGACGCCGTGGCCGCGCGGGTGGCGAGCCTGTCACCGGAGCTTCGCCGGGTGCTCGAGCAGGGGGCGGCGGTGGGCAGCGTGTTCTGGCGTGGCGCCTTGGTGGCGCTCTCGCGGATGGATCAGCCCGCGCCTGAGCTGTGGCGCAGTAAGCAGGCGCCAGACGACGCCGCGCTCGACCAGGCGCTCGCTGAGCTGGTGAAGCGCGACTACCTGCTCCAGCTGCCGGACTCTGCTTTCCCTGCGGAAACTGAGTATGTCTTCAAGCACAACCTTGAGCGCGAGAAGCTGCTCAGCCTGACCCAGGCCACCACCCTGCGGCGCTACCACCAGCAGGTCGCGGACTGGCTGAGCCAGCAGGCTGGCGCCCGCAACCAGGAAGAGTCCCTCGTGATGCTCGCGCGCCACCTGTCCAGCGCGGGCGCGCACGTTCAGGCGGGCGAGGCCTACCTCAAGGCTGGCAGCGTGGCGCGCGCTGGCTTCGGTTGGAAGAAGGCGGCTGAGTATTTTGAGCGCGGCCTGGCGTTGCTCGGCGAGACCGACGCCGGCGGTCGGCTCGTCGCGCTGCATGACTACGGGGACGTGCTGTTCGTCGCGGGGCGCACGGAGGAGGCGCTCACGCAGTTCCGTGAGATGCTCCGGGTCGCGTTCCAGCTGAACCTGATGTCTAAGGGCGGGGCCGCGCACAACCGCATCGGGCGGCTACACCGCGAGACGGGGGATTTGGCGCAGGCTGAGGAGCACCTCAAGGTGGGGCTCGAGCTGTTTCGTGAGGCGGAAGATGAGCGCGGGGTGGCCGCCAGCCACGATGACTTGGGTCGCGTCTTGTGGATCAAGAGCGACTACTCCGCGGCGCTCAAGCAGCTCAAGACGGCGCTCGAGATCCGGCGCCGCCGCATCGACGACGTGCAGCAGCAGGTCGGCCGAC
>CAYQAC010000189.1:0-7013 GCA_964415255.1 uncultured Polyangiaceae bacterium | reverse complement strand
GATCCGGCGCCGCCTGGGGGACAGGAGCAGCATCGCGCTCAGCCTGAACAACATCGGCCAGGTGTGGATGGACCACGGGCGCGCGGCGAAGGCCCAGGAGGCCGTGGAGGCCGCGCTCAGTATCCGCAGGGAAATCAACGACCCGCTCGGGGTGGTGGAGTCGCTGGTCAACCTGGGCCGCATCGCGCGCCAGCAGGGGGACTACACACGCGCCTTGCCCCTGTTCGACGAGGCGCACGAGGTGGCGCGCGAGATGGGGGAGCGCGGGCGCATCGCCGAGGTGCTGACCAACCTCGGGGAGACGCGCGCCGCGCTGGGCGAGAGCGAGGCCGCGCTCAAGGTGCTCGCGCAGGCCGAGCGGATCTGCGAGGAGCTGGGGGACAAGCTGAACCTGGGCGAGGTGAAGCGCGCTCAGGCGGACGCCCACCTGAAGCTCGGTCAGCTGCGGCCGGCGCGCGACGCGATCAAGCTCGCGGTGGATCTGTTCGGCCGCGTGCGCTCCAAAGCGCACCTCGCGGTGGCGTTGCGCTCGCTCGCGGACGTCACCGCCGCGGGCGCTTGGGGCGAGGGCCATGAAGGCAAGGCCGTTGACTACTACATGCGCTCCATCGCGCTCTGTAAGGAGATCGGCAACGAGCTAGAGGAGGCCCGCAGCTACCGCGCGTTCGCCGCCTACGTCACCACCTCCGCGCACTACCGCGACAACGGCGACATCCAGCGTGAGGCCACGCGCCTCGGCGCGATGGCGGAGGAGATCTTCAAGCGCCTCAAAATGGGCCCGCTGGGCACGCACCCGGGGGGATCTGTATTCCCGCCGCCTTGAGCGGCTGCGCCTGCTTGAGCGGCTGCGCCTGCTTGGGTTGACGCCTGCTTGGGTTGACGCCTGCTTGGGTTGACGCCGGGCGCGCGCCTCGCGAGCCTGCTCGCATGACGCCCGAGGTGAAGGTGCAGCGCGTAGGACCGGTGGAGGTGCCGCTCCCCAGCTATCAGACGGAGGGCAGCGCGGGGCTCGATTTGGCCGCCGCCGTCGTGGAGCCCCTCGTGCTCGAGCCGGGCGCGCGGCGCTTGGTGGCCACGGGCTTACAGATGGCCATCCCTGAGGGCTTTGAGGGCCAGGTGAGGCCGCGCAGCGGCCTGGCGCTGCGCGCTGGGATCGGCATCGTGAACGCGCCTGGCACCATCGACTCCGACTACCGCGGGGAGATCCAGGTGCTCTTGATCAACCACGGGAGCGAGCCGTTCGTGGTGGAGCCGCTCGCGCGCATCGCGCAGCTGGTGATCGCCCCTGTGGCGCGCGCGCGCCTCAGCCTGGTGGACGCGCTTGGCAGCACCGAGCGTGGCGCGGGCGGCTACGGCTCCACTGGGGTGTAGGCCGGCACGCCGGTAGGTCAGCTAGGCTGTCTATCACGCTCCAGAGCCACCTGGCGCAGTCAGCTGAGCTGTCTATCACGCTCCAGAGCCACCTGGCGCAGTCAGCTTAGCTGCTCAGCGCGCTGTGAGGGAGCTCAGCGACGCGGTGAGGCGCGCCGCGAGCTCGCTTCGCTCCACGTCGCGGGTGAGGATGTGGTGGCTGCGGGGGAGGATGAGCACCTCCACCTCAGCACCCGTCAGGGCGCGGGCGGCGCGACCGGCATTGTCGACGGGGCACAGCCGATCGCGGGCGCCGTGGACGATGAGGGTGGGGCAGCTGATCTGCGAGAGGCGCGGGCGCAGCTCCTTGGCGGCGCGGTGGAGGCTGATGGCAGCGTGCAGCGGCTGCGCCGCGTAGGTGAGGTGGGTGCGGCGCGCGGCAGGATCCCCAAGATCGCTGGCCCGCTTCGGCACCTGGAAGTCAGGTAGCCCCACGCGGTCGGCGAAGGCGAGGGCGCGCTCGGGGAACGGGCTCCGGAGCCACAGCGCGTTGGCCAGCAGCACCAGGCGCGAGACGCGCTCGGGGTAGCGGAGGCTCAGCTCAAGCGCCAGCAGGCTCCCCATGGACAGGCCGCACAAGACAACGGGCGCCTGATGAGCGGTGAACAGCTCAGAGAGGGCGTCCTCGGCGCCGCGCAGCCAATCGCGGTAGCGGGTGCGGGCGAGATCGCGCGGGCTGGTGCCGTGACCAGGCAAGAGCGGCGCCCGCGCCGCGAGGCCAAGCTGTGAAGCGACCTCCACGAGCAGCTCCACCTCGACCGGGGTACCCCCGAAGCCATGCAGCGCTAGCAGCGCTGGAGCGTTCCCTTCGCGTACCCGCGACGAGGGATCGCCCGCGCCGAGCCAGCCTGCTGTCCCTGCCTCAACCCTGCCCGCGCTTGACGCCATAAGTTCGGATCTTTTTGTGAAGGTTGGTGCGCTCCACGCCGAGCACCACCGCGGCCTTGGAGATGTTCCAATCGAAGCTCTGGAGCGTCTCGACGATGTACGCACGCTCAGCCGCGTCGCGATAATCTTTGAGGCTGAGCCGCGCGTTCTCAGCGCCAGGCGCAGCGGCGCTTGGCAGGCGCGTGCCCTCTGAGGCCAGGCCTAGCCCAGCGCCAGCCGCGTCGTCCTCTGGGCCGTCGCTGTCCCAGGGCGAGGCGTGCGGATCTTCTGGCAGATCGGCCACCGTGATGATGTCGCTCGAGAGGATGGCGGCGCGCTCCACGACGTTCTTCAGTTCCCGCACGTTGCCAGGCCACTGCCTGCCGGCGAGCACCTCATACACCCCAGGCTCGATCCGCTTGGGCCTCAGGCCATTATCCTTGCAGAAATTCTCGACGAAGGCGTCGGCCAGCAGGCGTACGTCCCCCGGGCGCTCACGTAGCGCGGGGACCTTGATGGGGAACACGTCCAGACGAAAGAAGAGATCTTCACGGAAGCGGCCCGCCTGCACCTCGCGCGTCAGGTCTTTGTTGGTCGCCGCTAGCACCCGTACGTCCACGTGGATCACGTGCTCGCTGCCCACCCGCACGATCTCCCCGTTTTGCAGGGCGCGCAGCACCTTGGCCTGCGCGGAGAGATCCATGTCCCCGATCTCGTCGAGGAACAGCGTGCCACCGTGCGCCTGCTCGAAGTAGCCACGCTTGCGGCCGGCGGCGCCGGTGAAGGAGCCCTTCTCGTGACCGAACAGCTCGCTCTCGATCAGCTCGTGGGGGATGGCGGCGCAGTTGACCTTCACGAACGGCGCGTCACGGCGCGGGCTCAGGCGATGAGCAGCGCGGCTGACTAGCTCCTTGCCCGTGCCGCTCTCGCCGGTGATGAACACGCTGGCCTTGGTGGGCGCCACCTTGTCGATCTCGGTGAACAGCCGCTGCATGGCGGGGCTGGTGCCGATCATTTGGTAGCGCGCCTCGAGCTCGCCGCGCATCTGCTCGACGGTGCGGCTCAGGCGCGCAGTGCGGATACAGTTAGATACGCTGACTAATATCCGCTCGCGGTTCAGCGGCTTCTCGAAGAAGTCGCTCGCGCCGAGCTTGATCGCGTTCACCGCGTCGTGGACGGTGGCGTGCCCGCTCACCACGATCACCGGCAGCGCGCTGCTGCCCTCCTCACCTCGGAGCTTGGAGAGGGCATCGAGGCCGCTCATGCCTGGCAGCTTGAGGTCGAAGATGGCGAGGTCGACGGGCTGGCTTGGGTTGCTGATCGCCTCAAGCCCCTCCTCGGCGCTGCCCACCGCGATCACGTGGTAGCCCTCGCCCGAGAGCACCATCTCCAAGGTGCGCCGGATGTTCTTCTCGTCGTCCACGACGAGCACCGTGGTGGCGACTGCGCTCAAGGCGGGGGCCTCAGCCATGGTCACGTGGTCGCCCGAGGCGGGTTCCGCGTCAAGGGGACGCCCGCCGCGGCTTCAGGGCCGCTCGTTTCACCCAGACCCAACCCCCCCCAAGAAAAACTCTAAGTGCCGTCTTCGATCTTCATGAACTTGAGGAAGTTCTTGGCGGCGAGGGTGAAGGGGCTGTCCGGGTAGCGGCTCAGCACGCGGCGGAAGGTGGCCTCGGCCTCCTTCCGCTTCTTCATCTTCAGGTAGGTCTCGCCGAGCAGCACCATCGCCTCGGCGTCGAGCCCGGAGCCCTCAAAGTTCCTGAGCGCGTACTGGGCGCGGGCGACGGCGGCGTCGAAGTTATCTTCCATCAGGTAGAAGCGCGCGACGTACAGCTCGTGGCGCGCGAGCAGCCCGGTGACCACCGAGAGCATGTAGTCCAGCTCAGCGCGCTCCGCGTGCCCCGGGAAATCCGCGAGGAATTTGTTGAGCTCCAGGTAGGCGTCGGTGACGTTCGCGAGATCGCGCTCCTCGAGCGGCGGCAAGAGGAACGTCTCTGAGCTCTGCTCGTACAGCCCCTTGACGATGCGGTAGCGCGCGTAGGGCGTCTCCGGATCGTTCGGGTAGTCCGTGACGAAGGCCTTGTAGCCGGCGATCGCCTCGGCGTACTTGTCTTGGCGGAAGGCGGCGTCCGCGATGCGAAGCTCAGCCAGCCGGGCGTAGCGGGTGTAGCCGTAGGTGCGCTTGACCTCTTCGAACAGGATGACGGCCTGCTCCCAGTCTTTGTCCAGGTAGGCCTCCACCGCGGCCTCGTAGGCGCGGCGGGCGTTCTCGCTGTACTCGAGCGGGTTGTCAGGTGCCCTGATGGGCGCGCAGCCAGCCGCCAAGCTGGCTCCGAACGCGGGGCCAGCTAGGAGGCCGGCCAGGAGCAGCGCGCGAGCCGGGCGCCGCAGAGCGCTCAGGTGCAGCCACCGAGTAGGCTGGCGGGGCTGGCGGGGGAGTCGACCCATGGCGGCTGCCCATAGCACCGAGCGGGGGGAGGGTGGGGACGATCCTCGATGGTTCGATGAATCTAGCCGGGCGACCACGGCCGAGCGGTGGGTCGGGCGGGAGGTGGGCGCGGCCCATGAGGTCGCCGCTTTGGGGGCTCAAACGAGCCAAGCCGCTGGGGGAGCGCGCACTTCTGAGGCAATTTGCACGGCGTGGGCCCGTTTCAGGGCTCTCGCTTCGGCTGCTCAAGCAGGGGTGGCGAGCCGGTGACTCACCACCGCCAGGCTGCTCCAAGAGCTGGTGTGGCTCGACCCCCAAGCCAGGAGGGGCTAGAAGCCGTGCGGCTATGGACAAGGTGCCGATGACGCCGCGAGGCGCTCAGCTGTTGAAGGATGAGCTCGTGCGCTTGAAGGAGGAGCGCCCCAAGATCTCTCGTGAGATCGAGGTGGCGCGTGAGCACGGGGACCTCAAAGAGAACGCGGAGTATCACGCCGCCAAAGAGCGCCAGGGGATGGTGGAGGCTCGGATCAAAGACATTGAGGCCAAGCTCGCGTTGGCCGAGGTGATCGACCCTTCTAAGCTGAGCGGCGACAAGGTGCGCTTCGGGGCCACCGTCAGCCTGGTCAACATCGAGAGCGAGGAGGAGGTCACCTACCGCATCGTGGGGGCTGATGAGGCCAACATCGACGAGGGCACCATCAGCATCTCAGCGCCGCTCGCCCGCGCGCTGATCGGCAAGGAGCCTGGCGATGAGGTGCGGGCGCAGATGCCAGCGGGGGTTCGGTTGTTTGAGGTCGTCAGCGTCGAGTACGAATGAGGCCGCGCCGCGCGGGGGAGCGTGGGTCAGGCTCATGGGGAGCGCTGGAGCGGAGGGCGCGGTGAGGGGGGCGGCGCCGCGTGGCTGAGCCAAGCCGTAGAGCGCGGCAGGGGCGCGCTCCGGGGGCGGCGCGCTGGCTGAGGTGGCCGCTCGGAGCATCAGGATCGCTGACGATGGGGATCCTCGCCGCGTGGCTGGTGCTCGCGGTGGAGCTCTTGGTGGTGGTGCTGCTGGAGCAACGCTGGTTCGCCAGCGTGTGGGAAATTCAACATGGGACGCTCAGCCTCATGCCCGTGGCGCTCACCGTGGCGGCAGGGTGTGGCGCGCTCGGCGCGGGCTTAAGATCCTTGATTGAGAGGCCGGGGCGGACATCGCGCGTGGCCCTCGCGGTGCTCTTGGCGACGAGCGCGGGGGCCGTGGGCTGGGCGCTCGGCGGGGGGCGGCTGTTGGCCAGCGCGCTGCGGCGCGGGGGCTTCGCCTTGGGGCTCGCGGTGGCGACCGGGCTGGTCGCCTACGTGGTCGCGCCTTGGTTGCGGCGCGGGCTCGCCGCCCGACCCGGGCGCGTGGCGCTCGGCGTGGGGCTCATCATGATCGTCCTCGAGCTCGTGAACGCCCACGTGCTGGTGCGGCTCTACCCGGCGTTTCACCTCGCGCTCGCGCTCGGCTGCCTCCTCTTGGCGCCGCTCTTGGTGAGCGCCTCGCCCCGACCGTGGGTGAAGGCCTCGGTGCTGCTCGGCGGCGTGGTGGCGCTCGCGCTCAGCCCATACGGCGCCCGACGCCTCGCGCCCTTCGACAATTTCCGCATGGTGCTCTTGGAGCGCGCGCCGCTCGGGGGGCAGCTGGTGCTGGTGGCTAGCCGGCTCAGCCCGGCCAAGCCGCTCACGCTGGAGTGTGAGGGGGAGGCCTGCCTCGAGCTGGACCCTGAGCGGCGGCCTGAGGTGGAGCTCGGACCTCGTCATCTCGACTTACGAGGGCGCGATCTGCTGCTGATCAGCGTCGACGCGCTGCGCGCCGATCACCTGGGGACGTATGGCTACGGTCGCCCGACCACGCCGCGCATGGATGAGCTGGCGCGCGGCGGCCAGGGCTACACCGGGGTGGTGTTCGACCACGCGTACTGCCCCACGCCGCACACCTCGTACTCCGTCACCTCGCTGATGACGGGCAAGTACATCCGCCCGCTGCTGTCCCAGGGGGTGGGGGAGGACTCAGACACCTGGGCCAGCCTGCTCCGGAGCTATGGCTACCGCACGGCGGCCTTCTACCCTCCCGCGCTGTTCTTCATCGACGGCGACCGCTTCAAGCGTTTCCGTGAGGAAAAATTGGGCTTTGAGTACGTCAAGGAGGAGTTCCTCGAGGGGGAGCCGCGCGTCGCGCAGGTGGAGCGCTACTTGGAGGAGCAGCGCCCGGACCAGCGGGTGTTCGTGTGGGTGCACCTTTTTGGCCCTCATGAGCCCTACCAAGCGCACCCGGGGCTCGGCTTTGGGGAGC
>CAYQAC010000188.1:0-9471 GCA_964415255.1 uncultured Polyangiaceae bacterium | reverse complement strand
GGCGACGCACGAGGGCTCGGGCCTCCGGGGGGCCCATTGCGTGGGCGCCGCCTTCAAGCTCTCTGGTTTTTGGGGGTTTGCCAGCACCGCGCCGCGGCGCGCCGCCCCAGTCGCTGTCACGCAGGCGCTGCCTGACCGTGCGACGTCAGCGCGCTGGCGAAGCGACCGACTGGCCGGATCAGCCGTGAGCCGAGCAGACGCTCGGCGGCCCTCAGGGCTGCTGAGCGTCACCTTCGCTGCGCTCAGCCGGATCAGCCCCGGGAGTGGGCTCAGGCGCTGGACGCTTCGGCAGCCGAAGCCCAAGCATCCAGGTCACGCGCCCGCCCTCAGGTAGAGGGTACTCGACGCTACGGAAGGCGCGCTTCACGCAGCGCACCACCTTCGGATCGGGGAAGTGACTGTCACTCTGGCGCACCTTAGCCACCCCACCTCGGGGTAAGATCTGGAGCTCCAACTGGAGCCGCCCCCACAGCATCGGATCGCGCTGCACGCCCTGTGCGAAGCAGCGCCGGCTCGCCGTGAGCGCTGGTTCGCTCGCCGTGAGCAGCGCCTCCGCGGAGAGCTGCCCTGGGTTCTCGCTGGCGAGCGCGGTGCGCTGCTCCAATTCCGCGAGGAAAGGCAGTGGCGCGTCCCCGGGCCACAGCTTCACGCTGAGCTCGAGCTGCACGCGGCGACCCGGGGCTGGGCTGAAGGGGCGATAGTCGCGCGCAGCCTGGAGTAGACAGGCAGCCGCCTCATCATCCAGCGCGCTCTCCAAGAGCGCGCTTTGGGTCACCTTCCCGGCGGCGTCCAAGGCCAGCCGCAGCTTGGTCTGGCCATGGGCGGTGGGCGCGCGGCGCACCGCCGCCTCAAAGCAGATGCGAAGCGGCCAGTAGCCCCATTTGCGCGCGTGAGCGAGCAGGCCTTGCTCGCTTGGCTTGCGTGGCCCCGCGCCACGCGGCGCCGTCTTGGGGAGGCCACCCGTGACCTGAGCGATGTCGACCACCACGCGCGCCCCTGGGTGGTAGCTCGGGCGGCTCGATGGGTAGTCAGGATCACTTTGGCCGCCCAGGTTCCAGCGGGCTAAGTCCTCGTCGTGCCCAGCCGCCGCCACGCGACCTTCAGGGCGTGGGCGCGCGCCAGGTAAGTGGGGGGACTCCACGATGAGCTCGATCTCCGGCAGGGCGGGCTCAGGCTCAGGTGTTGGGGCGCTGAGCGCTGGTTCGTCGTGCGCTGGTTCGTTGTGCGCGGCTGGAGGCGGTGAGATCGGCGGCGACGCCTCGGCGTGATAGACTGCTTGGCTGACCGAATGAGCCGGCGCGTCAGCGGCGGCACGAGGTGGCGCCGGGCTCACGCAGGCAACGCAGCACAGCGCGAATGACCCCAGCGCTACTGACCTCAGCGTGGATGACATGCGATTTGAGCGCTGCTCGGGCGCTACCGTGCAACAAGCTGGCGCTTCATGAGCGCTCCAGAGCGCCGATCTGTTTGCCGCCAGACGGACCAGGAAAGCCGCCACCCTGTGGGGCGAGGGACCAAGCGGCGGAGCCGCCCAGCGCGCTGGGACGCCAATCACACCAGCGCGCAAACGTGTGGGTGCAGCGGAGCGCCGCGCCCACCTACTTGATGACGCTGGGGCAGCCGAGCACGATCTGCACGGCGCTGCCCGGCTCCTTCGCCGTGTCACACGCGGCGCCACACAGGACGATCTTGGTGCCGTCGGCGTTGTACTGCCAGCCGTTGGCTGTGGTGTCGCAGTTGGCGGTGTCCTTCTCGAGGTCGATGGGTGTCTGCCCATCCGGGGTGACCTTGACGTTGACCTTGTTCAAGTCCACCTCGCCGCCGGTGGGGCTGCTGGGGATGTCAAACTCGCAGGTGAGCACGCTGCCGCTGATCTGCTCGAGCGCTTGCGAGAGCTGGTCAGCGAAGTCTTGTGGGGTGCTCACGTTGGTCAGGTCGAAGTGGCAATCACCCACCTCCGGGCTGCCCGATGAATCCGCCACGCAGCTGCTGCTGGCGGCGGTGCCGCCCGCCTTGGCGATCTGCGAGAGCAGTGAGCGCGCGCCCTCGCTCCCCGGTGCGCCGATCACGAAGGTGCGGAAGTTGAGCGCGGTGGCGTTCGGCACGTCCACATTCACCAGCTTGTTCAGCTCGCTCGGCGCGCAGGTCTCGAAGCCGTCCGTGATGAGCACGATGAACTTGTTGCCGGGCAGGTTGCCTGCTCGCAGCTGGGCCAGCAGGTGCCCGTACGACAGGATGGACGCGCCGGCGAGCGGGGTGCGCCCGGCGGGGTCCACGGTGCCGAAGAAGGCCTTGATGCCCGCGAGCTGAGTGGCGTTCAGTGGGTTCACCTGGATGTTCGGGGTGCCCGTCACCGCGCACTGCGAGTCGCGCGGGAACATGTTCACGCCGACCGAGATGTTCGGCTGGGCGGAGAGCTGCTCAAGCGCCGCTTCGAGCGCGAGCCGGGTGTCCTCCCACTTCGAGTTGATGGCGGGGTTCAGCTTCTCTGGGCGGCTCTCGCACTGGTTGCTGTCCTGCGTGGGCGGCGGGTTGCACTTCATGCTGCCCGAGCGGTCGATCACGAACAGCATGTTCGCTGGCACGCGGTCACCGCTGACGCTCTCCGAGGCGCAGCCTGAGTCGGGGTTCAGCCCGCCGGTGCCACCATTGCCACCCCCGTCGATGTGGATGCTGCCGCCGAACGAATCAGCCGCGCTGCCACCGTTGGCCGAGGTGCCCCCATTCGCTGACGAGCCGCCGCTGCCGCCGCTGGCAGAGCTACCGCCACTGCCACCAGAGATTGGGTTGCCGCCCTGCTGGGTATCGCCATCCGAACCACAGGCGACGGCCATCAAGGTGCCAGTAGTGACGAGCAATAGAGGGAGTGTGGTCAATCGCATCGCGTGCTCCTTCAACGACGGCCGCCCGTTCGGCGACCGGTTTCCCTGAGGCTATCACGATTCTGCTTTCAGCGATGGATTTCCGTGAGGCCCGAAGCTCACGTTTTGGCGCTGGCCGTGTTTCAGGCGCCGCTTGCCTTTCAGGCATCGCCTCTCAGGCGTGGCTTCGCTTGGAGGGCGCTCCTGAAGCGCACGGAACCGGCGCCGCCGCGCGTGACGCGCGGTGTTGGGGTAGGCCCCTCGGGTGTCTCACTTTTTCTGTGTGGGTCGAGTGTTCATGTTTCGGGCGCCGCCCCCCCTCGCTCTCGTCGTGGCCTGGAGGGCCGGGTCGGCGGCGCTACCTCTGGTTGTGTCTCCTGAGCCTCCTGACGCTTGTGACATCAGGGCAAGGGTTGAGATATACGGGGCTCAGAGACACAGCGGCGAGGGAGGACGAGATGGCCGGCGATTTCGAGCATGTCGAGGGGTTCGTTCAGGGTGAGATCACGGCGGGCCTCAGCTTGGGCCCGCTTGAGCAGCAGTATGAGGAGCTGTTCGCGGAGGCGCTCGCTGACGGGGTCATCACGAGCGATGAGCGAGCGCGGCTCGAGCAAGCCGCGGACAACCTAGGCCTGAACCCGCGCCGACTGCTCGAGCTGGAGCAGGCCATGCTGACCGCTTACGAGTCGCGCCACTCGGTGCGCATCGTCGAGCACTACCAGGAGGGGCCGAGCTCGCTCGCGCCGCTGCGCGTCGCTGCCGATGGAGACGCGGGCCGCGCCTTGCTCCTCAAGCGCATCGAGCAGCTGGAGGCGCGGGTGCTCGAGCTTGAGCAGGAGCTCCGGCACGCGCAGGCGCAGATCAACGTCGAGGTGGATCTCACCGATCTCGAGGCGACCGCCGAGGACGCCACGGAGGAGCCGGACGTGCTGTGGCGTCGCGTGCGCCGCGATCCGACCCAGCCCTCCCACCTTCGCGCGCTGCGCCGCGCCTACCAAGCGCGCGGTGAACGCGACGCCGCGTGGTGCGCCGCGCAAGCCCTGGTCACGCTCGGCGCGGCCACGTCGGAGGAGCAGGCTGAGTTTGAGGCCGCGCGCGTCACGGGCCTCATTGCTCCGCGGCATTCCATCGACGCCCGGAGCTTCTCCG
The DNA here is from genome assembly GCA_964415255.1 of uncultured Polyangiaceae bacterium. Classification (GTDB taxonomy): domain Bacteria; phylum Myxococcota_A; class Polyangia; order Polyangiales; family Polyangiaceae; genus JAHBVY01. The sequence goes on along the minus strand of CAYQAC010000188.1, from coordinate 5,461 downwards.
AACTCATCAGTCATCCTGACGAAGAGTCGCTCACGGGGCAGCTGTTCGGCGTGATCGTGCCCGCCGTGCTGCTAGGGAAGGTGACGGCGCTCCGCCGTGACAAGACGCTCCACATCCCGGACCCCGCGGCCCGGCAAGAGCCAGAGAAGAGCACCATCACCGCGGTGCGCGCCTTGAATTGGGCGGCCGCGCTGCTCGGTCTGGCCGCGCCCCCGATGTACCTTGAGAAGGAGCGCTTGGTGGGCTTTGAGCACATCCCCGGCATCCCGCCGGTCACGGTGCTCGGCGCCGGCGTGCTCAGCGGGCGAACCCAGCTTGAGCTCGCGTTCGAGGCGGGCAGTCACCTCAGCTGGTATCGGCCCGATCGCTTCATCCGCACCCTGTTCACCTCAGTCCCCGACCTCGAAGATCTGTTCCTCGCCGCGCTCACCCTGGGCAGCCCGAGCCTCCCCATCGCCGAGGAGATGCGCCGCCGCGTGGCACCCATCGCGCAAGCGATCGCGCCAGTGCTCGGCCCGGAGCAGCTCGACCGTCTGCGTGGCCTGTTCCTGCGCTTCGTGGAGGAGGGTGGGCGCACCAACCTCCAGCGCTGGAGCGCGGGCGCGGAGCGGACGGCGGCCCGCGCAGGCTTCGCCATCGCCTCCGATCTAGGGACCGCGCTCGGCTGCTTGAAGGAGGGCCCTGATGCGTCAGGCGCAGCGGTGGGTGAGCTGGGGCGCGATCTGATCGCCTATTCAGTCAGTGAGCCTTACCTTGAGCTGCGCCGGCGCTTGGGCGTGCGACTGTAGCGCCTGAGGGCCTTGGTGCACTTGAGCGCTGGTGGCCTCAGTCGGTTGCGCTCAGTCAGCGTCACTGACGCAATCGTCAGTGATGTTGACTTGACCTCGGCGCGGCGTGCTCAGCGCAAGCGCCCTGCGCCAGAGGGGCTCTTGTGAGCGGGCTCAAGCGTCGCCCTGCCCAACCCCCAAAACCCCTGGAGCCTGCTCTGAAGCGGGCGCAGGGTCCGCTTGGAGCGGAGCGTCTGTAGGAGCCGTCGGAGGTGGCTGGGGCGTGTTGGTTGATGCTGCTTGGTCCGCTGGTAGCCCGAGCGTGGCGCCCAGCGGATCGCCCTCAAGCAGGCTCCAGAGCAGCTCCGTAGCGGCTGCGACCCCCACCGGGAGCAGCAAGACCCCGAAGCAGGGGACCCAGAATAAGAGGGCGAAGCTCAGCCCGAAGCCGAGCGTGGCCGTGCGGTGCCGCCAGGTGAAGCGGAGCCGCTCGCGCATCGACACCCCGCGGAGCGTGAGCGGGTAGTCGAACAGGTTCCACGCCAGGCCGAGGGCGGTGACGAGGAAGGCGAGCGGGGTGGTGACGAAGGTGGCTCCAGGGATCAGCAAGCCGAGGAGCCACAGCGTGAGCAGCAGTGGGCCCGCGAAGCACGCCGCGACGAGCTGCGCCTTGAGGCCACAGCCTACCTCGCGCCAGAAGCCGAGCGGGGCGCGCGGAGGGGCCCCCAGGCTGGCCTCGCGCTGGCCCACGATGTGCTCAAGCGCGGGGGCGCTCAGGGGGGGCGCGAGGGCCACCGCGAGCAGCAGGGAGAGCAGGATGGCGGCGGTCGTGACGAGCCACCCGGCGGCGCTGGTCGCGAGCAGGGTGAGCCAGTGACTATCAGGTGCGGGCGAGACGCTGGGCCACACGACGGCGAGTGAGAGCCAGATGCCGAGCGTCGCCAACAGGGAGAGCATCAGCCCAGGCACCAGCGCATAGGGCCATGACCTGGGGCTGAGCAGCAGGAAGCCGGCGCCGCGAAACACCGAGAAGAAGCCGCGCAGCAGGCCCACCCGCCGTGGCTTCGCGAGTGGCTTCATCGGCGGCGGGGCGCTCACTCGTCGATGCTAGAGCAGCCAACCGCCTGTCACCAGGTTGAGCCGCCTTGGTTGAGGACGCTCCGGCCGCTTGGCTGACACGGGTCGCCTCGGGAGGTCTTGGCTACTGCTCCCCATTGGGATTGGTTTGAGCCCCCATGGCCTCAAGCCGGCTCAGCGAGCTGACAGAAAGCGCAGCAAACGCTTGGCTGGTCGACCTCCGGTCAGGATCCTGGCAGGATCGAGCTGATGGGTGGCGAGGTGACCACTCCAAGCATGACGCGAGCGAGAGTGGGCGGGTGTGAGTGACTCGATGACAGCGGACGTGTTCGGGATCGTCGGGACGACGGTGGCCGGCGCGTATCACGTGGAGGAGACGGTCGCCGAGGGTGGCTTCGGGGTGGTCTACCGCGCCTACCACGCGGGGTTCCGCGCTTCGGTCGCGCTGAAGTGCCTCAAGATCCCTCAGGGGCTCGGCTCTTCGGGTCAGGAGTCTTTCCTTGAGCAGTTTCGCGCCGAAGCGGAGCTCTTGTTTCGCCTCTCAGCGAGCCTGAACACCGTGGTGCGACCGCTGCACGTAGACGCGCTGATCGCCCCAGGGGGCGCCTTCGTACCGTTCATGGCGCTTGAGTGGCTGGAGGGGGAGACGCTTGAGGCGCTGGTGCGGCGCCGCAAAGAGGAGGGTAGGCCGCCGCTCACCTTGAAGCGGTTAGTCCGGCTGCTGACACCCGTCGCCAGGGCGCTCGAGCGCGCGCACAATTTCGCTTCGGAGGAGGGCGCGCTGTCGATCGTCCACCGGGATTTGAAGCCCGAGAACATCTTCCTCGCGCGGGTCGCTGGCGAGGAGATCATCAAGATCCTCGATTTTGGGATTGGTAAGGCCAAGAGCGTCGCCTCTCAGGTCGCGGGGCGCGCGAGCCAGAGTGGTCAGGAGGTCGGTTCATTCACGCCAGCGTATGGCGCGCCTGAGCAGTGGATCCCGAAGCGCTTCGGTCAAACCGGGCCGTGGACGGACGTGTGGGGCCTGGCGGTGACGCTGGTCGAGGCGCTCGTGGGGCACCCTGTCATCGATGGCGATCACGCGGCGATGATGGGGACCACACTGGACGAGCATCGCCGCCCAACGCCTCGAACAGAGGGTGTCGCGGTGAGCGATGAGGTCGAGGCGGTCTTCTTGCGCGCGCTCGCCGTCGATCCGCGCGATCGCTACGCTGACGCGGGCCTGTTCTGGGATGAGCTGGTCGCCGCTATCGGGATCACTGAACAGTCTACCGGAGGAGGGGTCCGGCGCGACACCCGCGCCGAGGACGCCTTCCGCCTGCCGACCAGTGAGCGGCTGGACACCCCGTCACAGGCGCCGCGTGCGCTTCGCGACTCCAGCGCATCGAATGGTACCCCAGCTTGGGGGGTGTCTCAGGGGAGCCTCGTGCAGGGTACGCCAGCGCGGGGCACGCCAGCGCGCGCTGCGCTCGGTACCCCCGCTTTGGGGAGCCCCGCGCGGGAGGCGTTGGGTACCGCGCTCACGGAGCCTGTGGAGTCACCGAGCGAGATCCCAGACTTGGCGCTCCCCGCCCGTGAGGCACCTGTCAGCCAACGTCCGCGCCGCGCGCCCGCCATGCCGTTGGATCTCGACATCCCGGTGGGCCAGGTGATCTCCACGCGAGAACCCGCTCGCATGGAGCCCCGAGCGAGCGGCAACGTCGGCTTGGCGTCGCACCCCGCCGCGTCGCGCGCTGAGCTGCTGCCTCCAGTCAGCGTGCGGCCGCGCGCGGATCGCTACCGTGCACCGGCGCTCAGCGGCCCTTCGTGGGGCGCCCGGCTACGTGGCCCGCTGTGGCTGGTGGGGCTGGGCCTCGTTGCGTCGCTGCTTCATGGTCTCTACGCAGCGCAGACCGGGGAGGTGCTCAGCCTGGGGCCGATCCCCGTGGGTTGGGTGGCTGGCTCGCTGGTGCTGATCGGGATCGTCGTGGGAGCGCTGAGGCTCTCGCGCAGCAGCTGAGCTGAGCCTGCCGACGTACAGGGCCGCGCTCGCATCGGAGGACGCTGCGCGTGCCGCCACCTCAGGCAGCTCGAGTGCGCGGACCGAGCTGAGGCAAGCGAGCTTCGAGTGCGTCGCGTGGCGGAAGGGTAGGCAGGGGCCGCGAGGTGAACTAGGCTCCTCGGAGCTAGGGAGGGTGCCGCGAGGCTTGGAGGGCGAGGGGCCTGTCCAAGTCGCGGTGAGCGAAGGCTCGCTGAGCGGCCTTGAGCAGCCTGTGGAGTGAAATGAGTGACTCTCTGCCAGTTCTGATCTGCGATGACGAGCCGCGCCTGACGATGCTCACCGCGGGCCTCTTGGAGCAGCATGGTGTTGCCACGCAGGTGGTCAACGATGGCGAGGCGGCGCTTGAGCTCGCCTCCAAGCAGCTGTTCCGGGTGCTGCTCTTGGATGTGAACCTGGGCGGCATGACGGCGCTGGAGGTGCTGCAGGGGCTCGACGCCGCGGGGGTGGAGCTGCGCGTGCTTTTGTCGAGCGGCTACGCGGCAGAAGATCTCCCGAGTGAGCTGCGTGATCACCCGCGCGTCACTGGCTTCCTCGCCAAGCCCTACCCAGTGGAGCGCCTGCTGCGCGCGCTTGGCTGAGGTCCAGGTGTGGGCTGGTAGGTTCGGGGGCTGAGGCCGCACGCCGCGCGGCCTGCTCAAGGGTGAGCGGCCTGCTCAAGGGTGAGCCGCCTGCTCAAGGGTGGTTCCCGCGGGCCGCTGCTTGAGCGCTCGGCTTGGGCGTACCGCCGCCGCTCGGTTGTTCATGAGCCTTGAGCTGGGTTGCATAACAACGTAGAAACAACGTGTCGCCCGCCGGCTACGGGCTCGGCCGAAGGGAATAAGAGCCTAGCGCTCCATGTTGGGTCAGCTCGCTGGAGTAGCTTGGCATCAGGCGGGGCGCCGCGCCGCCTCACACAGCGCCATGAAGAGCCATTGAACCACTCGCGTTTCGAAGCCCAAGCTGCGCTCTGAAGGCCGCGCCGGCAAATCCCGCATGGAATAGGTGTCTTGAGATGAGAATGTGTGCTGGCCTCGTGAGGCCCCCCGCTTGCGCGGCGTCGCCGGGGCTGTATGGATTCTGAGTCGTGCGGTTCTCCCATCGTCCCCCCCCGAAGCGTGAGGTGCTCACGCCAAGCAGCGCGAGCCATCGGCGCCGTGAGGCAGCGAAGCGTGAGACTCGTGCCGCGCTGATCGCCGCCGCGCGAGCGTGCTTCAGCGAGGAGGGGCTTGATAAGCCCAGCCTCGACGCGATCTGTTCGCGCGCTGGCTACACCCGCGGCGCCCTGTACATCCACTTCACGGATCGTGACGCGTTGATTGAGGCGGTGATTGAAGATCAGCTCACGCAGCTGGTTGACGGCGTGGCGTTTGGTGAAGCTGAGCAAGCGGTCCCGCGCTTGACGAGCGCCTTGAACTCCGGTGGAGTCCCTGCGCTTCAGCTGCTGAACGCCGCGGCGCGCTCCACGGCGATCAAAGGGCGGCTCCTTGAGGCTCTGGAAGGGGTGGCACAACAACTCGAGCCAGCTAGCGCTGACGTGCCCCTCGGCGTCTCGGGGCGCGACCTGCTCGCGCAAGCGCTCGGCGCGGCGCTGCTCCAA
>CAYQAC010000187.1:2734-9574 GCA_964415255.1 uncultured Polyangiaceae bacterium | reverse complement strand
CTCTTGAGGCGCCAGCTCGCCGGCGAAGAGCTCGATCTCGATCCGAGCCGCAAGCTGGTGGACAACATTTCCACGGATGAAATCACGCCCGGCTGGGTCTGCTACTACTTCGACGAGACGCTCGCGCGCTACTCCCTGGTGGGGCTCCGGGGCGGCCTGGTGGAGAAAGACTCGATCAAGGACGGCGGGTTCGGGGTGATCGTCAGCGGGCGCTCGAAGGGCTGCGGCAGCTCGCGGGAGACGGCGCCTTACTCGGAGCTGAAGGCGGGCGTGAAGCTCGTGGTGGCCCAGAGCATCGAGAAGATCTACGGCCAGAACTGCCAGAACATCGGCCTGCTCACCTCGACGGATTTCGGTCTGCTCGAGCGCATCGCGCGCGGCGAGGAGATCCCCATCAGTGAGTTCACGCGCGGGCTCGATCCCATCAGCGCTCAGATCGTCGAGGCGGGCGGGCTGTTCGCCTACAACCGCGCGCGCATGGCGGGGGAGATCGCCCCGCCGCCGGTGACCACCGCCGCGCGCCCGATGACGCTGTGCGAGAAGATCATCGCGCGTCACGCCATCGCCGACGCCAAAACAGGCCGGCTCGGGATCCCCGCAGTGAAGCCGGGGGACGCGCTGTTCGTGCGCACGGACGTGCGCTTCAGCCACGAGTACGTCACCCCGATGGCTGACTCACTGTTCCGCGCTGGCTTCGGTGAGGGCGCTGAGGTGGCGGAGCCGAGCTCGGTGTTCGCGTTCCGCGACCACCTCACCTTCCTCGATCTGGTGATGCCCGAGCAGCACAAGCAGATGGGGCTCGCCGAGCAAGCCGCGTCGCTCAAGACCGTCCAAGAGACGTTCTCCAAGCGCCACGGCATCCGGCTCTACGGCGAGGTGGAGCGTGGCGGCGCCACCGTGGGCAGCGAGGCCATTTGTCACAACAAGGTGATTGAAGAGCTCGCGCTCCCGGGGGATTTGGTGGCCGGTACGGACTCCCACACCTGCATGGCAGGAGCGCTCGGCTGCTTCGCGTTCGGGGTGGGAAGCACGGACATGGCCAACGCGTGGTACACGCGCGACGTGCGGGTGCGCGTCCCAGAGACGGTGCGCTTTGAGCTCGTGGGTCAGCTTCAGCCTGGGGTGTGCGCGAAGGACGTGATGCTCCACATCCTGAGCCTCGAGCACTTCAAATCTGGGCGCGGCATCGGGCAGGTGCTTGAGTTCGGCGGTGACGGGGTGGCACAGCTCAGCCTGGATGAGCGCGCCACCTTGACCAACATGGCGGTGGAGGCAGGGAGCTTCACCGGTGTCATCGCAGCTGACGAGGTGACGCTGAGCTACTTGGTGGAGATGCGCGGCGCGGAGCGCGCCGCGCTTGAGGCGCGGATCACCACCCCAGATGTGGGCGCCGAGTACGCCGCCACCTTCACGGTCGAGCTCGGCGCCATCCCGGTCATGGTCGCGACGCCGGGGGACCCCCGCAACGGCATCCCGCTCCGCGACCTCACGGAGGAGGTGCGGGTCGACATCGCCTACGGAGGCTCGTGCACTGGCGGCAAGAAGGCGGACATGGACATGTACGCCTCGGTGCTGAAGGCAGCGCTTGAGCGTGGGGAGAAGGTAGCGAGCGGGGTCCAGCTGTACATCCAGTTCGGCTCTCAGCACATCCGCGCCTACGCTGAGGAGCGCGGCTACATCGACATCTTCGAGCGCGCTGGGGCGACCTTGGTCGATCCATCCTGCGGTGCCTGCATTCGGGCGGGGCCGGGCGTGTCCTTCAACCCAGGGCAGGTGACGGTGAGCGCCATCAACCGCAACTTCCCAGGGCGGAGCGGGCCGGGTCAGGTGTACCTAGCCAGCCCGCTGGTGGTGGCGGCCAGCGCCGTGGCTGGCCGCATCGCCGCGCCCAAGGGCTGATCCTAGGCGGTGTGGAGCCCTCAGCCTGGTCCGCTCCAAGGCAGGGGGGTGGGCTGCTCGTGACCAGCGATCCATCGGCTCGCTGGTCCTTGCAACTCACCCTAGGATCGACCATGGTTCGCGCCCCCGGTGTCGCGCTCAGGGGCCGCCGGCGGCTGTTGCCGCCGCTAGCTGCGAATAGGTATCGCACCTGACGGAGCGCCCTGGGCCTCGTATTGGAGTCCTCCGAAGATGACCGACATTGACACGCTCAAGCTCGACACCCGGGTGCGCGAGCGCCTGCTCCGCAAGGGGCTACTGACCCCCGCTGAGGTGGAGGCGCAGGTCGCTCAGTTGATCGACACCGTCGACCAACATGATGTTGTGAGCCTCGCCCAGCCAGCGCTCGCTCCCCGCGACGACGAGGAGCGGGCAGCAGAGCGCGAGGCCGCGCGTGCCGCGCAGCAAGCCGCAGCCGCGGCCGCAGCGTCAGCCACCGCACCGAACTCAGCCGCAGCCACTGCACCGAACGCTGCCGCAGCGCCCGTTGAGGCTGCAGCGTCCGTTGAGGCTGCAGCGCCCGTTGAGGCTGCAGCGCCCGTTGAGGCTGCAGCGCCCGTTGAGGCCGCCGCACCGAACTCAGCCGCAGCCGCCGCACCGAACGCTGCCGCAGCGCCCGTTGAAGCCGCAGCGCCCGTTGAAGCCGCAGCGCCCGTTGAAGCCGCAGCGCCCGCTGAAGCCGCAGCGCCCGCTGAAGCCGCAGCGCCCGCTGAAGCCGCAGCTTCCCCAAGCGCCGCTGAGGAAGACGCGACGGACGCAGGCTGGGGCGACGAGGAGTCGTGAGCGCGGTGGACGACAGCGAGCTGCCGGCGATCGACTTCGCCACCTTCGTGCTGTCGTTGAGTCACTCGGTGCTGGTGCACCTGGGGGACGCTGAAGATCCATCCACCCACCAGCGCGCTCGCGATCTCCCCATGGCGCAGCAAACGCTCCACCTCCTGGGGCTGCTCCAAGAGAAGACGCGCGGCAACCTGACGGGGGATGAGGAGCGCGTGCTGGATCAGGCGCTCATCGACCTCAAGCTGCGGTTGGCCGAGGTTGAGCAGGCAGAGTGACTAGATCGTTCGTTGCCCTGACAGTTGCGCCGGGCTTCTGGATCCTCACAGGGCTGGCCTTGGCGTCGCTCGGTTGTGACCGAGTCACGGCGTCACCCGGCCCTGCCGCGAGCGCCACTGAGGGCGCCCCGGCGCTAGCCAACCCCCCCCAAAATCCGGCGCCCCAGGTGGTGTTGCCGTCGGGGATCGCCGCTCCGGCGAGCTTCGCGGACATCGCCGCGAAGGCGGACCCCGCGGTGGTGTTCGTGAAGACGCTGCAGGAGTCGCGCTCACGCGGGGGCGGTCGTCGCATGGTGGGGCAGGGGCTGGGGTCGGCGTTCGTCTACGATCCTGACGGGCTCATCCTCACCAACAACCACGTGATCGCCGGCGCGGCGGACATCCAGGTCACGTTCGCGCAAGACGGCCGCGAGATGCGGGCGGAGGTGGTGGGCCGCGACCCGCCGACGGACATCGCCATCCTGCGGGTGGACGCGAAGGGGCTGCCCTTCTTGCCGCTCGGGGACTCGGACACGACGCGGGTGGGGGATTGGGTGCTCGCCATCGGCAACCCGTTCGGGCTGTCGCACACGGTGTCGGCCGGCATCGTCTCGGCCAAGGGGCGCACGCGAGACGACGTGAAGGGGCTCGACTCGTCAGGTTACTATAACTTCCTTCAGACGGACGCCTCCATCAACCCAGGCAACTCCGGCGGCCCGTTGCTCGACGCCGCGGGCCAGGTGGTCGGCATCAACACGGCGATCCGAGCGCGCGCTAACAACATCGGCTTCGCCATCCCCATCAACATGGTGAAGGAGCTGGTGCCGCGGCTGATCAAAGATGGGCGGCTCAAGCGCTCGGCGATCGGCATCGTGGTGGCAGGGGTGACGCCTGAGGACATCGCGCGCCTGGGGCTCTCAGAGCGCGGCGGGGCGCTGGTGCGCGAGGTGAAGCCAGGCAGCGCTGGGGACCGCGCCGGGCTCGGGGAGGACGACGTCATCCTGCAGTTCGATGGCCAGCCCATCTCCGGGCCGGAGCGCCTGCGGTGGCTCGCGAGCGTGGCTGGGGTGGGGCGCGAGGTGTCGCTGAAGGTGGCGCGGGGGAAGCGGAGCTTCGATTTGAAGCTCAGCTTGGGCGAGCTGGCGGAGGCCGCGGAGCCGGCTCCTGAGCCTGATTTCTTCGATATGCCGTGAGCCGAGCGCTCAGTTTGGCTAGGCTGTGGTTCGGCCGAGCCCAGGGCAGCCTGGCGCGGCTTGGTCCGTAGACCCATGGGTGATGTCCTCCCCGCTCGTCGCGCCGCCGTCCCAGCGCGGGCCTGGCGTTCGGCCGCCCGCTCGGCCTGGCGCCCGGCCCCCTCAGCCCCCTTCAGCCCCCTTGAGCACGCCCAGCCGCCCCAGCCCCAAGGCTGATCCAGATGTCATGGTGGTGAATAGGGCCCAGGCGAAAGCGTCCAACCGCGAGGCTCGTCGCGCCGAGGCGGAGTATGACGGAGGACTTATTTCACGCGCCCAGGCCGGCGATCGAGAGGCGTTTCATGAGCTGGTGCAGCGCCATGAGCGGCGCGCCTTCGCGATCGCGATGGGGCTCGTCCGCGATCCTAATGACGCCAAGGAGGTGGTCCAGGAGGCGTTCCTGCGCGTGCACCGGAGCCTTGAGGGGTTTCAGGGCGGCTCGAGCTTCTTCACCTGGCTCTACCGCATCGTCACGAACCTCTCCATCGACCTCATGCGCAAGCCGGCGCGTCGTGAGCTGGAGCTCAGTGAGCACCATGACCTCAGCGACGAACAGCCGAGCCCCTTCTTGTCGAAGATTGACGGCTCCGATCCAGTGGACGTCATCCGGCGCCGGGAGATCGCCCAGCGCATTGGCGCGGCGCTGGAGGCGTTGCCGCCCTACCACCGGAACGTCATCTTGATGCGTGAGGTGGAGGGCATGAGCTACGAAGAAATGGCTGAGGCCATGGAAGTATCCAAAGGGACCATCATGAGTCGCTTGTTCCACGCGCGTCAGAAGCTCCAGCGTGCCCTGGCTGATTGCTACCAAGAGCAAATTGGCCCGCCGCCCGTGAAGGTGCGCGACGGGGAGGAGCCATGAGCACCCCCAGCCGAGGCTCCGGCGTGCCAGCCCCTGTGAGTCCCACGCAGGTGATGGCGGCGTTCGACGACGAGCTCACGGAAGCCGAGGAGGCGGAGCTCGCGCGGCTGATGCAAGAGCCTGCGCTGCGCGCCGAGGTGGAGGCGCAGCTCGCGGGGCTCGCGGAGCTGCAGCAGCTGGTGCGCCTCTACGATGAGGAGGCCACACAAGCTTATCCCTCGGTGGCGCAGGCGGTGATGGCGCGGCTTGAAGAAGCGCCACGCGGCGCCTCGCAGGAAGCGCCGCAGGAGGCGCTGAGCGGCGGCTCATCTCAGGGCGCCTCAGGTGGCGAGCTGCGGCGGCTACCGGGCCCCGCAGAGTCGCTGCATCGCCCGCGCGCGGCGCGAGGCCGCGAGCGCGCGCGGGTGGTGGGGGCGGGCTTGTTCTTGGCGGCCGCGGCGGCGCTGCTCGTGTGGGCGATGCAGCCCACGGTGCCCACCGCCCAGCCGCCAGCGCAGGCTTCTGCGGTGGAGCCGGCGCACCAGGTGGCAGCACCGCCGAGCGCTTCGGTGGCGGTGGTCAGCGCCGAGGAGGAGCCGGTCGCCATCGTCTCGGTGGACTTCGGTAGCAGTGATGGCACCATCTTCATGCTGGAAGAGACCACGCCGGTGGTGTGGCTCGCGGAGGAGCCCGCCGCAGGGCAGGGCTCCCAAGGTGGATCGTTATGAGCAGCCGATTGTTGAGCCGCGGTGTGAGCGGGTGGTGGGCGTTGGCTGCCTTGGCATCAGCCGTGGTGCTCTCGGTGGTCCCGGCTGCACGTGGGGCCAGCGCGGTGCTGCCTCAAGCCGCGGTGCTGCCTCAAGCCGCGGCGATGCCTCAAGCCGCGGCGGCGCTTGATGCCGTGGTGGTCGGTGAGTCAGGTGAGCTGACGATGCCGCGGCTCGCGCTGCCGTCAGGTGAGCTGTCATTGGGCGCTCGGCCGCTTAGCGTGGCGCTCGACGACAAAGACAAGCAAGAGGAGCCGGCCGCCGCCAAGTTCTCGGCGGAGGTGCTGGTGCTCCACGCGACCAACGCGGGCAAGGGCATCGACAAGCGCATCGGCGAGATGCCGCAGCTGAAGAAGCCGCCGTTCAGCTCCTACGACAGCTACGAGTTGCTCATCAAAGAGACGCTCCCGCTCATCAAGGGTAAGCCCGCCAAGCTCACCCTGCCGAACAAGCGCGTGCTGCAGACGGAGCTCTTGGCGGAGCTGCCGAAGGACTACGTGAAGCTGAGCGCTTCCATCAACCAGCCAGGTGGTAAGGATTTCTTACCGCTCTTGGAGGTGAAGGCGAAGGCGGGCCAGTCGTTCATCGTGGCCGGCCAGAGCTACCAAGGCGGCATCTTGGTGCTCGTGATCCGCGTGCTGTTCACCCCGAAAGAGGACAAGGACAAGGACTAGGACGACAAACGGTTTACCGTTTGTCGTCCTCAAATCACAGGCTAGAGCGGCACGAAGGGGAGCAGCGGCACGCGGAGAGCCCGGGAAAGCGCGCCCTCGCCGTGCATGGGGGCGCTTTTCCGGGCAAGGGTGGTGGCAAACTGATCGCCGCTCTAGTCGCGCCTCGCCGGGCCTCACAGCCCTGGGGCGTGCAGGGGGACGCGGGGAGCCTGGTGCGGTGGCGTCCACGGCAACGCGGTGAGGCTTAGGGGTGGCGCCCGTGGGCGAGCGTGAGGCTTAGGGGTGGCGGCGGATGAGCCGCTCGTGCGCCTGGGTCGGTGCGCGTGAGGCTTAGGGGTGGCGGTGGACGAGCCG
>CAYQAC010000187.1:623-2724 GCA_964415255.1 uncultured Polyangiaceae bacterium | reverse complement strand
CCGCGCGTCGCCACGCGTCGCCGCAGTCGCTGGCGGTCACGCGCGGCTGGGCCACAAGTCATCTAAGCTGACTTATCCCCGGTCGCGGTCGTCGCTCGATTTGTCCAGATCCAGGATACGGGTGTCGCCCACGTAGCTCTTGGTCTCGTAGTGGGTGATCTTGCCGATTTTACGGACAATTTCCGCCATGCGCTCCGCCTCAGTCACGATCACGCTGACGGCGTTGTGAAGCTGGGAGGGGCGCGTGAGGTGGCGGCGCAAGAGCTCGGAGTAGCCGATGACGCTGGTGAGCGGCTGGTTCAGCTCGTGCGCGGCGGTGCCTGCGAGCTCAGCGATGATGGCCTGCCGCTCGCGCAGCCTCAGCTCCTCTTCGGCCTGACCGAGCTTCGTCTCTATCAGGAGCCGGTCTCGCAGATCGGTGAACACCCCCACGCTCCCCACCGGCTCGCCGTTCTCGAGCAGGAGCGCCGCGGAGAGCTTGACCGGGATTGGCTCGCCGCTGCTGCTGACCATATCCACGCGATAATTCTCCAGGCGCCCCGCGCTGTCGCGGTCGGCGCTGCGGATCTGGCGCATCACCTCGCGCGCTACGCCCGCGGGGTAGAAGAGCTCTACCGAGGCCTTGCCGATGATGTCCTCAGTGGGGTGGCCGAACACGCGGGAGGCCGCGCGGTTGAAGATCAACACCCGGCCGCTCAGGTCGGCTGAGACGATGGCGTCCACTGAGCTGTCGATCACGCGCTCCAAGAACTCCTTTGTCTGGCGCAGCTCGCGCTCAGTGTGGCGCTCGCTGGTGACGTCGCGGAAGCTGAACAGCACCGCGGCGTCCTCGTGCAGCACGGAGCTGAAGTTGACGCTCAGGGTCACGACTTGGCCTGAGCGCGTGACGGTGTTGAGGTCTTGGCTGAGCGGGTAGGCGCCTTCACGGAAGCCAGCCATGAGGCCCTGAACCCGCTGGTGCTCGCTCGGGGCGGCGAGCGTCAGCAGGCTGAGCGCCTTCAGCTCCTGCTCGGAGTAGCCGAGGATGGTGCGGGCCTGCGAGTTGGCGAATAGTACTTTACCATGACCATCTATCACCACCATGCCGTCGGCGGCGCTCTCGAAGAAGTCGGCGTAGCGTCGGAACAGCTGCACCCGGCGCTCCGCCTCCACCCGCGCGTGGGTGCTCTCTTGGGTCTCGGCGCGCAGCGACTGCAGCGTGCGGGCGTTCGTCAGGGACAGCGCGGTGGCGTTGGCGAGCGTGCGCACCGTCTCGAGCTCTTGCTCGGAGGCGGCGCCCGGGCTCTTGCTGCGGAGGAACAGCACGCCGAGCGCGCGACCCTCGTGCATCAGCGGCACGAGCGTCAGTGAGGCGAACGTGATCGGGGCGTCCTCGCGCCGGACCACCTCAAGCAGCGGGTGGCTGGTCGCGTCTTGGATCACGAGCGGCTGCCCGGTGGTGAGCACCTGGCGGATCTCCGGGTAGCGATCGAGCTTGATGGGGAGGTCGCGGACGGCGCGGTCATCGCTGGTCGCCACCACGAAGCCTAGGCGGTCGTCGCTTGAGAGCACGATGGAGCAGCGGTCCACGGCTGCCACCTGAGCGAGGCGCTCCACGACCTGAAACAGCACGTCGTGGACGTCTCCGCTCGAGCCGAGGGCGTAGGTGAGCTCGAGCACCAGTTCCGCGCGCTGCTCGCGGCGGCGCAGCTCCTCGACGTAGCGCTGCATCCGCAGCTGCCCACGGATCCGCGCGATCAGCTCGGCGGCGCGGAACGGCTTGTGGATGTAGTCATCGGCGCCAGAGGCAAAGATGCGGCGGATGTCCTCGTCGGTGTCGAGGCCAGTCAGGACCACCACCGGGAGATCAGGCAGCGCCAGCTCATCGCGGATCGCGCGCAGCACCTCGTAGCCATCCGGTGCGGGCATCAGCAGGTCGAGCAGCACCAGCGCTGGGCGTGTGTGCCTCAGCCACTCGATCGCCGCGCGCCCGTCGCCCAGCGCCACGACCTCAAGCTTGGCGCGCTCGAGCGCCTGCGTGAGGACATGACGACTGACGGCGTCGTCGTCCACGACGAGGATCGCGCCCGGTGAGGACATTCGCGCACTCTAGAGCGCCGCT
>CAYQAC010000187.1:0-613 GCA_964415255.1 uncultured Polyangiaceae bacterium | reverse complement strand
ACGGACCAGGAAAACCGCCCCCATGCGGGGCGGGGCCAGCCGCTTGACCGAGCTGGAGTAGGGGCTCAGCGCTCGCGCGCTTCGCGGCCTACGGCGGGGTTCAGTGCGTCGAAGGTCATGCGGATGGGTAGCGGCGCGCCAAACCCCTTGGGGGGCGCGCCGAACGGCGCCGCGTGGCGGATGGCAGCTAACACGCCCGCGTCGAACTCGGGCACCCCGCTAGGGCGGCTGACGGCCAGCGCGAGCAGCTCACCACGGACGCCGAGGCTGAAGCTCACGATCACCACGCCGCTCCTTCCCTCCGCGATGGCCCACGCCGGGAACGCCCCCTGCCAGTCGATGCTGCGCTCGAGCGTGGTGAAGTAGCTCGTGAGCCCCCGCGGCCGCCCGCCCGCGTAGTGCCCTCCGGCGCCTGCCTGAGGCGAGCTAGCGCCAGGCCCAGACGGGCCGCCGGCGCCTGGCTCGGGGCTGGGCGCGGGGGTGCCGCCGCGCCCAGAGCCGGCGAGCCCGCCCGCTTGACTCGCCTGGATCAGCGAGCGCACCGCCTGCGCCACCTCCTGGCTGCTGTCTTGGGTGTCCTCTGGGCGCCCCATGTGGCGCGCTGGCACCGCGG
>CAYQAC010000186.1:0-9584 GCA_964415255.1 uncultured Polyangiaceae bacterium | reverse complement strand
GACGGCACGCCCACGGGGCGCACGCCGCCCGCGATCCGCCGCGCGACGATGCTCCTGGTCCTGCGCTCTATGGCGCCGCTCACCGACGACGCCTCGTTCGAGGCGCGCAGCCGTTGGCGCATCATCGAAGAGCGAACGCGAGACCAAGCGTACAAGCTGGACCCCGCGAAGGCCGCGAGCTCAGCGAGCCTCACCGGCGACCCGGAGATCGACGCTCTCCTCGCGCTCTACGTGCGTCCCACGCCGATCGGAGCGGCGTGATGAGGGCTCACCACACGCCTTGCGATGGGGCGAACGAGAGCTTGCCCTTCGCTCCAGAAATACGATCCGCACTGAATGCCGCGAAGACGCCTCGTTCGCGCTGCTCATTCGGCCGCCCTACGCTCGCCCATGCCAGCGAGCGCACGGTGCGCAGCGTCGCTGGGATGTTCCATAGCATCCAGGAGAACGTGACTCGCTGGCGCGAACGCTTCGACGCGACCGTGACCGGCTGCTTGCTGGGAACAACTGGCAACAAGGCGAATGCGGGGATGGCAAGTGCCTGCGCGCCAAGCTCGGTCGAAAAGTCGTCGGTCGTCGTCGGATTGGAGAGTCTAAGCGCGTAGAGCCGCTCGTCGGACGGATCGAGGCGAAGAGTGGGATTCCTGTTGCCGAGTTGAAGTCGGTCACGAATCTGCTTGCCCTCACCCTTCTTGGGCAACTGGAACGAGTACGTCCACGTCGAAAACAGAGCCTTCTCGATGTGCTCCGCTTCTACCAGCTTGAGCACGTCGCGCATGGACTGAACGAGGTTCTGATGACTTGCCCCGTTCGCCGCACACAACGTGGATTCGGATGGTTCTTCACCGACGACGCAGGCCAGGCCAGCAAGCAGATCGACTGCGGTCGGGGCAACGCTTGCGAGCGCGATCGCCTCGTAGCTCGACCTCGTGAAGTCTGAGGGCTTGTTGATGTTCGCAAGGTTGCTATCGAGATACGGCTGCAGGGCCTTCAGCTTGGCGAGCAACACCTCTGCGAGATGCTCTCGTGCGACCGGGCTCTGCAGCACCGCCGTACCATCCTCCTGGAACGCGAGGCGCGGAGAGTCGTAGGAATTTTCACGCGCGTGCTCATCGAGCAAAGACAACGAGCCGAGCACGGTGAGGAAGCCCCAGAGGTGCTGCCCATCGATTCCGGCAAGCGATAGCGAGTTCATGGCGTCGATTGCTCCTCTTCGCTCGCGCGGTGATCGGCGAGGCGAAGGATCGCCTCAAGCCAGCACAGCTCCTGCCAGCCGTACTTCGCGACCAGGCCCCAGAACCGGTCGGCGAGCGGGGAGTTCAGCTTGTGCAAGCCGTTGTTCGAGGGCGTCGCGGCGAAGTCAATCTTGCCGAACGTCTTGCTCTCATGGTCGTTGAGCGACACGTCGACGGGGCTGACGTCGATGAGGGCAGGCGCGAAGGGTCGACACTCCCCGTGGTGGCTGGCGACGAGGTGGAGCACGAGGTCGAGATCAGGGGCCTTCCCAGCGTCTACCTTCTTCAGGCGTTCCTTCAGCGCGTCCAATTGTCCGTGCAGCATCGCCACCGACTGGACGGCATGGAGGTATCCGCCACCGGGATAGCCGCTCCGCAGCCGCGCGAGGCGGCGCTGCTCTTTCGCTCCCGGCGGCATCGTCGACTTCGCCCAGGGTGTCTCGTCCTTGAAGTACTCAACCTCGCTCCCTCCTCGGAGCATGAGCTGGAAGCGACGATCGGCCTTGCCGATGTCGTGCAGCCACGCTGCGAGCGCGACGTGCTCGGCAAGCCATGTGCCGAGACCACAGCGAGTCGCGTACTCGCGCGCGAACGTCTCGACGTCAGCGCTGTGCTCGGAGAGCGAGACCGCGCGCCCTGCGCAGAACGAGTCGTCACCGTCGGTGGTGAGCTCCACGCCGTCCTCGAGCGTCTCTTCGGGTTGAAGCACGCGCCGAAGGTCGGCGATGGGAACACGCTTCGCCTCAAGCACGGTCCACGATGGATCGCCAGGCACGACGAACGAGGCACGCCCCCTGGCGAGACTCTCGGCCCACAAGCGTTTCCACGTTGGCCAGTCGCTGCTCGAGGATAGACGAGCGAGAGCCGCCCTAGCTTCGTCCACTTCGTCGAGCGGCAGTGACAGCCCGAGCTGCTCGATGACGAGGGGATGCAGCCGAAGCACGGGGTGCGCGCGCCCGAACAATCCCGCCTGCTCAGCGCGGTCGCTGACCGGCTCGGTCGACGTGGCGTCGAAGCAGCCGCTGCGGATGCCGCCATAGCTCGCAGGCACGACGATCGTGTGACCGGGCTTCAAGCTCGTCGCGTCGACGATCTCGCTCTCGTCACCCCGCCACCGGAGCGCACGTCGTCCCGACGATTCTGGCTCATCGCTGTCGTCGGGCGTCGCGCCCTCTGTGTCGCCAAGTTCTCGCACCGTCTGGTTCGCGAGCCAAGCCCGCGCGGTGACGAACGGCAGCGACATGGCTTCGAGGCTCGAAGGCCGCACCGCCGCCACGATCGCTGTCGCAGCCTCGACGTCCTCGCGCTGGAGCACATCTTCCGTGAGGTCGGCGCGCCAGACGACCTGCACGTCAGCCGGACCTGAAGCCGGTCCGTGCAGCCAGAGGCTCACATCAGGGAGCTGGCTCGGCGCGGGCGAGGTCTGCGCCCAGAGGTCGAGGTACGCCGGGAGCAACGTCGGGGCGCTGAGCTTCGGCGCGAGCAACTTCGCCAAGTCATCGCCGGTAGGAACGTCGAGGGCGAGGACGCCGAAGTCGACGGTGGGCCGACGCGCAGTCACTTTCTTTTTGAACCACTTTGCCGTCTCGACGAGCGCCTTGTCGTAGATTGGATCGATATCCGCGCTCGACGGAGGCTTCTTCGGATCACCGCGTCGCTTGAGTTCTTCCTTCAACGTCGCGCGAGTGTCCCAGACGATCACTCCTTCGGCCTGACCATACCTGCCGAGGCGATCCACGCGGCCGAAGCGCTGCCTCAGGCTGTCGAGGCTCGCAGCCTCGGTGACCAGCGCATCGAAGTCGAAGTCCGCGCCTGCCTCGATGCACTGCGTACCGACGATGACGCGCTTCGGGCTGTCATCGCTTCGTTCGCGGCCCGTTTGCACCGCGGGCCGCAGCTCGCGCAGCACGTCATCTCGGTCGAGTGGACGCATGCGCCCCGTGAGCAGCGTGACGAGCGCATCTTGGCCCAGAATCTCGGCGAGCTGCCGCGCGATGACAGCCGCGCTCGCGAGACGGTTGACGACCACGGAGATGGTTCGATGGCGTTCGAGCAGGTCCTTCGCCTGATCGACGCACGCCTTCTCCAGCGCGGTGCGATCGTCCACCTCGACGAGGCGCGCGAGCTTGCTGGCGTGCAGGCGGGGTCCGAGCGGCGAGTCGGCTCTTTTCTCGTCATCGATCAGCGTGAAGGGGAGCTCCTGTCCACCACCGGGCGTGGCCGAGAGGAACGCGTGCGAGCAGCGCGTCCTCAAACCGTTACCCGAGAACCGGGTGCGAAGACGTGCGAGCTGGTCGAGCGTCTGTCGGAACGGCTCCGACAGATGCACCTCATCGAGGAGCAGCAGCGTGTCGTTCGCGAGCAGGCCGGCGTGGACCGGCTTCATGCCCTGGCTCACGCCGTAACCCTGAATGAGCATCCGCGAGCCGACCTGATCGACCGTCGATGCGATGACAAGCGGCTGGTCGGGCGTGCGCGCCCAGCCGTCGTCCTTCGGCATGCCCCCGCGCAGCGTGAAGACGCCAAGCGGCTCTTCGCCAGTGCGGGTCAGCGAGCGCAGTCGTTCGGCGACCTCGACGACCACAGCATCGCTGCTGGTCATCAACGCGCTCAAGAGCTTGCGACCGCGCTCGGCGACCTGATCGACGACGATGCGGCGGTCCACGACCATCGCGATGCGCCTTGGGCACCATCGCTGCTCGTCGTCGTTCGTCGCGTCGAGCGCGAGCGCGAACAGCGCGACGTCGATGCACGTCGTCTTGCCCGCGCCGGTCGGCAGGTCGAGTAAGCGCGGCCAGGCCTTGTCGGCGACGATCTTCTCGAGCAGGCGCTGTTGCCACGCGAAGGGCTGCTTGCCGCCATGCACGGCCGCGTGGAACGCGCCGAAGTCGGAGGTCGAGAGCATCGTCATCGCTCCTCCACCGGCAGGCAGAGCCCGAGGCCGAAATAGCGCCCCGCGCCGAGGAGCAGCGGACCTCTCACCGGCTCCGCGAACTGGATGTCGGCGTGCACACGCACGCGCGGCGTCCGCCCGGGCCGCCCAGGCCAAGGCAGGAAGTCGCGAACGTGCTGGGCACCGGGAAGCAACGGTGCGAGGGAGACCTCCACCGAGACGGGGCGGATCCCCACGACGTGATGGCAGGCGTCGCTGATGCTTTGCTGAGCCTCCAGCGCAGCCCTGCGTGCGGTGCCGTCCAGGTTGCTGCGAAGGTTGCCAGGGTTCTTGTCGAGGGCGAGCGGAGTGGCCGTGATGAAGCGCGTGGACGAGCGAGCCCACCGCGCCGGGTCGAGGGCAGCCTTCGCCGACACCTCGACGCGCCGGACATGGAACGGCGGCAGCGTCCCGCCCGCGAGCGTCAAGTTGCCGCGTTCGTTCGCGCGTTCCTTCTCCCACTTCGCGATGAGGCGCAGCAGGAGCTCACGATCGCTCCTTGGAAGCTCCCGAGGCAGTACCAGCGCGCAGCCCATGAGCGCGCCGTCGGCGTGTTCGTGCCCGACGAACGGCAGCGGGACGAACGCGACGTGCGGCTGCTGCGTCGGGCCGTTCTCTGTGTGGCCCGAGAGCGTCGATGGCAGATTCTGGTTGCCATGCACCTCGATGAGCGCACCGCGCAGCGCACGGGCGAGGTCGGTGGCGCGCGAAGCGACGGGCCTTGAACCGCCAACGCGCTCGAAGATGACCCAGTCGTTCGAGGAGAAGGCGCTCTTCGCCTGCTGCGATGGTGTCGTGCTCTTGAACGCCGGGCCATAGCGTTGAGGGCGAGCGGGCAGCACCCGACTCTGCACGCCCTGATGGTGCTCGAAGGCTTTGTCGAGACGATCGAGCTGGCCCTGGCCGACGACGCGCAGGACGACGTCACCCTCGTCGCTGGGGACGAGCGTCGGCATCAGGTCCTGCTTGACCATCGTGCACCGGACGAGTGACGACGAGTGGCCAAGCCGGGTTACGCGGGCACAGAGGCGCGTGAGCGCTTCGCGATGAGGCGCCGGATCGGCCTCGGGCCAGAGGAACGCGAAGGTGGGCGTCTCAGGCAACACGACGGGGAAGGTGCGTACTTGGCGCGTGCGCCGCTCCGGCATGAGCGCGATCGCAGTCTTGAGTGCCTTGTCTGACGGCTTATGGTCGATCGTGACCGCGTCCCGCCTAACCTTCTCGAGCGCAGCCTGCGCCTTCTTCTTGGCCGCTGGTGTCGTGGCGGCAGTCAGCTTGTCCTCGGCGTCGCGGATCGCCTCATCGCCACCGAGCGTGACATCGTTGACCGGAACGTAGACGTCCTGCACCTGCCGCCTGCCAACCGTCGACTCGGGATCGACGCGCAGCGACGGCGCATCCTGCTTCTCGAGCCACTCGAGAGCGGCTCGCTCCGATGCGTCCACGTCGTCGTAGTCGTGCAGGGCGGCGACCAGGGCCGAGAAGAAGCGCGCAGGATGCGGCGGCCACTCGGCGCGGCCTCGATCGTTGTGCGCGGTCGCGGCGTAGCGACCGGTCAGGAGTTCGACCTCAATGGCGAGCATCAGTCCGCAGCCTCGGACTCCGCCGCCGCCAACTCGCGGCTCTTCTTCACGAGATCGGCAAGCTTCGCCGACGGCGTAAGCGCTACGAGCGCCTCGCCAGCGCCTTTCTCGAATTTCACGCCATCGGGCAGCTTTGCGACAGCGTCTGCGTAGAGCTTCGTGGCCGCCGTGAGGTCGAGGACGAGCTCCGTGGTGCTCCCGTCGCGACCGACCGCTTCCAGCTTCAATGCGGAGCCTTTCTTGGGGACCAGCAGGCATCGCGAACGGAGATCGTGACCACGGCTATCCGAAGCGAGCACGGCGAGGAGCCCGAGGGCGGCGAGCACCGTTCGAGCTTCAGCAGCACCCTCCGAAAACCCAAGGCGTCGCAGCGACGCGAGCGAGAGCACCACGGTGTGGGTCGCATAGTCGATGGTGACCCCACCAGCGACTTCATCAATGCTGGGCGCGATGTTGCCGTGATTCACAGCCGACGGCTTACCCGCCTTCTTGTCGCTGCCGACCTTCACCGGCTCGCCGTCCTGCATTTCTGCCCGCGCTGGGTCTGCGGTCCAGCCCTCGTCCGCGTCGGCGGCTTTGTAGATGACAGCGGCGTCTTTATTGATGTTCATCGGATCGAGACGGCTTCCCGTCTTGCTTCCCTTGGCCGCGTTGATGCCTACGATCTCCGAGACCAGCGCGCGCTGGAACTTCGCGCCGAGCCCGCGCTTTGGGCCGGTGCTGTCCCACAGCCCGAAGACGAGCCCCGTCGGGCACACCTTGAAGAGCGCCGTCGCGTTCTTGGTGCTCGCGTCCGTGAACGACTTGCCGATGTCGGAGAGGCGGAAGAGCTGACCATCGAGCAGGCTGTCGCGCAGCAGGGCGTCCGCGATGCGATGGGGCGCGGTGAGCGAGGTGACGCGGCCCACCTCAGGGGCGAGGTCTTTCTTGGTGCCGTTTTCCTCCTCCGTGGGGTGCTTCGAGAAGTCCACGGTCACCACCGGCAGAGCGATCTTCTTCTCGTCCCACAGCGCCTGCAGTGCCTCTTCCATCCGGTTCGCCTGGCTCTGCACCGAGTCGATGAGCACGCAGGTCACGTTCTCGCCGTTCAATCGCCGCGTCTCGAACGCGTACTTGGCGCCCTGCTTCGTGTTCGTCTTCTCGATGGCGTGGGTCGGCGGGAAAACCTTGTCCCCTGGGCCACCGGCCGGCTCGAGCGTCGCCACGCCACGGATCGCGACGGCGTCACCCTCGATCAGCTTCTTCAGGTCGTCGTAGGTCAGCGAGGCGGAAGTGGCGATCATCCCTGCATTTTCGCCTGCATGGGCGTCTTCCCGCAAGCTCCGCGTGCGGCGGCCGTTTCCGCTGACGTTTAGCGCCACGCGCGTCCCCTGACGCTTGGTGCGGGCGGCTTTGTCCCCCGCATGCGCGGCCGCCTCATCTTCCCGTTCGTCGCGGAGCTGCATCGCTTGGACACCCAGGCGATGGCGCCGGACTACGACGAGGACTTCAAGGAGCCCGTCCTCGTCGACACCAACGACGATGGCGTTGGTGAGCCCTTTCGTCGCGAGCATCCGCCGGTGCGCGTCCCCTGTCAGGTGGAGCCGGAGGCTTTTGAAGCCTTGCGCATGGCGACGTCCGGGAACACGCCCAGGTCGAGCTTCGATCTGGTCTTCCACTTCAGGGATCTCGAGCGGCTCGGCCTCGTCGACGCCGCCTCGGGAGACGCCCTGATTCGCCCGAGTGACAGGCTGGGCGCGCTCTACGCGCGCGACGGCCAGCTCGTGCAGGCCGTGCGCACGCCTCCCGGTCTCTACGTGACCGAGGCGCGACCCATCGGCTTCGGGCTCCACCGGCGTCGCCCGAGCCGCAACCTGCTGCTCGTCTCCTTCCAGGACCGCGCAGCCGCACGGAGCGGAACATGATGAAGGCTCTCGCACTCACCGCGCTCGCAGTGGTCTGCCTCGGCGCGCACTGCCGGCCCATCGACGGGTGCATCCGGGGCGCCACGCGCTGCACCAGCAACACCGCCGAGATCTGCGACGCGGACGGCGGCTACCACGAGCTCGCCGACTGCGACGAGGTGAGCGAGCGAAGCGGCGCGCCCTTCGTCTGCGCGTACGTCGACGAGGCGACCGAGGACGGTCACATCACCGGGCACACCTGCGTGCCCGCAAGCGACGCCGATGCGGCAGCAGGAGGTGGGCGATGAAGGGTTACCTCCAGTCGCTGCCCGTCGTCGGCGCAGTGTTCCAGGACATCAAGCCCGAGGAGGTCTGGGCGTTCTGGCGCTTCATGCAGGACCACTTCCGCACCAGCGTCATCAACAAGAACAGCGCGCTCGAGATGCAGCTCGTCGCGCGCGGCCTCGAAGCGCTCGGCATCCAGAGCAAGGACCGCTTCCTCAAGAACTTCACGACGACCATCGGCCGGCGCATCTACACGCCGTTCGAGGTCGGCTCGCCCAAGGGCGGCTGGGATCTCTGGCTCCAGGTCGTCATCTGCGTGCACGAGCACCAGCACGTCGTGCAGCACGATCGCGAGGGGCTCTCCTATGAGGTCAGCTACCTCGCGGACCGCGCCGCGCGCGCCCGCTGGGAGGCCGAGGCCTACCGCTCGAACCTCGAGCTGCAGTTCTGGCGCACCGGTACCACGCCCTCGGCGCAGCGGACTGCCTCGGCGCTCAAGGACTACGGCTGCCGCGACGAGGACGTCGAGGTCACGGCCAAGTCGCTCGCGCTCTCGGCGCTCAGCGTGAAGAAGGGCGCGGTCATCAACGAGGCGACGCACGTGGCGCTCGGCTGGCTCGACGAGCACGTGCCGCGCCTGCGCTTCAAGCAGAGGTGAGCGATGGCGGTCTCGCGCACGGGAGACTGGGCACGGGCGCGTCGGCTCCTCACCGCTGCGCCACAGCGCCTGCAGGCGGCGATCGGAACCGCCGTGCGCCAGGAGGCCCACGCCCTGCGCAACCAGATCGTCCAGGGGCTCACGAGCCAGTCGCCGGGCGGCGAGCCTCTGAAGCCGCCGTCGCCGCTCACCATCGCCGCCCGCCAGCTCGAGGGGTTCGGCGGGAGCAAGGCGCTCATCGTCCGCGGCGACCTCCGCAACTCCATCACCGTGATCGTGCAGGGCGACGAGGCCTTCATCGGCGTCTCGCGCTCCGCACGCTCGAAGGACGGCGCCTCGATGGTCGACATCGCCAAGCTCAACGAGTTCGGCGGGCCGCCGGTCATCATCCCCATCACGCCAAAGATGCGCCGCTTCCTGTTCGCGCTGCTGCGGCAAGCCGGCAAGGAGCCCACGGGTGGTAGCGGGCGCGGCGTCATCGTCGTGCAGGTCCCGGCCCGGCCCTTCCTCCGGCCCGCTTTCGACAAGTTCCGCGAGGGCGCGAGCAGGCGCTTCCTCGAGCGCGTCGCCAGGGAACTTGGCCTCGCGCCTTGATGTGAAGGGGCGCGTCCCCTGACCACCGGGTCCCGTGGCTTTGCCTCCGCGTGGCCCTTCCGACGCTCAGCTCCGTGGAGCCCGCAGCCGGTCCTTCGAGCGGTGGCGATTTCGTACGCCTCGTCGGAACCGACCTCGCCGACCGGCTCCGGATCCTGTTCGGCGGCGTGCCCGTTGTGGCGCTGTCCGTCCGTGACGAGGCCGGGCTCCGAGTCGTCGACCTCCGCACGCCACCCCACGCGGTGGGCGTCGTCGACGTCGAGCTTCAGAACCTCGACGCGGCCGGCGTCCCGGTCCCCGGCGAGTCGGTGGTGCTCGCGGGTGCGTACCGATTCTCGCGCCCGACCGTGGCGCGCGAAGCCGACCTCACGCGCGTCATCCGCCAGCTCCTGCGCGAGCTGAAGCGCCAGGTGC
>CAYQAC010000185.1:2746-9595 GCA_964415255.1 uncultured Polyangiaceae bacterium | reverse complement strand
GAGGCCGGTCGTGGGCGAGAACGCGCGGATGCCGGCCGAGTCGATCTTGATCCCGACGCCGGGGGTCTCGTTCGTCTGGATCGTCGCGCCGGTCGGCACCAGCACAGTCGTCTCGGGGTGCTGGGCTGACACTGGGATCTGCCCGCCGTCCGTCGCCACCACCTTGAAGTAGAAGCCGTGGAGGTGAATGGGGTGATGATCCATCGCGCTCAGGTTACCGAAACGGATCCTCACGCGGTCCCCTGTCTTCACGATCAGCGGCTGAGTCCCCGGGAAGCAGCGCGCGTTCAAGGTGAGGACGTTGAAGTCGCTCATCGCGTTCGGATCTGGGCGCCTCCGTCCGGGCTTGATCGCCCACTCGCTCAGCATGTAGACGAAGTCTCTATCCACACGGTAACCCACGGAGGGGCGCCGGGGGTGCACCACGATCATGCCAAGCATGCCCATCGCCATCTGGGTCATCTCGTCGTGATGCGAGTGGTACATGAAGGTGCCATGCTGGCGGAACGTCCACTCGTAGCGGAAGGTCTCCCCCGGCTTGATCACCGCTTGCGTCAGGCCGCCTACTCCATCCATCCCGCTCGGCAGGAACACCCCATGCCAGTGGACGGTGGTGGGCGCGGAGAGGCGGTTCGTGACGTAGACCCGCACCCGATCTCCCTCCACCGCCTCCAAGGTGGGGCCGTGGACGCGCCCGTTGTAGCCCCAGCAGCTCGCCTTGAGGCCCGGCGCGAACTCGTGCTCCACCTCCTCCGCGATCAGGTGGAACACCTTCACCCCGTCCACCACCCGAAAGGGCAGGCTCGCGCCGTTCGGCGTCACCACCGGCTGATAGTCCACCCCCGGCCGCCCCGGCGCCGCCGCCGGCGCACCGCGGCCGCTGTAGCTCCGCTCCCAACCGCGCCCGGCGGCGTCCACCTGAGAGGCCGCGGCCCGCCGCCCGAGCAGTGCGGCGCCGCCTAGCGCGGCGGCGCCCGTCGCGATCAGGTTCCTACGACTGACCACACCGGCCTCCTCGATTCAAGCTCTCCACGTTGCCTCCCGGAATCAACCCAGCGCGCCAGCCCTTGGCCTGCTCGCTGCAAAACGGTCACGCCCAGGCGCGCCCCGCGCGGCGCTCACCGCCTCGGCTCAGGGTCTAGCGAGCGGACAGGGCGCCGCAAGCCTGTACTCAACACCTGGCTGGTTCTCCCCCATGGCCCAGCGTGGCCATCACCCTCACCCTACCCTAAAGTCCCGAGCCGCCGGCAGGGCGCCTGCCAAACCCCGTTGTTGCGTACGGAGCTAAGGGCGGTTGTCAGACGCGCGCGCTGATGCATGCTGGGTGGGTTCCTGAGCCGGGCCACGCGCTGGTTCGACACGTCGCCACGCGCCAGGAACCCCAACTCATCATGAGCGCACAGCCCTGCCACGATCACCCCGCGCGACGCCAAGAGCGGCCTGACCACCCGAAAGCCGGCGAAGTGAGCGGTGACGACGCCTCACGGCCGCACCCGCCGAGTGAGCCCCGGGGCGAGGCGAGCGCGCCCTGCTGCCACAAGAGCTCACCCGAACCCCCAAAAAAGGAAGCCGAGCCTGAGGCGCCCTGCTGCGCGAGTGACCACGCCGCCACCGGACCAGCCCCTGAGCTCAGCGCACCGAGCGCGGCTGCCCACGCGGCGATCGGGGAGCACCACGCCCCGCCCAAGGCTTCAGGCTGCTGTGGTGGCGCTCAGGCGCCGTCAGGTGGCCCAGCCGCTGAGGCCCCAGGCCCAATGGGTCAGCCTGACGCACCTCAGCAGGCTGATCACGGAGGCCACGAAGAGCCCGGCTGCTGTGGCAGTAAAAAGGCAGCTACACTGACTGAGCACGCTGACCACGGTGGCCACGAAGAGCCCGGCTGCTGCGGCGGTAAAAAGGCAGCTACACTGACTGAGCACGCTGACCACGGTGGCCACGAAGAGCCCCTGGCCGCGGCGCCTCTGAGCGCCGAGGGGGCGCCTGCCAGCCCCTGCTGTCACAGCCACACGCCGCCGCCACCTCCGCCGCCCGGCGTCGACCTCAGCACCCTGGAACACCTTTGCCCGATGCACCTTGAGGTGCGGCAGCTCGGCCCCGGCACCTGCCCGCTGTGCGGGATGGCGCTTGAGCCCTCGCTCGTGAGCCTGGAGACGGCGCCCGACCCGGAGCTCATCGACATGACGCGGCGCTTCCGCGTGAGCCTCGCGCTCAGCCTGCCGGTGCTGGTGCTCGCGATGGGCCCCATGGTGGTGCCCTCGCTCGGCCACGCGGTGCCGGCGAATGTTTCAGCGTGGCTACAGCTGGCGCTGAGCGCCCCGGTGGTGCTGTGGGGCGGCGCGCCGTTCTTCCAGCGCGCGCTCGTCAGCGTGAAGACGCGCCACCTCAACATGTTCACCCTGATCGCCGTCGGCACCGGCGCGGCCTTCCTGTTTAGCTTCGCGGCGACGGTCGCGGGCGGCGTCTTCCCGGCTTCACTGCGTGACGCCCACGGCGCGCTGCCGCTCTACTTCGAGTCCGCCGCGGTCATCACCACCTTGGTGCTGATGGGGCAGGTGCTCGAGCTGCGCGCCAGGCAGCGCACCGGCGCTGCGATCCGTGAGCTGCTCCAGCTGTCGCCCACCACGGCGCGACGGATTGAGCCAGGTGGGGAGGAGCGCGATGTCCCGCTCGACGCGGTTCAGCGCGGCGATCAGCTGCGGGTGCGCCCAGGGGAGAAGGTGCCTGTCGATGGTCAGGTGATCTCCGGGCAGAGCGTGGTGGATGAGTCGATGCTGACCGGAGAGCCCATCCCGGTGGAGAAGGCGGCGGGCGACTCGCTGGTGGGCGGCACCCTGAACGGCAACGGGGGCCTGGTGATGCGCGCGACGGCCGTGGGGCAGGAGACCTTGCTCAGCCGCATCGTGCAGAGCGTGGCGGAGGCCCAGCGCACCCGCGCGCCCAGCCAGCAGCTAGCCGACACCGTCTCCTCCTGGTTCGTGCCGATGGTGATCCTGATCAGCGCGCTGAGCTTCGTGCTGTGGGCCGTGTTCGGCCCTGAGCCGCGCTTCGGCTACGCGCTCCTGAACGCGGTCGCCGTGCTGATCATCGCCTGTCCGTGCGCGCTCGGCCTCGCGACGCCCATGTCCATCACGGTGGGGATGGGGCGCGGCGCGAAGCTCGGCGTGCTGTTCAAGAACGCGGAGGCGCTCGAGGCCTTGGGTGACGTCGACACCCTGGTCGTCGACAAGACAGGCACACTCACTGTCGGCAAGCCGCGCGTCGTGGCGCTGCGGCCCGCCGCGGGGGTGCGCGAAGAAGAGCTGCTCGGCCTCGCGGCGTCGATCGAGCGGGAGAGCGAGCACCCGCTGTCGCGCGCGGTGACGGACGCGGCCAAGGAGCGTGCGCTGCCGCTGTGGCCCGCGGAGGGGTTCCAGGCGGAGCATGGGCTAGGGATCGGGGGGACGGTCCATGGCGCGAAGGTGTGGGTCGGCAGCGCCAAGTGGATGCACGCGCAGGGCGTGGCGCTGGGCGAGCTCGAAGCCGCGGCCTTGGAGGCGCAAGCTGAGGGACGCGGGGCGCTCTTCGTGGCGAAGGACGACGCGCTGTTGGGGCTGCTGCTCGTCGCCGATCCCATCAAGCCGAGCACCCCCGCGGCGCTCACCGCGCTGCGACGCGCTGGGCTTGAGATCGTGATGCTCACGGGGGATCACGAGGCCACGGCGAACGCGGTCGGGCGCGAGCTTGGCATCGAGCGCGTGGTGGCGGGGGTGACGCCCCACGGCAAGCTCGACTTGATCCGCGCGCTGAAGGCTGAAGGTCGTCGGGTGGCGATGGCTGGCGACGGCGTGAACGATGCCCCAGCCCTCGCTCAGGCCGACGTGGGCGTCGCGATGGGGACCGGCGCCGGGGTCGCGATCGAGAGCGCCGCCGTCACCTTGGTTGGCGGCGACCTGCTCGGCCTGGGGCGCGCGCTTGAGCTGAGCCGCCTCACGCGCCGGAACATCCGCCAGAATCTCTGGTTCGCCTTCGGCTACAACACGCTGGGCGTGCCGATCGCCGCGGGTGCGCTGTTCCCGGTGTTCGGGCTGCTCTTGTCCCCCATGCTCGCGGGCGCGGCCATGAGCCTCAGCTCCGTCAGCGTGATCGCCAACGCGCTGCGCCTACGCACCGCGCGGCTGCCCTGAGCGACTGCCCTGAGCCGCGCTCCCCAAACCATCAGAGCCTCACCCGCTCTGCGGAGGCCGTGCCGCGAACAAGGGCCGCGCGGCGCGGCCCAAGGCAACCCTCACCCGCGGCGCGCTGGGTGCCGCGAAGAGGGGCCGCGCGGCGGAGAAAAACAACGGAGCCACCCCGCGCACAAGCCTAGGAACACCGCGCGCTCTGCCTCCACACCGCACGCGATGCCATCGCGATCGAGCCGCTCTAGCAGCGCGCTGAGGCTGGGCGCGGCGTCACAAAACTCCAAGATGAGCGCCTCAGCGCTTTGGACATCCCCGAGCAGCGCACCAGGCCCTGGCCACGTGCCGCGCTCCACCGGCCCACCACCCCAAGCCATCAGTAGCTGGTGCACCTCAGCCGCGCTGAAGTACTCGCGCGCCGCGCGGAGCCACAGCTCCGGGTGGGGGGGCTGCCCGAGCAGCTCCCGTGGCGCCTCAACCCCTGGGTAAAACAGCACCTCCCCCGCGCGCTGCCGCACCACGCTCAGCACCCGCTCTTCGAGCTGCGTCCCCACCACGTGCAACAGTGGCCCTGGCGAGAGCGCCCCCGCGCGCACCAGCTCCTCCCCCAGACGACGCCCGCTCAGCGCCGCGCGGCGCAGCGCTCGGTTGACATCAGCTTCACTGACTAATCCGCGCGCCACCAGCTGCTGGCCTAAGAGCTGGCTCTTGGCGCTGCCGAGCGCGCACACGGGGCGCCCCCGCTGGAGGTAGAGGTGGTGCGCCTCCCGCGCAGCGCCGCTTGTCCGCTGAACAACCAACAACCCGCTCGCCCCTTGGCTAGCCAGCTCAAGCAAGCGACACCACAGGTTCACGCCGGACACCGCGAACCTGAGCGAAGGGCTCCCCTGGGGTGTCCCGAGCAGGTGACCCCAGCGGCCCGCCAGCCGCCCAAGCACTGGGTGCTCCTCCACGGCGCAGGGCTCACCCGCCCCACCCCTCAAGCGGCTGCCTGGAGGCACGCGCCCCGTCGCGAGCCGCCCCAGCAGTTCGGGGATATCGAGCGGCCCCGCCCACGTGGCGGCGTGGCCGGCGGTGAGGTGAGGTAGCGCCAGGTAGAGACCCGACACGTCCGCGGTGGTCAGCTCACCTTCCGATGGCCGCTCACCCGCTCGCGGCGGGTGGCTGCGCCGCTCTTCCGCGGCGAGCGCTCGTGGCTCCCCGACAGGGCGAGCCAAGGCCTGGCCTGCGGCGGGCAACACGCTGGGCCTCGCGCTCGCGTGCGCCGCGGCGCGATCCCCGCTGCTCGCGGGTACGCTGGGCCGCAGACGCCCCGCCTCACCGCGCTCAGCTCGCCGCTCCGGCGCGCCACCGCCCCCTTGAGCCGAGCGCGACGCTAGGTAGCCCCCCTGACTAGCGAGCAAGCCCTCCGGGAGCTGCACCGCCACGCGAGGCCGGGTGCCGCTCTGACTCGGCAAGGACTCACTCAAGACCCAGGGGATGAGCTGGTCTGCGCTGGCCTTGGCGCCGAGCATGAGCGCCGCTTGGTCGACCGCCTCGCGGAACTGACGCGCGCTCTCGAAGCGATCTCGAGCGTCGCGCGCCAAGGCGCGGACGAGCAGCTCCGTCAGGGCGCTCGGCAGGTGCGCGCCGCTCTGGCTGATCACGCTGAGATCGCCGCGGCAGATGCGATCGAGCACTTCCATCTCGCTGCTGCCGGGGAACAGCGGGCGGCCGAGCGAGAGCTCGGCCAGCACGATCCCGAGCGTGAACAGATCGCTCCGAGCGTCGATCTCTGCTCCCACCACCTGCTCCGGGCTCATGTAGCCGAGCTTGCCCTTCAGCTCACCTGGCAGCGTGTGGCGCGACAGCGTAGCGCCCTTCAAGATCCCAAAATCGGTGAGCTTCACCTCGCCGCTCCGCCCCACCAAGATATTCCCTGGGGAAACATCTCGGTGCACTAGCGATAAGGGGCGCCCGTCCTCGTCGCAGCGCTCATGAGCGTAGCTGAGGCCGGAGAGCACCTGATCCGCGATGAAGAGCACCGCGGCTGGCGGCAGCGCGCGGCGCTTGGCCGCCACCGCGCGCAGCAGCTTGGCGCAGGAGAGCCCGTCGATGTGCTCGAGCGCCATGTAGAGCCGCCCATCGACCTCACCGAAGTCTAAGATCTGAACTAAGCAAGGGTGCTGAAGCCGCGCCATCACGCGCGCCTCATCGCAGAACATGGCCGCGAAGCGGGGCTCTGCGGCGAGCTCCGGGAGCATGCATTTGAGCGCCACCTGCTTGGTGAACCCGTAGGGGCCGAGCTTGAGCGCCGAGAACACCTCAGCCATGCCGCCTGCGCCGAGCCGCTCAAGCACCTGATAGCCACCGAACAGCTCACCAGGCGCCAGGCGCGCGCGGGCCCTCGGCACGCTCAACTGAGCGCCGTCAGGTGCCGTCGCCGGGATCACCCAACCCGGGGGCCGCGAGGGGCGCGGTGGGACCACCCACCTAGCCTACACTAGAGCGAGCCGCTCTACGAAGCGCAGAGCGGCTTGATCACGCCCAAGCGCCCAGTTAAGCCACCTGAAGCCACCCCAGCCGACCACGCGAGCGGTCAGCCGCTCGCACCCAGCCACCCCAGCGCAGCGCGTCATCGGGCCCCGCGGTTGAGCGACGCTCAGGCTCCAAGCGCCGGGAGGCTGTGCTACCGCCCGCTCATGTCACATGG
>CAYQAC010000185.1:0-2736 GCA_964415255.1 uncultured Polyangiaceae bacterium | reverse complement strand
GGTGGACAAGCCCAAAGGGCTCACCTCCCACGACGTGGTGGCGGCGGCGCGCCGGCTGTTTGGGACCCGCGCCGTGGGCCACGCGGGCACGCTCGATCCCATGGCGACGGGGCTCCTGCTGCTGCTCTTCGGCGAGGCGACTAAGCTCTCCGGTTGGCTGACGCTGGCGGACAAGCGCTACCAAGCTGAGCTTGAGCTGGGCGCTGAGAGCGACACCCTCGACGCGGACGGGCACGTCATCGAGCGGCTCCCCAAGCCGCCTCCCCCAAGCCACGAGGCCCTGCTCGCCGCGTTCGCGGCGGAGCGAGCGCGCGCCCAGCAAATCCCCCCGCAGGTGAGCGCGATCCGGCTCGGGGGCAAGCGCGCCCATCAGGTGGCGCGCGCGGGCGGTCACCTCGATCTGCCGGCGCGCGACGTGCGCGTCCGCGCGCTGACGCTTATCCATAGAGAAAATATGCACCTGAGCCTCGAGGTGACCGCGTCCAAGGGCTACTACGTGCGCGCCCTGGCGCGCGACCTCGGGCAGGCGCTCGGTTGCGGCGCCTACCTGACGGCGCTCCGGCGCGTCCAGAGCGGCCCGCTTGAGCTGAGCGAGGCGGTGAGCTGGCCACCTGAGCGCTTGCCTAGCCTGATGACCACCACCCACATCGCGCGGCGCTGCTTACAGACAGCGGACCTGACTGATGTAGGCTACACCCGCGCACGCCAGGGCAAGGCGCTCGATGCGTCCTGTTTCCTGACGGAGCCACCCGAGCACCCGGTGGAGCCCAGCGCGAGCGCGCCGCCCATCGCCTGGCTGCACGACGGCCGCTTGGTAGCGCTCGGCCGCAGCGCCCCGAATGTGGACGTGGACGCGCCGCAGAGCCGCGAGGCGCAGGGACACACCGAGGGCGCGCAGCCGACCAAGGCGTTCCGAGTGGTTCGCGGGTTTGACCCGGTGCAGAGCGGCGCTGACGAGTCGCCTCCCTGAGGGTCCCCGTCGCGAGCGCTCATTGAAGGCAATGACTACCTGTCTAACCCCCAATCAAGCAACTCAATCGGTCGAAGGCGACGTCTACAGCGAACCACAGTTCGCTAGGCTGACATTCAGTCTAACTAACTATTTTTTTTTGGGGGGGGGTTAGACGGCACCGCGATGGGTGCGCCACAAGCTCAGCGCACCTCGAGCTCCTCCAAGTCAATGCGGCGCTCCGAGAGGCGCGCAGCGAGGCGCTCGCGCCAGGGCTCGGCGCGCTCACCTGGCGGCAGCTCCAGCGACACCTTGACCGACCCGCGGTCGTCGCTCTGAAGCAGCAGCACGCCGCCCCTCAGCTTGCCCCCCAACTCTAGCCGTAATGTGGACTGACTACCCTGACGGCCCCACGCCACCCGCTGCACCAGCTCCATCCAGCGTGGATCCAAGCTTGAGAGGTTCCGCACCGGCGCGGCCTCAAGCGGCGCGCGCGCCAGCGCCCGCTGCAGTGGATCCAGCGGGAAGCGCAGCCCGTCGCTCGCGCCCCCCAGCGCGTCACCGAGCTCGCCCTCGAGCGCGTGGTGCTCAGCGTCCTGTGGCGCGCCGCGCTCCTCGCCTAAAGGCCCCCAGATCAGCTCTGGCTGGCCCTGCATCCCTTCACGCTCGTGGCCCAGCTGACGCGCGCAGGGATTGTCCTCTGGCCGCTCAGCCCAGGAGCCAAGGCTCGACTCAAGCGCCCCGCGCCGCGCCCCTTGAGCCAAAACCGGCCCATCAGCCGACAGCCCTCCCCGCCGCGCTCCCGGGGGCCCGCGCCGCTCGGCTGACGGCACTAACTCCTTGAACTTCATCCGGTTTTGCCCCGGCTGGGCGTGAGCACGCGGCTGAGGCTGAGCAGCCGACGGCTCCGGGGCACGCGCGGCAGAGGCGACGCTGGACATGGGGCCTGGCTCGGCTTGGGCCGAGCCTGAGTTGCGCGCGTAGGCGCAGCTCAAGTAGATTAGGCGGACCAAGAAAGGGGCGCACGTCAGCGTTGGACTCCGGCCCACCACCTCCACTCACCGTACACGTCCTCCTCTCCCTCCTGCCGGCACTGGTCGCCGCTGTGTTCTCAGCGGCGTCGGCAGCCACGGGCGCCCTCACACCCACGCGGCTCGCGGCGCTGGCAGAGAAGCTGGGCGGCGCCGATCAGGTGGCGCTGCGCCGCTACCGGGAGCACGGCTCAGCCATCCGCAGCCGTTGGCTGGTGATGCGCGCGCTCGGCATCGTGACGACGGCGGTCTCCACGGCCACGTGGCTGCCGCTCTCAGGTTGGCGCGGGACGCTCGGCGCGATCCTGGTGGCGCTGCTGCTCTACACCATCCCCGCTGAGCTCTTGCGTGGCTTGGCTGAGCGTCACGCTGAGCGGAGCGTGCCGCTGCTCTTGCGCGCGCTGCGCCCGCTTGAGCTGCTGAGCCTGCCGCTCGCGGCCCCGCTCCACGCGCTGCATCGCCTGACGGCCGGCAGCGAGCAGCAGA
Source organism: uncultured Polyangiaceae bacterium (assembly GCA_964415255.1). Classification (GTDB taxonomy): domain Bacteria; phylum Myxococcota_A; class Polyangia; order Polyangiales; family Polyangiaceae; genus JAHBVY01. Next base: position 270 of record CAYQAC010000185.1, on the reverse strand, counting down.
GCGCCGCTGGCGACGAGATGGAGCTGTTCGTGGCTCAGGGTGAGGTGGAGGGCTCCTTGGGCCACGACCAATCCGAGATGATCCGCAACGTGATGGACTTTGGAGAAGTCACCGCGGCTGACGTGATGGTGCCCCGCACTCGGGTCACGCTGCTCCCCGTGGATTGCCCCCCCTCCGACGTGATGCGCATCGTCGCAGAGGAGGGGCACTCACGTTACCCTGTCTCCCGCGACCGGCCAGACCACATCATCGGCGTGCTGCACGTGAAGG
>CAYQAC010000184.1:0-9637 GCA_964415255.1 uncultured Polyangiaceae bacterium | reverse complement strand
CCCGAGCGGCGCCGCGATCCCGATTGAAGAGCGCGCCCGTGAGGAGCTGGCCACGGTGGACCACGGCGCCGCCACGAGGAGCGGCCGCCCATGGTGCGCCAGGGCGCAGGCGTGGGAGTAAGTGCCGACCTTGTTGGCGACGTCGCCGTTAGCCGCCACGCGGTCGGCCCCGACCACGGCGGCGTGGATCAGCCCACGCGCGAGCAGGCTGGCGACCGCCGAGTCACACACCACGCGCACCGGGATGTCGTCCCGCTGGAGCTCCCAAGCCGTCAGGCGGGCGCCCTGGAGGTAGGGCCGCGTCTCGGCGGCGATGATCTGGAGCCGCTTGCCCTGCGAGGCTGCGGCGCGGATCACCCCGAGCGCGGTGCCGTAGCCGCCCGTCGCCAGCGCGCCGGCGTTGCAGTGGGTGAGCACGGTCATGCCGTCCTCCAAGGAGGCGGCGCCGAGCGCGCCGATGAGGCGGTTGGCGCGCACGTCGGCGCGGTGCAGCTCACGCGCCACCTCGGCGAGCTGCGCGACGCGGGCCTCCTTGGCGAGGCTCATCACCTCCCGCGCAGCGGCGAGCAGGCGCGCCGTGGCCCAGCTCAGGTTCACCGCCGTGGGGCGCGAGGCGTTCAAGCGCGCCGCCGCCTCAGACATTTCCACAAGGAAAGCATCTGGGGCAGCGGGGGCGACGCGCGCCGCGAGCGCCATGGCGTAAGCCGCGGTGACGCCGATGGCGGGCGCGCCGCGCACCGCCATGTCACGGATCGCGTCGTGCGCCTCGGCGAGCGTATGAAGCCGCAGGTACACCTCGCGCTCCGGGAGCTCCCGTTGGTCCATCACCAGCAGCTCAGCGTCGTTGAGGCAGAGCTCCACGGCGGAGTAGTCGCGCTCGCTCAGGGGGCTCTCGTGGGGGACCGGCATGCTCGCGTCGGGTTCAGGGGGCTCTTGGGGTACGCCTAGTTCAGTGTTGGGTCTAGATTGACGGTCAGTTTAACTGCCTAGGCTCAGCGGCGGGCTCAGGACAACTGTCAGCTTAACTGCCTAGGCTCAGCGGCGGGCTCAGCGGCGGGCTCAGCTGCCTGCTTCGCTCTCCAGGGCCGCCTTCAGGAGCTCACTCGCGCGGCGCGGATCCGCCTGCCCCGAGCTCTTTCGCATCAGCTGACCCACCAGGTAACCCAGCACCGCGTGGTTACCCTCCTGGTACGCCGCGACCTGCCTCGGGTGCGCCGCCAGCACCTCGGTCACCAACGCCGACAGCGCGCCGTCGTCTGCCACCAGGCGCAGCCCCCGCGCGGCGATCACCTGCGCCACAGACGGCCCCGCTTCGTCAGCCTCCAGGACTTGGAAGATCTCCTTGGCCTGCTTGCCGCTCACCTGACGCGCCTCCACCGCGAGCACCAGCTCCGCCACCTGCTCGGGGGTCACCCGGAAGCTCATCGAGAGGCCTTGCTCCGTCGCCCCGCGCAGCACCTCGGTCAGGATCAGGTTGGCGAGCTTCACCGCCACGCCGGGCGCCGCTTCGCTCGGCGAGCTGAGGGCTGACCCACCCGCCGGCGTCTGATTGAGCGCCCTGAGCGCCGCCTCGAAGAAGTCGATGAGCCTCGGGTGAGCGCTCAGCGTCTCGCTCGCCTGACGTGACAGGCCGTGCTCTTGTTGCCACCGCGCCCGCACCTGAGAGGGCAGCGCCGGGAGCCCCTCGCGCGCCGCCGCGAGCGCCGCGGCCGTGAGCCTGAGCGGCGGCAGATCCGGATCGGGGAAGTAGCGGTAGTCGTGGCTGTCCTCCTTGCCGCGGAGCGAGCGCGTGGTGCCCGTCTCGGGGTCGAAGGCGCGCGTCTCCTGCACCACGCGCCCCCCGGCGCGCAGCACCTGCACCTGGCGCGCTATTTCCACATCGATGGCGCGCTGGACGAAGCGCATGGAGTTCAGGTTCTTGAGCTCACTGCGGGTGCCAAGCTCCGCGCTGCCCACCGGCCGCACCGAGACGTTGGCGTCGCAGCGCAAGCTCCCCTCCGCCATGCGCCCGTCGTTCACGCCGAGCGTCAGCAAGATGGACCTGAGCTCCCGAAGCGCCGCCGCCGCCGCCACGCTCGAGCTGAGAGCCGGCTCCGTGACGATCTCGATGAGCGGCGTGCCGGCGCGGTTCAGGTCCACCAGCGACTGGCCCTGAGCGCCGTGCACGCTCTTGCCGGCGTCCTCCTCCAGGTGGATCCGCGTGAGCGGCACCTCGAGCTGCTCGCCGCCGAGTTCGAAGGGGATGCCGCCGCCGAGCGAGAGCGGGCGATCGTGCTGGCTCAGCTGGTAGCCCTTAGGCAAATCCGCATAGAAATACTGCTTACGGGCGAAGACGCTCGAGCGCTGCACCTCACCCCCCAGGGCCAGGCAGGCGCGCACCGCCAGCTCCACGGCGCGCTGGTTCAGGGCTGGCAGCGCCCCCGGCAGCCCCAGGCACACCGGGCACACCTGGGTGTTCGGCTCAGCGCCGAAGCTCGTCATGCAGCCGCAGAAGAGCTTGGTCTCGGTGAGCAGCTGGACGTGCACCTCCAGGCCGATCACCGCCTCGTACTCGTCCTGGGCGCTCACCGTGACCACCCAGCGACGCGCCCAACCCCCTGCCCTAAAACAAGCCGCTCAGTGACCGTGCTCACGGTCAACACCTGGGTGCGTTGGATCGCCAGGCTCGTGCCGCGGGTTCTCTGACTGCTGACCGCCGTCGCGGCCCTTGAAGCTCATGAGCATGTCCTTCTCGTAGATGAACTGCTCACGCGAGTCGTAGGGCGCGGCGTGGATGCCAGTGTCCATGCGGATGGCGTCGCAGGGGCAAGCCTCCACGCAGAAGCCACAGAACACGCAGCGGAGCTCATCGATCACGAAGCGCGCGGGGAAGCGCTCATAGCCGCGCCGTGGATCGCCCTCTGGGTACTCGCCCGCCTCAATGTGGATGCACTGAGCGGGGCACGCGGTGGAGCAGCACAGGCAGGCCACGCAGCGCGGTGACTCGTCCGCCCGCAGCGTCAGCCGGTGCACCCCACGGAAGCGCTCAGGGTAAGGCCGACGCTGCTCTGGGTAGCTGACGCAGTTGATGCCGCTCGAGATGCTCTCGGTGCTCGGATCGTTGCGCTGGCTGAGCGCCATCTCCTTGGTGTTCTTGAGGAAGCGCCCCATGGTGATGGCGAGGCCCTTGGCCACCTCCGGGACGTACACCTGGACGGCGGCGGTCCGGTTCGGCCGCTGAAGCGGCGCGCCCACGACTTGATTCGGGCCCAGGGGATGGTTCGTCAGCATACCGAACTCCTAGCTTGGAAGCCTGCAGCGTGCGCGCTCACGCGCCCATCCTGGAGGTTTGGGTCCCACCCGCCGCGGCGGCGAACTGCGCGGAGCTGCTCGCCAGCACCCGTCGGTGCTTAGCGCGACTGAGCAAGAAGCGGATGAACAGCACCACACCGACGAGGCCCACGGCCGCCACCAAGAGGTGCGTCAGCTGGCCAAGCACGCCCATGAAGCGCTGCACCTCGACGCTCGCCGACTGGAGCGCCAAGACGATGAGCCCAGTCACCAGGACGTTCACCAGCGCGGCGGGCAGCAGCTTGCGCCAGCCGAGCTTCATCAGCTGGTCGTAGCGGAAGCGCGGCAGCGTCCAGCGGATGAACAGCTGCAGCACGCAGAGCGCCACCGTCTTGCCCACGAAGCCGAGCACGCCGATCAGCACCACGGTGAGGTGCGTCAGCGGCTGACTGAAGAGCACGGTGTCCCCGATCGCCATGTGGATGCCGTCGCGGTGCAAGAACGGCAGGTGCCAGCCGCCGAGGAACACGGCGGTGGTGAGCCCCGCGAGCGTGACGATGGCCACGTACTCGCTGAAGAAGAACATGGCGAACTTCATGCCGGAGTACTCCGTGAAGTACCCCGCCACCAGCTCGCTCTCGCCCTCCGGCAAGTCGAACGGGATGCGCTTGGTCTCCGCGATGGCCGCCGCGAAGAACAGCACGAAGGCGACCGGCTGCACGAAGATCCCCCAGGCGTTCTCCGCCTGCCAGCGCACCATCTCGTCGATGCGCACGGTGCCATAGATCATCAAGGCGCCGATCAGGGTCAGCCCCAGGGTGACCTCATAGGACACCATCTGGCCGGCGGCGCGCAGGCCACCGAGCAGCGAGTACTTGTTGTTGCTGGCTCAGCCAGCCAGCGCCGCGCCCACCACGCCCGTCCCTGCCATCGCGAAGAAGAACAGGATCCCGACGTTCAGATCGAGCACCTGGAGCTGCACCGCGTGCACCGGCGAGCCCGTGCCCAACACTGAGGTGGGGCAGACGCCGTCACGCGGCACCGTCTCAAGCAACTTGGTGAACGCGATTTTGCCTTGCTCATCTGAGCCGAAGCAGAGCGTGTCGCCGATGGGTACCACCCCGAGCAACACCAGCACCGGGAAGAAGGAGATGAACGGCGCGAGCTTATGGAGGAACTGATCGCCGCCCGGCGGGATGAAGTCCTCCTTGAAGATCGTCTTCAAGCCATCCGCTGCGGGGTGCAGCATCCCGATCAAGCGGAACCCAGCGCGCTCATGCTGGAAGCGCTGCGCCGCGTAAGCGGCGCCGAACAGCACGCTGAAGGCGAACACGAAGGGGCCCGCGCCGTAGAGGAAGTCGCGCGCCGTCTCTCCCCCTGGGGTGCCGCCAAGCGCCGTGAGCAGCCCGATCACCAACAGGTGGAGCCCGAGCCCCACGTAGAAGATGTGGCGTGGATCACCCACGCTGGCGATGAACGCGTCAAAACTGCTCTTGACCCCGCGCACCTTCACGCGCCCAGCGATGAGCAGCGCGGTGAACCAGGTCACGAAGATGGCTAGGTGACTGAAGCCCACGGCGCGCGTGGTGCGCGCAGCGCCCTCCGCGTCCTTGAAGAAGAAGAGCGCCAAGGCGCCGAGCGCCGCGAGCGCCGCTGGGCCGAGCACTGCGCCCTGCGCGATCCGCCGGGGGATCCACACCACCGCGCGGTCTGGACCCACGCGATCTTGGAGGATGGCGCCCTGACGGCGATCCACCCAGGTGAGGACACCGGCGATGTTGAGGCTCAGGCCGACCACGACCGTGAAGGCCTTGATGAGCGACAGGACGAACAGGGTACCGAAGGTCATTCTGCTGCTCCCACGGGGACCACAGGCGCGCTCGGTGGTGGCGCCACCACGGCTCCTGGGTCGGTCGCCATCGCCACACGCACGTCGCTCAGCCGCTGCCAGTCGATGGCGTAGCCTAGGGCGCGGCCGATGGCGCCGATGAGCTTCCAAGCGGGGCGCGCGTCGGCCTCCGGGCGAACTGCCCGCTCGCTCTCCTGCGCCATGCCCTTGAAGTTGACGAAGGTGCCGGTCGACTCCGCCCAGGTGGCGGCGGGCAAGAGCACATCCGCGTAGCCCGCGAGCGGGCCGTCGAAGGGCGAGATCAGCACCAGGCGCTTCAAGCGCTGGAGCGCCTCCACCTCACACGGCGCCACGCTGCTCAGCGCCAGCACGTGGCTGATTTGGCCTGCTTCGATCGCCGCCATCAGATCGGGCAGCGGGCGCGGCGGGGTGGTCCCGCAGAGCTGCTCCACGCCCAAGGTGTTGGGGTTCTTGTCGGCGTGCCGCAGCACCCCGTCCGCCTCACCGTGAGGCTTGTTCGTGATGAACAGCTGCCCGGTGCCGAGGTAGTCCCGCGCCAAGGTGAGCAGCGCGAAGTTATCTTCGTTCGAGTGCTGGGCGCTGAGCACCACCGCGAGCCGCTCTGGCTCCGCCTCACGCAGCGCCTGAGCGGCGGCGTTCACGCCCGCCTCAAGGCTTGTCTCCTCCTCGCCGACGTAGGCGGCGACGAAGCGATCCTCGTGGGCGCGTCGGTAGTCGAGCATGCCGCTATCGCACATCCAGTACTGGTTCACCTGGGTGTTCTCGCGCGGGCGATGCCGATACAAGGTCTGGTTACGCGGATCGTAGTCGATGAACGCGTTGCAGCCGGTCGCGCAGCCTTGGCACACGCTGCGCACCGAGCGCAAAAACCACACCCGCGCCTTGAAGCGGAAGTCGACCGCGGTGAGCGCGCCCACGGGGCACACGAACTCGGTCATCAGCGTGTAGCCGTGATCGAGCTGGCGCCCTGGCGAGACGACGATCTCGTTCAGGTTGCCGCGCTCGCGCACATCGAGCACCGGGTCCTTCGCGACCTCCTCGCAGAAGCGCACGCAGCGGGTGCAGATGATGCAGCGCTCAGCGTCGTAGACGATGGTGGGGCCGAACACCTGCGCCTTGGGCTTGTGCACCACCTCGTCGAGCATGCGCTTTCGCGTGCCTTGGTGCTCCAGCCAATAATCTTGCAGCCTGCACTCACCCGCCTGGTCGCAGATGGGGCAGTCCACTGGGTGGTTCAAGAGCAGCATCTCCTGAACCGCGCTGCGCGCCTCCGCCACGTGAGGGCTCGATTGGCTGCGCACGTCCATCCCATCCACCGCCTGGAGCTGGCAGGCCGGCTGCAGCTTCGGCTTCTTGGTGGGGACGTACTCACCCGTCTTGGGGTCCTGACGCAGCACGTCCAGCATCATCGCGGGGCGACCGGGAGGCGGCGCCACCTCCACCAGGCACATGCGGCAGTTCGCGGCGACGCTCAGGCCGGGGTGCCAGCAGTAGTGAGGGATGTCTACCCCCACCCGGCGTGCCGCTTGGATCACGGAGTCGCCCGGCTCAAACGGGATCTCCAGTTCGTCGAGCTTGAAGCTAGGCATCATCCACTCCGCTCTGGCAGAAGTCAGTTAAGCTGACTGGGCCCCGGCTAAGGTCAACCCGGCTGACCGACGCCGACCGGCTGAGGTCAGGTGACCTGACGTGAGCCGGCTGGGCGCCGCGCCTCGCGCTGAGGTCAGCTAGGTGCAGGGGCTCAGCGATCACACTCACCCCCGATCATGTTGAGTGACCCGAAGCAAGGCACCACATCGCTCATCATTTCGCCCGTGATCACCTTCTCCAGCCCGGCGGTCACCAAGAAGCACGGCGGGCGGATGCGCACGCGGTACGGCGTCCCGCTGCCGTCGCTCACCAGGTAGAAGCCGAGCTCTCCGTTGCCACCCTCGGTGTAGCTGTACACCTCGCCGGCTGGGATCTTCAGCCCCTCCATCACGATCTTGAAGTGCTGAATCGTGCCCTCGATGGTGGTGTAAACCTCCTCCTTCGGGGGCAAGATGATGCGCGGATCGTCGATGTTGATCGGGCCTTCGTCAGGCATCATGACGACCGCCTGCTCGATGATGCGCGCGCTCTGCCGCAGCTCCTCCAGACGGATCACGAAGCGGTCGTAGCAGTCCCCGCTGGTGCCGACTGGGATCGTGAAGTCGTACTGGCCATAGGTCATGTACGGGGCGGCCTTGCGGACGTCGTAGGCCACGCCTGACGCTCGCAGACATGGCCCTGTCCAGCCGAGGCTCACCGCGTCCTCGGCGCTCACCACGCCTACCCCATCCAGGCGGTCGAGGAAGATGCGGTTGCCGAGCAAGAGCTTCTCGGCCTCCGCGACCACCTCAAGCACCTGGCTCTTCACCGCGAGCGCGTGCTCCTTGAAGCCAGCGGTCGGCGGCTTCGCCATGCCCCCGACGCGGCCGAAGGAGTGAGTGAGCCGGGCGCCCGTCTCCTCTTCCATCAGGTCCCAGATCATTTCGCGGGCCTTGATGAGCCAGAGGAACGGCGTGAACGCTCCGAGCTCCATCGCCATGGCGCCGGTGCAGGTGAGGTGGTCGCTCATGCGCGCCAGCTCCCCCAAGATGACGCGGTAGTGCTGACAGCGAATCGGCACCTCTACGCCGAGCATCTTCTCGCACGCCAGCGCGAACGCGACGTTATTCAGCATCGGCGAGACGTAGTTGCAGCGGTCCACGTAGGGGAACACCTGACTCCAGGTGCCGCGCTCACACATCTTCTCGAAGCCGCGGTGCAGGTAACCCACCTGAACATCAGCCTTGAGGATGGTCTCGCCGCTCAGCTCCATCACGATGCGCACGGTGCCATGCATGGCGGGGTGCGCTGGGCCCACGTTCAAGAGCGCGGGCTCGGCGGCGATGTCGAGCTCGGCGGAGTCGAGGTCAATATCGAGCGGTTCCATCCGTCACTCCTCGTCCGTCATGAACTGGTGGGTCTGGCGGCCAAAGCTCATGCCCTCATCTGGGCCGAACGGCGGCACCTTGTCGACGTTTGGGGCGTCCCGATACTCAACCAGCGGCTGGGTGCGGGTGGCGGCGTAGTCCTTACGCAGCGGGTGCCCCTCGAACTCGGGGTACATCAGGATGCGGCGCTGGTCAGGGTGACCGACGAAGCTCACCCCGAATAGATCGTAGCACTCACGCTCCATCCAGTTGGCGGCCGCCCACAGCGGCACCAGCGTCGCGATCTCGGCCCCATTGCCTTGGGCGTCGCCCACCCGCGCCTTGAGCCGCAGGCGGTGCCCCTTCGACAGTGAGTAGAAGTGCGCCACCACCTCGAAGCGCGGCTCGCGCTCAAGGTAATCCACCGCGGTGAGGTCCGTCAGCATCTCCATGCTGATGTCTGGGCTCGACTTGAGGAACTCAGCGACCTTGCCCCAACTCGCCGCCTCCACCACGGCCGTCTCGTCGCCGTGCTGCGCGTGCGTCTCCAGCACCGCCTGAGGGAAGCGCTGGGTGAGCAGGTCCAGGACGCGCTGGCTCACGTCAAGCGCCCCTTGCCTGGCGTGCGCAGCTGCACAAGACCATGGTCCTTGCTCGTGGCAGGGTCCGTCCGCGGCTTGACGATCGCCGGCTCACGATCGCCACGCGCGATCTTGTCTTGCAGCAGCAAGAGCCCATCGAGCACCGCCTCTGGGCGCGGGGGGCAACCCGGGATGTAGACGTCACAAGGGATGATCTTGTCGATGCCTGGCACCGTCGCGTAGTTGTCGTAGAAGCCGCCGGAGCTGGCGCAGGTGCCGAACGCCATCACCCACTTCGGCTCCGCCATCTGCTCCCAGATGCGGCGCAAAATCGGCGCCTGACGCTGGCTGATGGTGCCCACCACCCAGAGTAAGTCAGCCTGACGGGGCGAGAAGCGCGGCGCTTCAGCGCCGAAGCGGGCCACATCGTAGCGCGGGCTCGTCACCGCCATGAACTCCATCCCGCAGCACGCGGTGACGAAGGGGTACATGAACAGCGAGTACTTCTGCGCCCAGTGCAGCAGGTCTTGAAAGCGTGTGGTCGCGAAGCCCTGCTCGCTCGGCTGAACGATGCGGGTCTCAGTGGTCTTCAGCTCACCCATGTGTCTCCTCAAATCGCCCAGCAGATCCGAGATTCAACTTTCCCACTCGAGCGCGCCCTTCTTCCACACGTACGCCAGCGCGACGATCAGCGCGCCGATGAAGGTGAGCATGGTCGCGAACCCGACCCACCCGAGCCCCTTGAACAAGGTGGCCCAGGGGTAGATGAACACCACCTCGATGTCGAACACCACGAACAGGATGGCCGTCAGGTAAAACTTGACGCTCATCTTCATGTTCTGAGCGCCGTCGCTGTCGTTTCCACATTCGAATGGCTGCAGCTTCCCAGGGCTCGGCTTCTTGTCGCCGAGCAGCTGGCCGCCAAAGAAGAAGACGCTGCAGAGGCCTAGGACCACCGCGAACATCAGGAACATAGGGAG
>CAYQAC010000183.1:5408-9852 GCA_964415255.1 uncultured Polyangiaceae bacterium | reverse complement strand
TGGCAGGCGACGTCATATCGACAGCCGCCCGCCTCATTGATGCCCTCAGGGCAGGTCTCGTACTCCGAGGGCGGCGTGGGTGGGCAGTTGGGGCTGCCTCCGGTGCCTGCGCTGCCACCGCTGCCCGCTGTGCCTGCACTGCCAGAGCCCCCCGCCGCGCCGCCGCTGCCGGCTGCGCCGCCGCTACCGGCGGTGCCGCCGCTGCCGGCTGTGCCGCCGCTGGCCGCCGTGCCGCCGCTGCCTGCCGTGCCGCCGCTGCCTGATGTCCCTCCCGAGCCGTCACCCACCGAGTCACCGCCGCACGCCACAACCAACGCGGCGGTGGTGCTGACGAACGGTGCCCGCAACCCACGAATCCCAAGACGCTTGATACCCATGCGACATATTGTAGCAGATCTTGTGCCACCCTTTCAGGGGCTCAAATGTGGCGCGTGGGAGCGCTCCTGTGCGCGGGAGCTGTGCCACATGGCACAGCTGGTGCTGCGCAGCGGATCAGCCAGGCCGGTTCACCGCAACTGCCCGGGTCACGACTGTCAGCGAGCCGTCCGTGAGCCAGCACACCCCCTGAGGGCCCCATACCGTCAGTCCAACTGACGCTCAGCTGCGGCTGATGACACCTCACCAAGCTGGCGGAACCCCACGCACGATCCCCTTCATGGCTCCCCGTTTAGGCCGCCCTGTGGGTAGCACTTGCCGTAGTTGCACACGGCCGCCGGCGGCAACGCACGGCAAGTGGTGCACTGGACGCCAAGGCACTCCGAGTGCGCGCGATCGAGGGCCTCCAGGGCCGTGAGATCGGCGACTTGGTTCACGTAGAAGGCGCCGGAGCAGTGCTCCGCGGCGAGCGAGCAGCCGCTCGTCGTCAGCACCTGGCAGTCGCTGTCCAGCTCGCAGTCCTTGTTGGCCTGGATCTCCTGAAGCAGCTTACCTTCGTGAGGGGAGCAGTCGCCATCGCAGGCTCCATCGAACACCCACACGGGCTTCCTGGGGTGAACTGAGCCCCAGAGCGAGTCATTCTCACAGCGGCCGACCGTCCACCCCGAACCATCCCCGCAGAAGTAGCCGCAGGTGCGGTAACCCCAACGCGACTCCTCACAGGCGCTTGATGGCTCAGGCTGGAGCTCGGGGCAGGGCTGCGGCGGGTTGGGGGTCGCGACGAAGCTCCAGCTCCCATCGAAGCAAGCGAAGGCGGAGTGGTCGCAAGAATCACCCTGGTGCTCACAGGCCTGCCGCTGCAGGGTCCAGCCCTCCGCGCCGCACTCCATCACGAACTGATGGCTGCCGCTCTGACAGCGCTGATCATAGCGACAGCCACCCGCCTCATTGATGCCCTCAGGGCAATCCTCCCATGGATATGGCACGCTGACTGGGCAGTCGGGGTTGCCTCCCGTGCCTGCGCTGCCAGAGCTCCCAGAGCTGCCCGCCGTGCCTCCTGTGCCTGCGCTGCCAGAGCTCCCCGCCGTGCCACCGGTGCCCGCTGTGCCACCGCTGCCTGACGCCCCGCCCGAAGCGTTCCCCACCGAGTCCCCACCACACGCCACCACCAACGCGGCGGTCGTGATGACAAACGGCGCTCGCAACTCACGCATCCTAAGACCCCCGATACCCATGCGACATCTTGTAGCAGATCAGCCGGGGCGGTTCACGGCTGCGGCCCAGGGTAGCAGCTGTTGTTCACGCACACCGGATCCGGTGGCAGCGCGCGGCACGTGGTGCACTGGGTGCCGAGGCACTCCGAGTGCGCGCGATCGAGCGCCGCGATGGCGGTGAGATCCGCGTCTTGGTTCACGTAGAAGGCGCCGGAGCAGTGCTCCATGGCGAGGGAGCAGCCGCTCGTCGTCACGACCTGGCAGTCGCTGTCCTGCTCACAGAGCTTGTTGTCGCTGATCGCCTGAAGCAGCTTGCCTTCGTGAGGGGAGCAGTCGCCATCGCAGGCTCCATCGAACACCCACACCGGCTTCGCGTAGTTCTCACAGCGGCCGACCGTCCACCCCGAGCCACCGCTGCAGGGGTAGCCGCAGGTCCGGTAGCCCCAACCCGAGGCCTCGCAAGCGCTGGAAGGCTCGGGCTTGATCTCCGGGCAGAGCGGCGGTGGGTTGGTGCCTCCCCAAGTGACCCAGTTGCCGTCGTAGCAGGTGAGGGAGGCGTCTTGGCAGGAGTCGTGGGGGTACTCACAGGCCTGCTCTTGCACGGTCCAGTAGCCATGCTCACCGCACTCCATCACGAATTGATGGCTGCCGCTCTGACACGTCAGATCATATCGACAGCCCCCCGCCTCATTGATGCCCTCGGGGCAAGGCATGTACTCGTAGGGCAACGTGGCTGGGCAGTCAGGGCTGCCTCCTGTACCTGAGCTGCCGCCGCTGCCCGATGTGCCGCCGCTGCCCGATGTGCCGCCGCTGCCCGATGTGCCGCCGCTGCCCGCTGTGCCGCCGCTGCCCGCAGTGCCCCCAGAGCCCCCATTCGAAGAGCTCCCGCCGCACGCCACCACCAAGGCGGCGGTAGTCACCACGAAGGGTGCCCGCAGCCCACGAATCCCGATGCGCTTCATGTCGCGAGCCTAGCAGACCTCGCGCCCTGCTCCTCGACGACGACCGCTCGTGTTCGCCGCACAGCTTGAATTCCCCACGACGATTCGAAACGTACGCCCTCATCCGTGCGAGGCGATCAGCATGCGCACCCTTCGCGCCACCTTCTATTCCACTAGACTGACGAGAGCACACCCCGCCTCTCGCTTGCCTATCGCTGCTGGCTGAGCCGTCTCACGGCGCGCCGGGTGGGAGGCGTGGGCGGCACTCGCCACCGCGGCACTCGGCTGCTGGCGGCGGCTCCTGGCAAGTGGCGCACGAAGCGCCGAGGCACTCCGAGTGTGCGCGATCAAACGCCTCGATGGCTGCGACATCAGCATCTAGGTTCACGTAGAAGGCGCCTGAGCAGTGCTCGGCGGCGAGGGAGCAGCCGCTCGTCACTATGACCTGGCAGCCGCTATCCTGCCAACACCCCTTGCTGGCTCTGACCTCGCACGCCGCCATCATGAGGCGAGCAGTCGCCCGCGCAGGCTCCATCGAACACCCACACGGGCTCGTCCCCACGCTCGCCCCAAGAGGCGCCGTGCTCACAGCTACCGACCGTCCACCCCGAGCCACCACTGCATGGGTAGCCACAACTCCGGTAGCCCCAACGCGAATCATCACAGGTGCTCGAAGGCTCAGGCTTGGTCGCTGGGCATGGCTGCGGCGGGTTGGGGGTCGTAAACATGCCCCAGCCGCCAGCGGAGCAGGTGAAGGAGCTGTCTTCGCAAGAGTCGCTCGGGTGCTCACAGTCCTGCGGCTGCAGGCTCCAGCCTCTGTGCCCCCCCTCCAGCTCAGTACACTCCATCACGAACTGATAGTCGCCGCTCTGACACCTCTGGTCATATCGACAGCCGCCCGCCTCATTGATGCCCTCGGGGCAATACTCCCATGTAGCGGGCACGCTGGTCGGGCAATCGGGCTTGCCTCCCGTGCCTGCGATGCCCGCAGAGCCCGATGTGCCGCCGCTGCCCGATGTGCCGCCGCTGCCCGACGTGCCCCCAGAGGCCTCGTTTGAGGAACCCCCACCACACGCCACCACCAAGGCCGCGGTGGTCACCACGAAGGGTGCCCGCAGCCCACGAATCCTGCTCTGCTTCATGGCGCCCACGCTACCAGACTCCGCACCCGACGCTGCACCAGCGACTGCTCGTGTTCTCCGCAGCGGTGAAGGCGCAGCATGCTGCGCCCTTGCCGTTGCCACGCGCAGCGCATCGGGTGTCCTGCGCGGCGCTCGTCACCCCTCATCCCCTGGCGGCACATCAGCCACCACGGGCAGCCGCGCCAGCGTCACGCCTGAAGGCGCTAGGCTCCGCAGCAGCACCGGCAGCACCGCCGCTCGCACGCGGCCGCGCTCCTCCGCCGTCAGCTCGCCGCGCCCCCCCGCCTCGAGCACGAGCCCCTCCATCCCGAGCAGCAGGCACCGGTACACGTAAGGATCCACCCGCACGCCCAGGTGCGCGCGCACCTGCTCACTCAGCAGGTCCGTCAGCTCACTGAGCACGTACTCGCGATGCACCGCCAAGCCCGAGCCTCGAGAGATGGCCTCCGCGTGCAACGAGAGCAAGAGCGGCCCCCCCAGCTCAAGCAGCTCGAGGAAGGTATCCACCGCGGCGATCACGCGCTCCGCAGGGCGCTCCTGACTTTCGACAGCCGCTCTGACGGACTCCACGAGGAGCCGCGTGAACCCGCTAAACAGCGCGGTGAGCACCTCTTCCTTGCCACGAAAGAGCTTGTAGAACGTGCGACGCGAGAAGCCGGACGCGGCGAGGATGTCCTCCACCGAGCACTCCCGGAGGCCGCGCGCTGCGAGCGCCTGCGCGGCGCCGCGCAAGAGCTGGCCGCGTGTGTCGCGACCCAGCAGCGCCTCCATC
>CAYQAC010000183.1:0-5398 GCA_964415255.1 uncultured Polyangiaceae bacterium | reverse complement strand
AGCGTGCTTGCAGGGGGCCCATGGGGTTGGGCACCGCGCCCGATGAGGCTGTGCCCTGAAGAGCACCTGCGCGACGCGACAACGACACGCCGCTAGCCTACCTGGGCGTGCGACGCTTGAAAGGCTTTGCAGCGCGCCGAAGCGCTAATGCGCCGAGGCGCCCTTTGGCTTGGCGCTCCAGATCCGCAACGAGAGCACGAAGCCGAGCACCGCGAAGGGCAGCAAGAACACGGGCCAATAGGCCCAATCATGGCTCGTGATGTAGCCCAAGCTGATCGACTGAACCGCAGTGCCCAGGTACACGAAGCCGTCGATCACCCCGACCGCCGTGGCCGCCCCCTTGCGACCCCCGAAGTCCATGGTCGCGGTCCCTGACAAAAGGCCGTGGGTGCCGATCACGCACAGGCTCACGAGGAACACCAAGATGCCGAGCGCATAGGGCGAGATGGGCAGCTCCGGGCTCGCCTTGATGCGGCGGCGATCCCCAGCGCGTTGAGTCGGCGCCGGGTCCTTCACCTGAAGCGTCAGCTCGTCACCCCCTCGTCGCACGGTGAGCGGGATGCTCCCGGTGGAGGCAGGCGCGCTGCCAGGATCTGCGCTGGCCTGCGTGGTGCACAGGCAGCTGCTCACGTCCCAGGTGGAGCGCTCGCACGTGGGCTTGAAGCAGGCGATCGCCTGCTGCACGTCGACCCAGCCGCGAAAGTCCCCGCGGTCCCCGACGCGCACGATCTCATCGCCCGCCATCAGGCCCAGGCCCTCAGCGGCCGTCGCCACCTTGGCCGTGGAGGGCGACAACGTGAAGATCATGCCCGCGACGCACAGCGCGAGGAAGGCGTACATACCCGCCGCCGCGGGGCCGCGGCGGCTCTGGAAGAACAAGTCGCTCACCCAGCCCGCGACGTTGCCGCCCACCACCCCCGCGATGAACAGGATCCCGCCCCAACCACCCTGCACGAACGGCGCGAGGAAGGCGAGCCCGCCCAAGATGGCGAGGTAACCGCGCCGCGCCCCCGCTGCGCGGCTCGCGAGCAGCCCGCTGATCGCCGCCACCACGAAGCAGCCCACCACCAGCCACAGGTTCTCCCACGAGCCGTAGCGCAGCAGGTGGGTGTCCGGCAGCGCCCACACCTCCTGCGCGTAGATCGGGAACCAGTGCATCACGCCGTTTCGCAGCACCCCAGTGCAGAACTCGATGAAGGCGACGGTGAGGATGATGGGGTTGGTGAGGATGCGCCGGATCAGCACCAGCGCCGGGATGGGGCCGGCGCTGTCGTCGCCGCTCGATGCGTCACCCGTGTCGAAGTCTCGGTGCCCCGCGAGCCCCGGTCGATCGCGCAGCAGGAAGGACTCCACGATGAACATCACCCCGAGCAACACGCCCGGCACCGCGAACACGACCCACTGCGCTGGCTGCCCCGGGAACACCACCCGCGACGCGTCCAGGAACCACTGGTTCGCCGTGAACGCGAGGAAGATGCCGCTTGAGATCATGGTGCCGAAGATACCGCTGAAGCCTCCGCGCTCACGCACGTGGAACCAGTGGGCGTTCACCTTCACGATGCTCACCGCGCCGAAGCTCTGAAAGTACATGTTCCCGGCGTAGAGCAGCGAGAACACCAGGCGGAGCGGCGCCTCATCAGCCTTCCCTGAGGAGACGACGTGGAACAGGTAGCCCGCCATGAGCAGGTTCGCCACCATCGCGCCCGAGGCGGCGATGAGCATGCCGCGGCGCCCGCCCATGCGGTCCACCAGCGGCCCGTTCAGGAGGAAGGCGAAGGCGTAGACGAAGGTGCCAGCGCCGAAGATGATGCCAAAGTCCTCCTTCGTCATCAGATCGCCGAGCGCCCCCTTCGCGACGGTGAGGTTGTAGCGCCCCATGTACAGGAAGGCGTACGTGAGCCCCATCGGGAACCAGTTGAGGAACCGGCGACGCCGGAACTCCGGGCTGTGACTCGGCAAGGCGCTGGTGGTCGCTCCGGACATCTTAATTTCCCTGCGGCAATGCGTGAGGGCTTCCTGCTGGAAACTGGGTCAGGGCCGCGCTGAGGCGCTGGAGCGAAGGGCGCGGCGGCGGTCTTGATGGGCGCGCGACCATACACCGGCCGGCCGGCGCAGGCGGCGCGAAACCGGCGGCTCCGTGCAGCTGTCACCTGATTGCCACCTCAGCGCGAACAGGCCGCCGAGCGCCCCTCAACTGGGCGCGCTGCGGACGGCTGCCTGCGGGCGGCTAAGACCTGCAGACGCCGCCCACTTGAGCCTAACGGCGGCTGAAGCGGCGGGCGGCTTGGCTAGTTGAGCCTGCGCGCAGGGCCGTTCAGGCGTCCACTGCCGTCAGCCTGGCCTAGCGGCGGCTGAAGCGGCGCTCCCTGGTGGCTTGCGTTTGTCGCTTGACGTGGAGGAAGCGGCCGTCCAGAGTACGCGGCCCGCCGCCGGAGCGTCGTAGCGCCGAGGCAGGGCCCTCATTGGGTGCGGTAGCCAAGCGGTTAGGCAATGGTTTGCAAAACCATCATACGTGGGTTCGAATCCCATCCGCACCTCCCGGTCTGAGCCGCTCGCGGCGAGCGCCGACGCTCGCTTGAGGCTCGAGCGAGCTCACACGGCCTGAGCCGCTCGCGGCGAGCACCGACGCTCGCGAGGCTCAAGCGAGCTCATACAGACGGCGTGACACGCATCGCGCTGTTTATGAGACACTCGGCCCCGAGTGAGCGTCCCCGAGTTCGAGACCGATGGCTGGCCTGTCTTGAAGGTGCGCTTCGGTGCCAAGCTGCACCCAAGCGACCTCGATCCCTTCTTCGCTCAGGCGCTTGAGGCGCTCGGGCGCCGTCAGCGCTTCGCGCTGGTCATCGACGCCCGACTCGCGGACGTGCCAGACGCCCGCACGCGGGAGCGCTTCATCGAGTTCTTCACCACCCACGCCGCGCTGACGCAGCGCTACGTGCGAGGGATGGGGGTGGTCATGAACACAGCCCTCGGCCGCGGGGTGATCACGACGCTCTTGTGGGCGCGCGCCACGGACTTCCCGGTGAAGACCTTCGCTAGCATGATGGAAGCGACGCGCTGGGCTGAGGAGCTCCCTTAGCCCCCTCTGTAGCTTGGGGATCGCGCTGATTGGGGCTGAGGGGGCTGGCGCGGCGCGCCTCCCCCCCTGGTGGCGAGCCGATCGGTGCTCTAGAGTAGGAGCGACGCGTCTGCTGAGCGGCGCGGCCGACGAGCCCATGGATCTCCTCTACTTCGCTGGCCTAGCGTTCTTGGGCGGGCTGATCTTAAACGTGATGCCGTGCGTGCTGCCGGTGCTCACGCTCAAGGTGTTCCACCTGCTCGAGCACTCCGAGAACGACAGCGCCACTAACCGCATGCACGGGCTGGCCTACACCGCCGGCGTGGTGCTCACGTTCCTGGCGCTGGCCGGGGTGCTGATCGGCCTGAAGGCAGCTGGGCACGCGGTGTTCTATGGAAAGCAGTTCCAGAGCACCAGCTTCCTCGCCGTGATGGTGGCGGTGCTGCTCGCCTTCTCGCTCAACTGCTTTGGGGTGTTCGAGATCACGGTGGGCGTGAGCGGCGGTCCGGGGCGCGATGGTTACCGCGGCTCGTTCATCAACGGCATCTTGGCGACCATCCTGTCGACCCCCTGCTCCGCGCCGCTGTTCGGCACCGCGGTGGCCTACGCCCTGCTGGCCGCTCCCCCACACGAGGCGCTGCTCCTGTTCGCCGCCTCCGGGCTCGGGCTCGCCGCGCCGTTCCTCTTGCTCACCCACGTCCCTTCGCTGCGCCGCTTCTTGCCCAAGCCGGGCGCGTGGATGGACACCTTCAAGCAGCTGCTCGGCTTCACGCTGCTCGGCACCGCCGTGTGGCTCGGCGGCATTTTGTTCGGCAAGCTCAGCCCAGCGAGCGGTAGCCGCATGCTGTGGGCGCTGTTCGGGCTCGGGCTGCTGCTGTGGGTGGTGGGCCGCTACGGCAACTTGATGCAGAGCCTCGCACGTCGCGTCGGCACCCGCGTCCTCTTGGTGGTGGGCATCGTGGCGATGGGGATGTGGGTGAAGCTGGAGTCCGTCGAGTCGCGCGTCGCGGAGGCGCCGAGCGCCACCGTTGACCACGAGCACCCGGTGGTGAAGGACGGCAAGATCAACTGGCTCGCCTATGACGAGCCGCGCATCGCCCGTGAGCGCGCCCGCCAGCGCCCGGTGTTCGTGGATTTCACGGCGGACTGGTGCATCAGCTGCAAGGCCAACGAGAAGGCGGTGATCGAGACCGAGGCGACGCGCGCGCTCCTCGTCGACAGCCAAATCCTCCCGATGAAGGCCGACATGACCGATGACCAGCCGGTGCTCGAGCGTGAGATGAAGCGCCTCGGGCGCTCCGCCATCCCCATCTACGTGATCTACCTGCCCGACGGCAGCTACAAGCTGCTGCCCGAGGTGCTCACCCCCGAGCTGCTCCACAGCGCCCTGAAGGACGCCGCCGCCCGCTTCCCCAAGAGCAGCTACCTGGCGCCGGGCCCCGCCTGACGGCGGCGCCCTCAGCGCGCGCCGTCAGTCACCCTGACAACACACCCCAGCGCCGCTCAGCGCACGCCGTCAGTCACCCTGACAGTGCCGCTCAGGCGCCGCTCAGCGCCACTCAGGCGCAGCTCAGCGCCACTCAGGCGCAGCTCAGCGCACCGAGACGCACGCCACCTCGCCGTAGGGCGCCGCCAGGTTGTTGCAGCCGGGCTGATTCAGGGACGGCCCGACGGTGACCTTCCCGGTGACGGTGTCGACCATCAAGAGGTCCCCAGGGCTAGAGCAGGCGTACAGCGTCTCAAAGCCAGGGTGGTACTCGGCGCCCACGGAGGTGAAGTTGTAGTCGAGCGGGAGCGGCTCGCCGATCTGCGCGCCGGTGCTGGGGTCGAACCCCACGATGGTGTCCCCCGCCCCGTCGATGGCGAGCAGGGTGTTCCGCGCGGAACCGGCCCAGCTGAGCCCCACCGTGTTGTAGTCGGAGCCGAGCGGCGCAAGCTCCGTGCCGACGCCCGTAGCGGGGTCGATGGTGAGCAAGAGGTCGGCGGTGGTGGTGATGCCGAACATGTCCTGCGTCCCGGTGGAGGTGATGCCGGGCACGTAGCTGTAACCGTAGCGGCCGACCACCGTCGCGCGGCAGGTGCATGGATCCACGAGCAGTAAGGTGTCGCCCTCGTCTTCCCCCTTGCCCGAGGCGTACAGCTTGCCGCCGTTGAACGTGAGCGAGGAGATGATGTTCGACTTCGGCAGCTCGGGTGGGAGCAGCACATCCGCGCAGATCTCCTCCTTCTCTCCGAAGCTCTCCTCGAGCAGGCTGATCTTGGCGAGGCGGTGGACCTCGTCGTTCGAGAGGTTCTCGATGGTGAGCAGCCACGGCTCGAGCTCGGGCCCACCATCGACGA
>CAYQAC010000182.1:0-10147 GCA_964415255.1 uncultured Polyangiaceae bacterium | reverse complement strand
GCGAGGAGCTCTCCGCGCTGTACGAGGCGGACGACGGCTACCCCACCACCTCGCCAGTCGGTCAGTTCCCGGACGGGCGCTCTCGCTTCGGCCCCTATGACGTGGTGGGCAACGTGTGGGAGTGGGTGGCTGACTACGAGGGCACCTACACCCCTGACGCGCGGGTCGACCCGCGCGGCCCGGAGGTCGGAGAGAAGCGCGTGCTGCGCGGCGGCGCCTTCAACGGTGGCTTCCGCGAGTGGCTGTGGCCCTCCTACCGGTACGCCTCCCTGCCGAAAACCCAGTCTTATGGCCACGGATTTCGCTGCGCGATGGACTACGAGGGGGACGAGGCCAGCACGCCGCAGTGAGCCGGAGCAGTCGGCCCTGCTTTTGGCCGCTAGCCTGATAGGCTAGCGGCGCATGGCCTCGAGCGGACCCAAAGCGCCAGGGAGCCCTCCGCTCGCTCCCTTCCTGCTCAAGTCGCGGCTGCCGAGCGGCGCAGGACGCTACTCGGAGACGCCCGCGCAGCCTCAGGTCACCCCCCGCGAGCCAAGCGAGCGCGTCGGGCGTGAGAGCGCCACCTACGCCAAGACAGGGCGCAGCACCGAGCCGCGCCCACCTGAGCGCCCTGGGCGCAGCACTGCGCCACGCCCACCTGAGCGCGCGGGACGCAGCACCGAGCCGCGCCCACCTGAGCGCGCAGGGCGCAGCACTGAGCCCAGCGCGCCAGCGGCCATGGCTCACGGCACCTTGGCCACGGGCCTCAGCTTGTTCGAGCTAGGGAGCCTGCTGGAGGCGGGGCGCGCCAGCGAGGTGCTGAGTGCGATCGGCGATCCTCAGAGCTCACCTAGCCGCTGGCTCATGCGTTGCCGCGCGCTCCTCGCCCAGGGCGAGCGCCGCGCCGCGCTGACCGAGCTCGCAGAGCTCGCACAGCTCCCTGACATGTCGCCTGAGCTACTCGCCAGCGTCGCGCGCCTCGAGCTCGTCCAGGGCGAGTTCGAGGCGGCCCTGACGCACGCGCGGCGCGCCGTGGAGGCCGACGGCGGCAGCCCAGCGAGTTACCTCGTGCTCGCTTGGGCGGCCCTGCGCGCCGAGCGACGGGGCGCCGAGCCCAGCGCGCTGCCCCTGGCGGAGCAGGCCCTCGCGGCGCTCGGCCTCTCCCCCGAGAACCCAAGCCTCACGCTGGCGCTACGCGCCGATCTGCTAGCGCTCCAAGGCGAGCCGCAGCGGGCGCTGAGCGCCGCCCAGCGCGCGCTCGGCCTCGACCCGAGCTCAGTCGACGCGCTGGCGGCGCTGACCCGCGCCGCCTCCGCCCTCGGCCGCGCAGAGGACGCGGCCCTCGCGTGGCAACGGCTGGCTGATCGCGATCCAGACGAGGCGGAGCTGCTCCGGGGCGTGCTCACGAGCGCCGGCATCAACCCTGAAGCAGAGCCCCAGGTGCCCGTTTGGGCGCCGCTGCTCGACGACGCAGAGCTCCAAGTCGCCGCGGGCGACGCCGATGGGCTGGCGGCGCTTGAGTCGATGATCCGCAGGCAGCTTGAGCGGCTCACCCTCGGCGCCCCGCCCGATCTCCAGCTGCTCGCGAGCTTGTGCGCAACCTACCTCACCAGCGCGCCGTTGTTCCGCGACTTCGCCCCTTACGATCTCTCGCTCGCGTCCATCGCGCGGGTCGACGCCGCGCTGCTCGCGAGCTACGGCGCGGAGCCGCGCCCAGCGTTGCCGAGCGACTCCTCAGCGCTCAGCCTGATGCTCGGCAGCTACGTGGGTGAGGCGCTCAGGCAGGCGCACCGTGGCCGATGGGACGGTGATCTGACGAGCGGCCTCGGCGCGCGCGTGATCGCCCGCGGCGGCACCTGGGAGCCGGTGAGGCTCGTCGATGCGCGCCTGACGAACGGCGCAAGCCACCAGCTGATGCGCGCGCTCGCCTCCACCCTGCCCCACACCACGAGCTCAGCCTGGCAACACCACCTGTCGCTCGCGGTGTCACCCCCCACGCCGTGGCCTGGCCCGTGGCCGCTCGCCGGCCAGGCGCCGCTGATCGCGCGCTCCCTCCCCTCATCGCCGATCGCGAGGCTGCTGAGCCAGCTTCAGCACCCACTGCGCCGCCAGGTGACGGATCTGGGCGCACTCGACCACTACCTTGAGCTGCTCGCCCCCGCCCCCGCTGCGGCAGCGCCTGAGCCCAACGCGCGAGCCTCCGGTTGGGTGGGCTGCTACGTCGGCGAGCTAGCGCGCCGTGAGCTCGGCGGACACTGGTTCGACAGCACCGACCCTGGCCCTGAGGCGCTTAAGCTTGAGCTTCACACCGGGCGCGTCGTGATGCCGCTCGCCGTGCTCGCCGCGCGGCTCACGACTGATCGTCGCTTCAGCTTGTTCGAGTGGTACCAGACACTACGCTTGTGAGATCGCTGCTCTCAAGCGGCGATCAGTTTGCCACCAGACAGACCCGGGAGACCGGCCCCATGCAGGGCGAGGGCCCGGTTTCCCTGATCCTCTGCTCGGCGCGGCTTTGCTTCGTGCCGCTCTGGCCCATGATCGACTTACGGTAAACCGTCAGTCGTCCTAGGGGTGGATGTGCACCAGGGTGCCGCCGCCCGTCGCCATGGCGCCGTGCCAGCGCTGGGGCACCGGGGGGTCGGTGAACTGAAACAGCCAGCGCGCGTCCTCTGGCGCGAGGTTGATGCAGCCGTGGCTGCGCGGCCGCCCGAAGCCATCGTGCCAGTACGCCGCGTGAAACGCGTAGCCCTGGTTGAAATACTGGACGTAGGGCACGTCCTTCAGATCGAACTCATCGCCGGGCTCATCACCGCTCATCTTGGCGGTGACGTGCTTGGTGTGGATGAGGAACTGCCCTTGCACGGTGGAGCGCGTCTTCTCAGGATCCCCCAGGCCGTCGGCGCCCGTCGACACCAGGGTGGCGAACACGGCCCGCGTACCGACGTAGGCCACCAGGGTTTGTTTTAGGATAGAAACATCAATCCAAGTGCGCCCCTCCTTGGCCCAGCCCGGCGCCTTCTTCATGGGCGTGATGTGAGTGAGCGCGGTGTCGCGCAGCCAGTAGCCCTCGAGCGTCTTCAGGTAGCGCGCGGCGCCCACCGTGGTCGCCTCCCCGGTGAGCTCCACCGCCTCACGGTGACCGAGCAGGCGCGCCTGTTTCAGGCCCTCGCGGGGCGAGCCCGAGAACAGCGCCGCGGCGTTGCTGCGGTTGAAGGCGACGTGACCCTTGCCGGTGATGGGGATCCCACGAAACTCCGTCTTGGGGACCGTGCGCAGGCGATCCAAGGGCAACACGGAGAGCTCCGTGGTTAGCCCGAACGGGCGCCCCTCGTGCTCGAATAAAGACAGGAAGGCGAACCCACTGCGACCTAACGCCCGCCCGCTGTACACGGTGGACGCGGCGCGCGGCGCGCCGCTCAGGTTGGGTGACTGAGCGCCGCCATGAAGGAAGCTCGGCGGCGCCGCCTCGAGCTGGAACCCAGGCGCGCCCCCGCGCCGCCCATCGGGCTCGACGCGCGCCTGCTCACGCTTGCTCGGGAGCCTAGTGTAGAGCGGCGGCGGCGGGTACTTGGCGAGCCCATAGGCGTAAGGCAGCCCTGAGGAGCGGTCGGGGCGCACCCGCGCGGCGACCGCGACGGGGTGGGTGAGATCGGTGGTGGCGGTGTTGCCAGCGCACACGAAGCCCTGCGGCTCCACCTGGTACCAGCCTCCCTGACAATCCTTGCTCTTGAGGTGTGGCTCGGGGCTGCGGCGCAGGCGGGCGCCGGCCCGCAGGTACCCGATTTTCCGCGCGCGCCAGCTCGGGCGCTCAAAGACGAAGGTCTCGTAGCGCAGCGCGACCAGGGCGTGCTCCGGGTCGGGTTCAGGGTCTTGTGTGGGGGCGCCGGTCAGCGCCGGCTCAGGCGTCCCAACCCCCAAAACCCCTGTCCCTGCGCGCTCCGAGAGCCGCACCAGCTGGGTGTTTGGCTCTGCTGGCTCCTGCTCCGCTTCGAGGGCGTCGTCGAGCGGGGCGTCATCCGTCAGTTCAGCTGCTGACTTCTGCTTATCTGTCAGTTTAGCTGACGTCTTGCCCGGCTCCTCGTCGACGGGGCTAGCCGTCAGGCTATCTGCCAGGTAGTCGAGGGGCTCGGCTAGGTCGCTGTCCGCGGTCGCTCCACCTTCCGGCGCCCGCTCGTCAGCTTGGCTGGCTACTCTCGCCTTTGCAGCGACCTCCGCCCCTACCTCGAGTTCTCTTTTGGGGGTTTGGCGTGGCCTTTTGGTGCCGGGCGCGGTCGCGCCCTCATCGCCCACGTCGTTGGTCGGGAGCGCAGCTTCGCCCCTGGCCTCATCCGCGACGCGCTGCTCGGAGCTGAGCCCTGAGCAATTGAGGGTGAGCGCCACCAAGGCGGTCAAAAACCCAAGCGCGCGCCGCTCCGACATGCTCGCCGCCTAACGGAGTCCGCGCCGGTTGGCCCAGTTTCCGCGGGCTTCAGTAAGCGCGCTTCGATAAGCCACTTCGATAAGCAGCGCCTGCTTCCTATGGTAAACCCTGGCGCCGGCGCACCCATGAGCACGCGCCGACTCGAGAGATCCCCATGACCGACCCCATGAGCCTGGACACCCTGTCTGCCCTCGACCTGCACCTCACCGATGAGGAGCGCATGATCCGCGCCTCGGTGCGGCGCTTGGTGCGCGAGCGCTACCTCCCCCAAGCGGCGACGCTGTTCGAGGAGGAGCGCTTCCCCAAGGAGCTGATCCCGGAGCTCGCCGAGATGGGCCTGCTCGGCGCGAGCATCAAGGGCTACGGCTGCGCCGGGATGAGCGCGGTGGAGTACGGGCTCATCTTGCAAGAACTGGAGTACGGGGACAGCGGGCTCCGGAGCTTCGTCAGCGTGCAGGGTAGCCTGGCGATGCACGCCATCTTCGCTTACGGCGACGAGGAGCAGAAGCAGCGTTTCCTCCCGGAAATGGCCGCGGGGCGACTGATCGGCTGCTTCGGGCTCACTGAGCCGGACAGCGGCTCGGACCCAAGCTCGATGCAGACCCGCGCGCGCAAGGACGGTGACGACTACGTGCTCACTGGCACCAAGATGTGGATCACCAACTCGCCCTTCGCGGACCTGGCGGTGGTGTGGGCCAAGGTGGATGACGGCGACGCGCGGAGCATCCGCGGCTTCATCGTGGAGCGCGGGATGGCGGGCTTCGAGACGCCGACTATCCATGGAAAAATGAGCCTGCGCGCCAGCACCACCGGGGAAATTGTGCTGGATGAGTGCCGCGTGCCCGCGCGAAGCATGCTGCCTGGCAAGCAGGGCCTCGGGGGTCCGCTCGGCTGCTTGAGCCAGGCGCGCTTCGGCATCGCCTGGGGGGCGCTCGGCGCCGCCAAGGCCTGCTTCGAGTCCACCGTGAGCTACACCCGCGAGCGCACCCAGTTCGGCGTGCCGATCGCGAGGAAGCAGCTGGTGCAGGCGACGCTCGCCGACCTCGCGAGTGAGATCGTGAAGGGTGACATCTTGGCGCTCCACTACGGGCGCATGAAGGACCAAGGCGGCCTCAGCCCGGTGCAGGTGAGCCTCGCCAAGCGCAACAACGTGGGCGTGGCGCTGGACGTCGCGCGGCGCTGCCGCGGCCTGCTCGGCGGCAACGGGATCTTGCTGGAGTACCCCGCCATCCGTCACATGCTGAACCTGGAGAGCGTGTACACCTACGAGGGCACCCACGAGGTGCACACCCTGGTGCTAGGCAAGGCGCTCACGGGGGAAGACGCGTTTTAGGAGCGCTCAAGTAATACGGCGCTGAGCTGACTGCGCCTGCCACGCAGGGTACGGCGGTAAGCTGACTAAGTCCGCCCTGCCCAACCCGGCCGACAAGCTGACTAAGTCCGCTGGAGCCAGAAGGCCTTGGTCGGCGACTCACCGCCGGGCCACGCGGGGCAGTCGGCGCCCGACCTCGCGGCCTCGAGCCGCGCGGTGATGCCCGCGCGCCCAGCGCCCTGACTGAGCCAGCCACGGAGCCGCTCAGCGCTGGTCTTGCGGTGGTTGGTCACCGCGAGCAGGCGCCCGCCCGGCGCGAGCACCGCCGCTGCGTCCTCAGCGAGCTTCGGGTAGTCGCGCGCGACGGAGAAGCTCTTCTTGCCGTGCGCGCCGAAGCTGGGCGGATCGAGCACCACCAAGTCGAAGCGCTCACCGCGCGCACGCGCGCGGCGCAGGGTGTCCGCCGCGTCCGCGCGGATGAAGCGGTGCGCCTCGCTCGCGAGCTGGTTCAGCGCCAGGTTCTCGCGCCCCCAGGCGAGGTAGCGGCCGCTCAAGTCAACGCTCACCGTCTCCCGCGCGCCGCCCAAGGCGGCCGCCACCGTGAACGAGCAGGTGTACGAGAACAGGTTGAGCACCCGCGCGCCGGCGGCCATGCGCCGCACCTTCTCGCGGTTGTCTCGTTGGTCGATGAACAGCCCGGTGGAGAGTCCGTCAGCCAATCGCACTAAGTAGCGCGCCTCCCCCTCCCGCACCGTGAGCACCTCAGGCGCGGGCTCCCCAGCCAGCGGCGCCGCGGGCGCCAGCGCCTCACGGCTCTCCGCGCGCAGATCCGCGCGTGGGCGCAGCTTCAAGTACACCCCACGGAAGCCGCGCCCCAGCAGCCACTCAGCGATGCGCGGCGCCGCGACGCGCGCCTCATCGCTCGCGACCGAGAGCACCGCGTACTCAGCGTAGGCGTCGATGGACACCCCAGGCAGCGCGTCGCCCAGCTCATGCACTAGCCTGAGCGCGTGCACGCTCGGCGGCAGCGGGTAGCGCGCCACCCAGGCGTCCAGCAGGCGCGCTTCAAGGTCACGCGGGGCCTCCAAGCCGAGCGCTGAGTCACCGCGGAGCGCGTGCTCGAACGCGGCAGGCACCGGCGCCTCAAACGAGAGGCTCAAGCCAGTGTGCTCGAGGCGACGCGCGTGCAGCATGAGCCGCGCCGCCGGCGCCGGCTCCCCACCGTACTGGAGATCGCCGAGCACGGGCATCCCACGCGCTGCGAGCTGCACCCGGAGCTGATGGGTGCGGCCCGTCTCCGGGAACAGCGCGACCCAGGCGCGCCCACCGCCGCGCTTCAGCACTTGGAAGCGGGCGCGACACGGCTTGCCACCGCGCGAAACAAGGCGACTCTCCATCCCCCGTGAGCCGCGCGAGGTGATGAGCTGATCTTCCATCAGGCCGTGGCTCGGCCCGCCCACGTCCCGCGTGATCGCGACGTACTCACGCCTCACCTCGTGCGCCTCCATCGCGCGCGCGAGCGCGGCGTTCAGCGCTGGGTCGCGACCGAACAGCAGCACCCCGCTGGTGCCAAGATCGAGCCGCTGGTGCACCGCGAGGTACTCCGCCTCGCCGCGAGCGCGAAGCCACGCCGCGAGGCGCCCCACCAAGTCAGCGCCCACAACGGCGCCCCCATGCACCGGGAGCCCGCTCGGCTTGTCGACGACCAGCAGGCGCTCGGTGCAGTGGATCACTCGCTCATCGGCGAACGGCGGCGGCGAAGGGAACGGCGATGGCTCGCTCACGTTCGCCGCCGGAGGCTCGGTGAGCTCAGGCAGACGCGACGCGCCCGCCGTTCTTCTTCTTCACGGCGCCGCGCACCGTGACGATGGCGCCGCGCGCGCCGGGCGTGCCGCCGCGCACCAAGATGAGGCCCTCCTCAGCGATCACGCCAGCGACCTTCTGGTTCAGCACGCTGACCGTCGCGTTGCCTGACTGACCCGGCATGAGCTTGCCCTTGAACACGCGACCGGGGGTCATGTTGGAGCCGATGGAGCCGCCGTGGCGCTTGTACTCGTGCGCGCCGTGGCTGCGCACTGCGCCCTTGAAGTTGTGGCGCCGCATCACGCCGGTGAAGCCGCGGCCCTTGGAGGTGGCCTGCACGTCCACGAACTGACCCACCTCGAACAGCTCACCCAGCCCTAGCTCCTGACCGAGCTCAAACGTGGCGGCGTACTCTGCCGAGCAGCGCAGCTCGCGCAGGTGACGCTTGGGGGTCACCTGGTTCTTCTTGAACAGGCCGCCCACCGGACGGTTCACGTGCTTCTCGCTCACGTCGCCGAGGCCGAGCACCAGCGCGTCGTAGCCGTCCTTCTCTTGGGTGCGCTTGGCCACCACGATGGCGCGCGCCTCGATCACGGTGCAGGGAGTGACGGTGCCATCCGCCGCGACCAGCTGCGTCATCCCGAGTTTCCGTCCGATAATGCCTGGGTTCGTATTCATCTTGATTGGCTCCTAGAGGTATCCGGCCCGTTGCCCCCGAGCGCGCGAAGCGCTGGGTGCCGCTACCGTCCGCTTGCCTTACTTTTTAGGAAGGCTGGCCCCCACTCCTCAAAAGAGGATGAGTGTGGGCTGAAGCGGCGGGGGCGCCGCCACGGCTGGCGGTGCCTGCTGCCCTCTGATAGGTTCCTTGCCTGGGCTCAGGCCAGCTGCGCTTGAACGCAGCGGCGAGAGAGCAAAGGAAAGGTTGACCTGCCAGTGAGCGGCCTCGCCCCATAGCCCCAGGGCCCTGGCTGGTCAAGCGAGCCGTGTCCTGGCCTTGCCTCGGCGCGCCCGCGGCGCGCGTTGAGGGAGTAAGCTAGGGCGCTCATGCCGGCGCCAAGAAATGGTCGCCCGGGCATTGACTAGCCTGGCCCCCCGTGCATAATCCCGCACCCCTCAGGGAGGAGCGGTTGGGTCGGTTGACCCTGCCAAGCGCCGCGGCGTAGTAAAAGCCAGCGCCGAGCTCACTCCAACGGCTCCCTAGCCACCCGGTTCCTTCAGCCAGTTCGAGCGCACTCGCTCGCAGCAGCACCAAAGGGCAAAAGCGATGTCCACCCCTGTCCTCAGCAAGATTGAAGCCCTCGAGGCGAAGAACCTCCGCACTGATCTGCCCGATTTTCGGGTGGGTGACACGGTGGCCGTTCACTACCAGATCGTCGAGGGCGACAAGCTCCGCGTCCAGGTGTTCAAGGGCATCGTGCTCAAGCGCCACCGCGCCGGGGCGCGCAGCACCTTCACGGTGCGCAAGGTGAGCTTCAACGTCGGCGTGGAGCGCACGTTCATGCTCCACACCCCACGCGTCCAGAAGATCGAGGTCATCAGCGAGGGTGTGGTCCGCCGCGCTCGGCTGTTCTATCTACGAGCGCTGCGTGGCAAGGCAGCCCGCGTCCGCGACGCGAAGGATCGCAGCCGCTAGCGGCGAGCTCCCGGGGCTCGCTGCTGGCTTACGCCAACGCGCAGCGCTCCGGATCAGGTCCTGCTGTTCACTTAAGCGGCTCTAGGCTGCGTGCTCATCGAGCGCGCGCGTCAGCTGCGCTGACAGTCAGTGACACTGAGCGAGGGCGGGCCGGGCGGCCCGCTCAGCCATTTTTGGGGGTCGGAGGGGCGCGGAGCTGGGCTCACCCTCCCAGCGCACCCCCACAGGCGCAGCTGAGCCTGAGCGAGCCGTCGCGCCACCTAAAAAAGCGCGTGATAGTGCAGTCAGATGCACTCTTACGGTACTCGGACGCCGACTGACCAGGTATGCTCCGCGCCGACCTGGCGCCGGCCATGAGGGCTCCCCTCAGGTGAGGCGTACGAACCGGAGGTTATCTGACATGATCCAGTGTCCGCGCTGCGGCCAGAACAATGACGACGCAGCGAAGTTTTGCGCTTCCTGTGCCGCTCCGCTACCCGCGGCGGCGGCCGCCCCGCCAGCGCCGCCAGGCGCTCCTCCTGGTGGCGCGCCGCCAGCTTGGGGGCCACCCGCCGCTGCGCCGCCTCCGGGCTGGGGCCCCCCTCCGGCTGGCTCCCCCTATGGCCCGCCTCCGGTGGCTGGCGATCCTGCCGCGGGCGGCTGGGGTCCGCCAGCGGATAACCCGCAGCGGGTTGGCGCGCCTGCCGCTGGGCTCAATCCCTTCGGGGAGACGCTCGCGCCCGACTTGAGCGGGGGTGGCGGTGCTGGCGCTGCTGCGGGCGGTTGGGGTCAGCCGCAAGGAGCACCACCCGGCGCTCCCCCAGGCGCGCCTGGCTTCCCCGACGCGGGCCCACCACCTGGCTTCGGACCGCCTGGAGCACCGCCACCTGGCTTCGGGCCGCCCGGCGCACCGCCACCTGGCTTCGGGCCGCCTGGAGCACCACCGCCTGGCTTCGGGCCACCTGGAGCGCCGCCGCCAGGCTATGGGCCACCCGGTGCGCCACCACCAGGCTTCGGCCCA
>CAYQAC010000181.1:6036-10213 GCA_964415255.1 uncultured Polyangiaceae bacterium | reverse complement strand
GGAAGATGTTCCCCGTGGGCGCGCCCAGGTAGAGCTCACCCCAGAGCCGGCGGCGTGGTTCGCGACGCTCCACTACTGGTCGCTCGAATAAAGACAGACAAACTGATTGCTCGAATAAAGACAGCTGAACGAACTAAATGCGACTGACGCGCGCTCCGTCGCGCGGTTTAAGACAGGATAACTGACGCATGGTAGTGGATGACCGTTGGGCTAGAGGTGATGATGGCGGGTGGTCGATGAGAGGGGGTCAGGCGCGGGCGCTCATCACGCTGCGCGCGGCGCGCGACGACGACGGGCCGCAGCTGATGCGGCTGATCGGCGGGGTGTTCGCCGAGTACCCGGGGTGCGTGCTCGACGTCGACGGCGAGATGCCGGAGCTGCGCGCCATTCAGAGCACGCTCGGGCGCGCGGGGGGCGCGTTCTGGGTGGCGGAGCGTGCTCGACGGGTGGTGGGCTGCGTCGGCTACGTGCCGACGGACGCTGGGTTTGAGCTGAAGAAGTTGTACGTGGACCTGTTCGCGCGAAGAGGCGGCCTCGCCTCGCGGCTGTGCGCGCTGGTGGAGCAGGCGGCGCGCGCCGCCGGAGCGCCCGCCGTGGAGCTGTGGAGCGACACACGCTTCATCCCCGCGCACCGCTTCTACGAGGCGCGGGGCTACGTCAGGACCGGCGGCACACGGGAGCTGTTCGACCAGAGCGCGACGGTGGAGCACCATTTCTCGCTGGAATTGAGCGCCGCCTGAAGGCAGCGCGAGCGGCGCCCCGCTCGCTAGCAGGCGACTCCCGGTGGACTCCACGGGTGACTAGCGCCGCCGCGCACTGCCCGCCGCGGACGCTGCTTGTTTGAGGGCTATGAGCGCTCGCCAGTGGGTCGCTTGAGGTGCCTTGCCAAACCCCAAAACCCGGATCGTGAGCATTCACGTGTAGCCCTGAGCGGGATGGGGTACCCTCGCGGGCGGTGGTGTCTATGAGGCGGTTGGCTTGGCTTTGGGTGGCGTGGCTTTGGGTGGTGGGGTGCTCTGGGAACCATGAGGAGCCCGAGCCTTCGCTGGCAGCACAGTCAGCTGCGCTGGCTAATGGGGCCGCCTGCACGGACGCCACGGACTGCGACTCGACGCACTGCGTGGACGGGGTGTGCTGCGAGAGCGCTTGTGACGGCCAGTGCCTCTCTTGCGCCAACCCAAGCGGAGCGTGCTTAGCCGTCACCTCCGCGCCCGATCCAGGCAGCTGCGAGGGCACCAGCACCTGCAACGCGGCGGGCAGCTGTCGCCTCATTCAGGGGCAGTCCTGCGCGGCTGCGGGCGACTGCGCGACGGGCCACTGCGTCGATGGCCGCTGCTGCGAGAGCGCCTGCAGTGGCGATTGCCGTTCCTGCGCGAACCCGAGCGGGACCTGTGAGCCCATCGCCTCGGGGACCGATCCAGGCACCTGTGACAGCCCCAGCAGCTGCAGCTCAGGGATCTGCGTGAGCGGACTGGGCGCCGCGTGCTCAGTAGGGGGTGACTGTGCGTCGACCCACTGCGTGGATGGTCGCTGCTGCGAGAGCGCCTGCGACGGTGACTGTCGCTCTTGCGCGAACCCGAGCGGGACCTGCACGCCGATCACCTCTGGGACGGACCCAGGCACCTGCGAGGGGGCCAACACCTGCAGCTCTTCGGGGACCTGCCTGAGCGCTCAGGGGCAGACCTGCTCCGCGAACAGCCAGTGTGCGTCGACCCACTGCGTGGATGGTCGCTGCTGCGAGAGCGCCTGTAACGGCCAGTGTCGCACTTGCGGCAACCCAAGCGGGAGCTGCGTGGCCATCACCTCGGGAACGGACCCAGGCACCTGCGAGGGGGCCAACACCTGCAGCTCTTCGGGGACCTGCTTGCTGAGCCAGGGACAGAGCTGCGCTGGCGCGGGGGAGTGCGCGTCAGGGCACTGCGTGGACGGGGTGTGCTGCAACAACGCCTGCGGCGGCGGGAGCACGGAGGACTGTGAGGCGTGCAACGTGCTTGGCGCACTGGGGACCTGCTCCCTGAGGCCAGTCGACTCCGTGTGTCGCCACGCTAACGGCGTTTGCGATGCTCCCGAACAGTGCGACGGCCTGACTGCCTTGTGCCCCGCGGACGCCGTGCGTCCCACGAGCCACCAGTGCGGCGCGGCGAGCTGCACGGGGTCGACGGCGACGCTCGTCACCCACTGCGACGGCACGACTAAGTCGTGCCCCACCCCGACCACCCAGCCCTGCAACCCCTACGTCTGCGGCGCCACCGCGTGCAACACCAGCTGCAGCGACGACGCCCAGTGTCACTCGACCGCGTGGTGTGGCGGCCTGGGTCAGTGCACGCCGAAATTCACCGATGGCGTCGCCTGCACGGAGGGCCGCCAGTGTGGGAGTGGCAACTGCGTCGATGGTGTGTGCTGCAACAGCTCCTGCGGGAGCCAGTGCGAGGCCTGCAACGTGGCGGGCTCCTTGGGTCAGTGCTCGGCGGTGACGGGCGCGCCGCGCGGTAGCCGGCCAGCTTGCGCCGGTGATGGGAGCGCGTGCAGCGGCTCTTGCAATGGAACGCTGCGCACCGCCTGCGACCTGCCCATAAACATCGAGTGCCGCGCTTCCACCTGCGCTGCAGGTCAAGAGGTGACCGCGGCGCTGTGTGACGGCAGCGGCAGCTGCCCCGCCTCGACCAGCACCGTCAGCTGCGGTGTCTACCGCTGCGGCGCGACGGCATGCATGACCACCTGCACCGCGGATAGCCAGTGCATCACCGGCTTCCGCTGCGTTGGGGGAACCTGCGTGACCGGCGCGCCAAACGGCACCGCGTGCAGCGCGGGCACGGAGTGCAGCAGCGGGGTGTGCGCCGACGGCGTCTGCTGTGACACGGCCTGCAATGGCCAGTGTGAGGCCTGTAACAGCGCTGGCTCCGTCGGCACCTGCAGCGCCGTCACCGGCGCGCCGGTGGGCGGGCGCTCCGCGTGCAGCGATGACGGCTCAGCGTGTGGTGGCGCCTGCAACGGGGTGCAGCGCGCCGCCTGCGCCTACCCAGGCGTGGCCACGGAGTGCCGCGCGGCGGCTTGCGCTGCGGGCGAGGCGACGTTCGCCGCGGCCTGCAACGGTGCGGGCGCCTGCCCTGCGGTGGAGACCTTGGCTTGCCCCACCGGGGTCTGCGCGGGGACGCTGTGCGATGGCGATTGTCAGGTAGATGGACAATGCAGCGCGGGGGCTGAGTTCTGCGCCGCGGGGGTGTGCCGCCCGCTGCGCTCGAATGGCGACCAGTGCTCGCGGGACTCCATGTGCGTCAGCGGGCGCTGCGTCGACGGCTTCTGCTGCAACAGCGGCTGCGGCGGTCAGTGTGAGGCCTGCGACGTCACTGGGAGCGAGGGGATCTGCTCGCCGACGAGCGGCGCGCCACGCGGCGCGCGGCCTCCATGCGCGAGCGACGGCTCGAGCTGCGGCGGGAGCTGCGACGGGGTGGATGGCAGCCAGTGCCTGTACGCTGGCGCGAGCACCGTGTGCCGCGCCGCCGCCTGCACGGCGGACGTCGCCACCTTGGAGGGGCGCTGCAGTGGTTCGGGGAGCTGTTCATCGCCCCAGCAGATCGCCTGCGCGCCGTTCAGCTGCGATGGGCCGAGCTGCAACGAGTGTGACACCGACGGTGAGTGTGGCGCGGCCCAGTTCTGCGGTGGTGGCCGCTGCCTCGCGCTGCTCCCGGACAGCTCGGTTTGCAGCGGCGACGCGCAGTGCGGGAGCGGCCACTGCGTGGACGGCGTGTGCTGTGACACCGCGTGCGGAGGGCAGTGCGCCTCTTGTGCGGAGCCAGGGTCCATCGGGGTGTGCTCGCCCATCACAGGCTCACCGCGGGGCGGCCGGGCCAGCTGTGGTGGCAGCGGGGTGTGCGCCGGGAGCTGCGAGGGCACGAGCCAGAGCTGCGTGTTCCCCGGGGGCAGCGTGGCCTGCGCCGCTGGCTCGTGTCAGGACGGCGTCGCCACGCCTGGGTCGATGTGCAACGGCAGCGGGAGCTGCCTGACCGGCGGCGCTCGTGCGTGTCACCCCTACGGCTGTAGCGGCGACGTGTGCGCCACCCAGTGCGGCGGGCCTGGCGATTGCGCAGAGGGTTTTGATTGCGTTGGGAGCGCCTGCGAGGCAGCGGGCGTAGGCGGCGCGGGCGGCGCGGGCGGCGCGGCTGGAGGAGTGGGCGGC
>CAYQAC010000181.1:2135-6026 GCA_964415255.1 uncultured Polyangiaceae bacterium | reverse complement strand
CGTAAGGCAGGTGGCTGACGATATCGGGCCGCAGGCCCTGGCGGTGCGGCTGGAGGAGTGGGCGGCTCCGCTGGCGTGGGCGCGGGCGGCGCGGGCGGCGCGAGCGGTGGCTCGGGCGGTACGGCGCTGCCTGACGCAGGCCCCATCGGTGGCGCAGCGGGCGCGCCCCGCATCAACGCGGTGGACACCGGCTCAGGCTGCTCAGTGAGCCCAGCGAGCCCAGTCAGTGACACTGACCGCGCGCCGTGGCTGGTGTTGGTGAGCGCGCTGGGCGCCGCGGCTTATGGTGTGCGGCGGCGGCGCTCGCAGCGCGCCGCCCTTCGCTGAGGGCTTCAGCGCGCGGTGTCGCTCTCAGCGCGCGGTGTTGCTCTCGGCCTCGAGGGCGCGGCGAGCGACGTCGAAGCTGAAGCCGCGCCGGGCAAGCGCCGCCAGGGCGCGTTGGCGCTGCGCCTCAGCGGCGGAGGGGGCGCGCCGCTTGGGGCCGCGCTCCTGGCGGGCGTTCGCCTCGCGTTGGGCCGCCCGAGACGGTGAGCCTTCAGGCTGCGCTGAGGTGTCCAGGTAGTCAGGCTCTTCAGGCTCCTCAGGCTCTTCAGGCCAGGGCGAGGTGGCCTCGAGGTGGCGCGGGGCGAGCCGGCGCCGACGCAAGTAGGCGCGCGCGGCCTCCACCTCGGACTCTGCTTGCTCGGCTTCGAGCAGCTCAGCGAGCAGCTCACGCCCGACGCCGCGCTGCACTAAGCGCTGCTCGGCGGCGCGCCGCGAGACGCCGCGCCGCCTCAGGCTCTCCAGCTGATGCGTCGCGTAGCGGCGGTCATCAAGTAAGCCAGACTGCTGATAACGCGTCAGCAGCGCCTCAATGTCCGACTTCGCTCGCGCCGCGTCGAGGGGCCCCTCCGTCGCGCGCTGGGCGCGCTTCAGCCGCTCCGTGAGCACCCGGCGCAGGTTCTGAACGCTTGAGTCGAAGCGCGTGAGGTAGGCGAGCGCCGCGCGCTCGATGCCCGCAAAGGAGACGTCCGGCGCGCGCGCGGCGCGCTGACCCGCAGCGCGCGGCCCGCGCGGGCCCTCGGCCTTGGGTGGCCTCATGAGTGCGCCGCCAGCGCCGTCAAGAAGGCGTCCCCGTAGCGCTCGACCTTCGCCGGGCCGAACCCAAAAACCTCTTCAAGCTGCGCGTGGCTCCGCGGACGAAGCTCGATCATTTCACGCAGGCTGCGGTCGCTGGCGACGACGTAAGGCGGCACGCTCGCCTCCTCCGCCAGCGCGCGCCGCACCGCGCGCAGCGCCTCGAACAGCTCGCGGAGCCCGCTGTCGAGCTCCGCGTGCGCTGCCAGCCCGCTCTGCTTACGCCCTGCGCGCGCTGGGCGCCCGGTGCGGTCAGCTGAGATGCCTTGTTCATTCGCTGGCAGCCGCAGCCGCGGCGCGCGCTGCCCCATCATCACCTGGTGTCCCTCGCGCGTCAGCGTCACGAGCGGCCGGTCCACGCCCACAAAACTCACCCAGCCCGCCGTCACGCAGCGGCTGAGCAGCCGCGTGAGCCAGCGCTCTGAGTAGCTCTGGAGCACCCCGAAGGTGCTCACCTGGGTGAGCCCAGCGGAGGTGAGCCGGCGCTCCACCTTGCCGCGCAAGAGGTTCACCGCGGCGCCGAGGCCGAACTTGCCCTGCACTCGCGCCACGCCGCTCAGCGCCTTGCGCACCACGAGCGTCGTCTCCTCTTGGGTGGCCTCGTCTTCGTCCTCGAGCCCGAGGCACACGTCGCAGCGCCCGCAGCCCTTGAGGTCCTCATCCGCGGTGCCGAAGTAGCGGAGGATCGCGTCGTGACGGCACGAGCCGCCCTCCGCCCAGCGCATCAGCTCAAGGAACAGGCTCCACTTGTGCTCCACCACGCGTGGATCGGGCGGCACGTCGTCCGTTGGTAGCTCAAGCAGCCGGCGCCGGAGCGGGAAATCTTGAGCGCTCGACAGCATCAGCCCGAAGGCGCTGTCCCCGTCGCGGCCCGCGCGGCCGGTCTCCTGATAATAGGCCTCGACTGAGCCAGGTGGTGAGAGGTGCACCACCGCGCGCACGTCGGCGCGGTCGATGCCCATGCCGAAGGCGTTGGTCGCGGCGACCACCTCCAGCGCGCCCTCCGAGAAGCGCCGGAGCACTCGGTCGCGCTCCTCCGCGCCCAGGCCCGCGTGGTAGCCCGCGGCGCGCCAGCCTCGCTGAGCGAGCCGCGCGGCCTCTTCGTCCGTCGCGCGGCGTGTGGCGCAATAGACAATGGCGCTGCCTTTCCCAGCGCCGGGGCGCGCGAGCGCCTCGGCGAGCTGAGCGTCCACCGCTTCGCCTAGCTCGCGCCGCGAGGTTGTTTCCCGGGCGCGCAGCGTGAGGTTGGGGCGCGCGAAGCCGCGCAGCAGCTGCGGCGTGTCGCTCGGCAGCCCGAGGCGGCTCAAGATCTCGTCGCGCACCACGGGGGTGGCGGTGGCGGTGCAGGCCAGCACCCGGGCTGAGCTCATGCGCCGCACCAGCTCGCCCACACGCAAGTATTCCGGGCGGAAATCATGGCCCCACTCGGAGATGCAGTGGGCCTCGTCGATGGCCAGCAGCGGGCACTCAATGCGCCCGAGCAGCTGCTGAAAGCCGGCGAACACCAGGCGCTCCGGCGCCACGTAGATCAGCTTGTAGCGTCCCTCCGCGATCTCCGAGAGGCGCCGCCGCGCCTCGTCCGAGCTCAGCGTGGCGGCGAGGAAGGTCGCTGGGACGCCGCGCGCGGTGAGCGCGGCGACCTGGTCTTGCATCAGTGCGATGAGCGGTGACACGACCAGGGTGGTGCCGGGCAAGAGCAGCGCCGGCAGCTGGTAGATGAGGCTCTTGCCGCCGCCGGTGGGCGCCACCAAGAGCAGGCGCCGCGCCTCGAGCAGGCTGCGGATGGCCTCCTCTTGCCCAGGGCGGAACGCGTCGTGCCCGAGGCGCGCGAGGGCGGCGCTGAGCGCATCCTCGCTCGGCGACGCGAGGCCCGGGCGGGAGGCCGCGTCGCTTGGGCTGCTCGGCGCGTGAGGCATGCGGCGGTATATCCCACGCGGACGGGGCCCACTACCTCTAGCGAACCAGCTCACGCGGCCGGGCCTGTGCGCTCTGGGCGGCGTATGGGAGCGTCGACGCGTCGCCGAGCGGGGATTCAGGGGCGGGGGGTTTGGCAAGGCCCTGCGCGGCAGCGCCGCTATGCCCTGTCAGTTTATGTCACGCCGGCGCGCGTCGCTGGGCGCGTGCGCTACTCGGCGGCGAGCGCCGGCTCGCGCGGGCGCGCGGGCTGACGCGCCGGCTGGTCAAGCTCAGCGCCCTGAGAGAGCCGCGCCATGCGATCGAAGCTCGCCTCGTTCTTGTTCAGCACCACCTGAAAGCAGGCGGCGCTGCCCTGCTTGGCGACCAAGCTGCTCCAGGCGAGGAAGAAGCTCCAGATGCGGAACCAGCGCTCACCGAAGCTCGCTACGATGGCCTCGCGTTGGCGCTCCCAGTTCTCTGCCCAGGCGCGGATGGTGAGCACGTAGTGTGGGCTGAGGTTCTCCATCAGCTGACACTCGAAGCCCGCCTTCTCGGTGGCCTTGAGCATGGACCCTGGCGGCAAGGAGGCGTCCGCTCCGGGGAAGATGTAGCGGTTCATGAACAGCCCCCACATCAGATCTTCAGGTTGCAGGCCGCGCCGCAGGCCGGTCCACTGGAGCAAGAAGAGGCCATCGTCGGCGAGCAGCTCGCGCACCCGTGAGAGGAAGCTCGAGAGGTTCTTCACGCCCACGTGCTCCACCATCTCCAGGCAGGTGATGCGATCATACAGCTCGCCCTCCAGCTCATGATAGTCAGCACAGCGTACTTTAGCGCGCGGGCTGAGGCCTAGGGCGGCGATGCGCTCATTGGTGAGCTGAG
>CAYQAC010000181.1:1368-2125 GCA_964415255.1 uncultured Polyangiaceae bacterium | reverse complement strand
CGCTGTGCGCCAGGCTGATCCCGGTGGCCTGCACCTGATGCTCGCGCGCCATGTAGCTTACGAGCGTCCCGTAGCCTGCGCCGATGTCGAGCAGCTGGTGCGATGGCTTGAGCTCGAGCCGCGCGGCGACGCGCGCGAGCTTGGCGTCTTGAGCTGACTCCAGGCTCTCACCTGGGTGGGTGAAGTGGGCGCAGGTGTAGGCCATGCGCGGCCCCAGGAAGCGCTCGAAGAACTCGCCGCCGCGGTCGTAGTGGTCCCGCACCACGCGCAGATCGCTCGCGCGTGAGTTGAGGCTCACCTCCGGCACGAAGTTCTTCACCGCCCACTTGAGGTGATCTTGCGTCAGCGAGTACTTGACGAACAGCTGACGCTTGGCGAGCAAATCCGCGATGCTGACGCCCGGCTTGAGATCGATGGCGCCGTCGAAGTAGGCCTCGTACAGCGTCGACATCGGGATCGGCTTGGCGCCGAAGCGCTGGCCGAGCTTCTCGTCGTTGAAACAAACCAGATCAGCGAGCGTCGAGGTCGGTTGAGGCATAGCGGCGGTCCAGTGGGGTGGCCTGGCGCTAGCCTGAGGCACTCAGGGCCGCTCGCGCAAGGCCGCGCGCTCGGCGCAGCGCGTCACGAGGGCGCGGCGCAAAGCAAGCTACGCGGAGGCGCTGAGCTGGCTCAACCAGCGGGCCCGCGAGCCGAGCGCGGCGCTCAGCGATTAAGCAGGGCCGCTGGGTCAGCTGAGCTGTTTAGTTGCCCAGCGCGG
>CAYQAC010000181.1:0-1358 GCA_964415255.1 uncultured Polyangiaceae bacterium | reverse complement strand
AGCAGGGTCGCTGACCCAGCGGCCCTCGCCGCGTTAGACAGCCATTCTGATGAATTGGGCGACTGGGGGGCGCCGCTTCAGGTCAGCTGAGCTGTTTAGTTGCCCAGCGCGGCGCGCATGGTCTTCTCAAGCGCCTCGGGTTGCTGCGCCGAGTAGAAGTAGGGGAAGCGCGGGTGCGGGCTCTTCAGCTCCGTGCGCAGCGCGCCTTCGCTTGAGAGGAAGAACACGCGCGGCACGTAGGTGCCATGCTCCACGAAGGGAGGCGCCTTGAGCCAATCAGCGCCCTGATCGGCGTCTTGACGCACCATGACGAAGCGCTGGCTGAGCTCCTCAAAGCGCGGGGTGCGCATCATTTGATCCAGCTCGCGGCAGCGTGCGCACCACTCCGCGTACACCACTACGCAGAGCGGTTTTCCGGTGCTGCGGGCCTGCTTCAGGCCCTCCTCGTAGCTGAGCCAGCGCGCGCCGGCGCTGAACATGCCGCTCGGCGCGGCGGCCGCGGTGGCGGCCGGGACCTCAGCGCGGGGCTGATCTGCCGCGGGGGCAGGGCGCGTGTCGGCGGAGTCGCAGCCGGTCAGGAGCAGGAGGGCGGCCGCGGCTGCTCGAGCACCGGAGGGGCTGAGCCACGCGCAGCTGAATAATCCACGTGGAAATGCTGCTCCGTCGCGCCGCATCGATTCAGCCTCGCGCGCACCACCGCCACTCAGCGCGGCGTCACGGTGCTTCGCGCCGCGGTGCCGTCCAACCCCCAAAAAAACAGGGTCCCTGACATCCGTTGTGGTGGTGGCCGCGCCTGGCGGCGACGTCATGAGGCGGTCCCGGTCTGGAGGAAGTGCGAGCGCTCGCGCACCGTGGTCCAGCGCCGGAAGATCTCGATGGTGGAGGGGTCGTCCTCCGCCAGCTTGCTAAACAGGTAGTCTTGGATCCCCTTGTGGACCTGACAAATCGCGTTCTCCCGCGTGCGGCCCTGGATAGACCCATGCGTGGTGTAGTTGTTCTCGGGCTTGATGCCGCAGTACGGGTTGTACGTGCAGTTACCGCAGTCCGTCTGGGCGTCGAGGTTGCCTGCGATCAGCGATGCGCGCACCGTCTCGTGAGTCATCAGCTCGCGGTACTTGGCGGTGTCCACGTGGCCGAGCAGGAAGGTGTCGTCCCCCATCTCGTGGAGCATGCGCCCCTCGTCGCTGATGAAGATGTTCCCGTCGTAGTTGTAGGCGATGCCGCCGACGCCGGCGCCCGAGGGGTTACGGATGTCGAGGAAGTTGGGATCGTCCCCCGTGAGGATCTTGGTGAGGAAGATCGACGCGAAGCGCTCGAGCACCTGGGTGCCGCCCTTGTTCAGCTCGATGATGTAGTCC
>CAYQAC010000180.1:9470-10215 GCA_964415255.1 uncultured Polyangiaceae bacterium | reverse complement strand
CTTCCGCTGCAGCCGGCTCCAAGCGCGAGCGCGGCGAGCACGGCGCCGCTCAGGGGGACGAGCGGCGAGCTGAGGGTGCTCGGGCGTGAGCGCGCGCGGCGCGGGGAGGGGTGAGGCATGGTTTAAGGCGGCTTGGACGCCGTTGAAGCGTTGGGGGCGTGGCCCCGAAAGGGAAGCCCTCGAAGCGTAGCACGACAAACGGGGCGCGTTGACTGCAGCGTCTGCCGGTTGACCTCCGGGGCTACCAACCCCCAAACCCGATCCTGGAAGCCGCACTGACGTCACGCCCGGCGCAGCGACGGTCGCTAGGCCTACGAGGTGCGCCTACGTTACGCGCGGCCTGGGTGCCTGCTAGCGCTTGCGCTGTGGTAATGAGCGAGCATGGACTCGATGCCTCCGCCCGCGACGCGCCTGCTCGTGGTGGACGATGAGCCGGGGCTGCGGGAGATGCTGAGCATCCTGTTCCGGCGCGAGGGGTATGAGGTGGTGCTGGCGCCGGGGGTGCGCGCGGCGCGCGAGGCAATTTCCCAGGCGCCGCAGCCGTTCCCTGTGGTGCTGACCGATCTTTCCATGCCTGACGGCACCGGCCTCGACGTGCTGAACGCCGCCAAGGAGCGCAGCGCGGCGACCGAGGTGGTGCTGCTCACCGCGCACTCCACCCTGGAGAACGCCATTGAGGCAATGCGCGCGGGCGCCTACGATTTTGTGACCAAGCCGTTTCAGCCGAAGGAGCTGGCGGCGCTGG
>CAYQAC010000180.1:0-9460 GCA_964415255.1 uncultured Polyangiaceae bacterium | reverse complement strand
CCCACGCGGTGCCGGTCCGTCCAAGTCCATACTCGCTGGCGGCGCTGGTGGAGAAGGCGCTCGAGAAGCAGGCGCTGGTCACCGAGAACCAGCGCCTACGCGCGAAGGTGACGAGCGGCGGCGACCGCGAGCTGATCGGCAAGAGCGCCGCGATGCAGGCGCTGCTCAGCTTGATTGACCGCATCGCCCAGGCGCGCACCACGGTGCTCATCACCGGTGAGAGCGGCACCGGCAAGGAGCGGGTGGCGCGCACCATCCACGAGCGCTCCGGGCGTGAAGGCAAGCTCTTGGTGGTCAACTGCGGGGCGCTGCCCGAGCACCTGATGGAGAGCGAGCTGTTCGGCCACGAGAAGGGCGCGTTCACCGGCGCCGGCGCGCGACACCGCGGGCTATTTCAGGAGGCCAGCGGCGGCACCCTGCTGCTGGATGAGGTGGGGGAGCTGCCGCTCAGCCTGCAGGTGAAGCTCTTGCGCGTGCTGCAGGAGCGCCGGGTGCGGCCGGTGGGTGCTACCGGGGAGGTGGAGGTGGACGTGCGCCTGCTCGCCGCCACCAACCGCGACGTGGAGGCCGAGGTGGCCGCCGGGCGCTTCCGGCAAGATCTGTATTATCGCCTCAACGTGATCCGCGTCACGCTGCCCCCCCTCCGCGAGCGGCGGGAGGATTTAGCGCTGTTCGCCGAGCGCTTCATCCGGCGCTTCGCCAGCGAGATGGGCAAAGACGTGCAAGGCCTGACGCAGGACGCCCTGCGCGCCTTGGAGGCTTACCCCTTCCCTGGCAACGTGCGCGAGCTGGAGAACGTGATGGAGCGCGCGGTGGCGCTGGCGGTGGGGCGCACCATCGGGCTCGGGGACTTACCGCAGGAGATCAGCGGCGCCGCGGGGGGCTCCGCTAGGAGCCTGGTGGAGCTGCCGGAGGAGGGCTGCCAGCTGGACCAGGTGATGGGGGAGGTGGAGCGCCGCTTGCTCCTGGAGGCCTTGAGCCGCACCGGCGGGGTGCGTAAGCGCGCCGCAAAACTGCTGGGGATCAGCTTCCCGTCGCTCCGCTACCGGCTCCAGAAGCACGAGCTGGGAGGGGATGACGACGAGCCTGACAGCGAGCCGAACTCGGAGTGAGCCTGGGTGACTGTCGCTGACTGGCTGGGTTGGGGCGAGCTGGGGTATGCTGTCGAGAGCCAGCACGCTGGAACGCCACGTGCAAAGAGCTAGTCAGCTGCCGAGCGCCGCTTGTCAGCTGACAAGCGCCATCCAATCATGAAGAGCCCCCGCCACACCCTGGTTCGTGCCCGCTTCGCGCGTGGCTTCACCTTGGTGGAGCTGATGGTGGTGATCGTCATCGTCGGGATCTTGGCGACGCTGGCCCTGGTGGGCATGAAGCGCTGGCTCACCACCTCCAAGAGCGTGGAGGCCATGCACGTGATCCAGGCTATCCGCGGGGCGCAGGAGCGTTACCGTGCGGAAAACCTGGTGTACCTGGACGTCTCCACCTCCGGCACTTTGTACCCGACGGACAGCCCCGGGCTCACCAAATACAACTGGGTGCAGGACGGCCACGCAGATTACCCGCGCTGGGAGCGGCTGAACGTGGGGGTGACCACCTCGGTGCAGCACGGCTACAGCGTGCGCGCGGGGCGCCCCAACACGAGCCCCGTGGAGCCCCCCGGGATGACGGTGAACTGGCCGCCCGCCTCGGAGATCATGGAGCCCTGGTACGTCATCTACGCCCAGGGGGATTTGAACGGGGACGGCGTGTTTGGGCGCTACGCCTCCGCCAGCACCAGCGGCGAGATCGTGCGGGTGAACGACGGGGAGTAGCCACCTCGCGGCGCTTGGGTTTGGGGGAATGGAGGCGGGCATGGCGCGGGGGCCCACGGTGCTTGGTTTCCTGGGGGTTATTGGGTTTTGGGGGTTGGAAGGGCTCCGCCGGGCGGCACAGGGCAGTCGGAAGGGCGTAGGGCTGCGGTGAGGTGCTGAGCTTCATCACGCAACGCGCTGAGGGGTGATGAAAATCATCCATGGGCGCCGCGTGAGGGGCGGCTCACCTGTCGCGCGCTGATACGGCGCGCTGGCGCGCGCCACCCATTCGACAAAAACCCAGGAATAATGCGGTGTTGTGGCGAAATGGGGCTGGGCGTGGGGCTGCGCTGAACGGGCGCAGGGGGTTGGCACGGGGGCTGCTAAGGCAGTGGCTGATGCGGCCTTCACTAGCCTTCCTCCTCGTCAGCCGGCGTCCAGCTGGCCTGCGCGGTGCGGGTGGTTGGCGCAGCGCGGGCTTGGCGCGGGCGCGGGCCGCCGGCTTCACCCTGATCGAGATGATGATCGTGGTCGTCATCGTCGGCATCTTGGCGACGCTCGCCACCATCGGGGTGCGCCGCTACCTGCTCAGCTCCAAGACGAATGAGGCCGTCTACATGATCGGCTCCATCAAGGCGGCGCAGGAGGCCTACAAGGACGAGACCTTCCGCTACCTGGATGTGTCAGCTAGCCTGACGAGCGGCTTCTACCCAGGGGACCCAGGCCTCAAGAAGTACGCCTGGAACAACCCAGGGCACTCAGACTACGCGCGCTGGAACGAGCTCGGCGTGGAGACGGCGAGCCCAGTGCAGTTCGGCTACGCCACCAAGGCGGGCAGCGGTGGCACCGTGCCCCAGGTGGGCACGGTGGAGAACCTGCCTTACCCCACCACCAGCGGCCCTTGGTACGTGGTGCGCGCGAGTTCAGATTTGGATGGGGA
Source organism: uncultured Polyangiaceae bacterium (assembly GCA_964415255.1). Classification (GTDB taxonomy): domain Bacteria; phylum Myxococcota_A; class Polyangia; order Polyangiales; family Polyangiaceae; genus JAHBVY01. The sequence goes on along the minus strand of CAYQAC010000180.1, from coordinate 6,730 downwards.
CGGTGAGCTCTCCATCTACACCAGCTCCAGCTTCACCTCGGAGATCTACTTCGAGGGGGAGGGGGAGTGAGCGGCGGAGCCGCCTCCAAGATCCATCAGGCGCGCGCCGCCTAGGCCGCGCACCTGACCACACCCAGACCCTTTAGTTTCCACATCAGAACACTCTAACACCGCGCGGCGGGTTGCCGCGCGGATGGATCAAGAGCGAGCGGCAGCCGCGCGGGGCTGGTGCGCGCCAAGTGACACCCGCGAAGGAGAGACACCCATGAACTTCCGGAATTATAAGCGGCTAGCCCAGCGCGGCTTCACCCTGATTGAGCTGATGATCGTGGTCGTGATCGTCGGTATTTTGGCGGCGCTCGCCATCTACGGCGTGACCCGCTACATGCGCAACGCCAAGACGGCGGAGGCGCGTAACTCCCTGGGCCAGCTGGGGAAGGACGCCGCGGCGGCGTACAACCGTGAGGGGATGGCGGCGTCGGTGCTTACGCTGGGGGATGCCACGGGCGTGGTGAACCGCCTGTGCGCTAGTGCGACGGCGACGGTGCCGTCGAGCAAGACTGAGATTGCGGGCCAGAAGTACCAGTCGAGCCCAGCGGAGTGGACCGCGGGCGACACCGCGACCGGCTGGCAGTGCGTGCGCTTCTCGATGGAGGCGCCCCAGTACTACATGTATGGCTACGCTGCCTCGGGCGTGGAGGCTGTGGGGGATACCTTCACGGGCACCGCGAATGGCGATCTGAACGGGGACGGCGTGTTGTCTGTCTTCACCATCACTGGGACGATTCAGGAGGGTACCTCGGGCGGCAGGATCGTTACCGTGGCGCCCAACATTGGTGAGGTGAACCCCGAGGAGTGAACCACTCCCCTGGGTGAACCCACCGCCCCACGGAGCCCAGGCTCCGCGGGGCGGTGCCCGTTTTGTGGCGCTTGCACCTGCTGCCTCCGTGCGCCGCGCCACAGCGCGCAGCCTATGAGCGCGGTGCCGTCCAACCCCCAAAATATGAACAGGCAAGCGTGGCGCCCCACCGCTTGGCAGCCGTCCGTCACATGGTAGCCTCCGCCGGTGCGCTCGCTCAGCCCAGTGGAGGCCGCCGCGGGGGTGGCGCTGGTCGGCGCGGTGCTCGCCGCGGCCATCCCCGCCTTCTTCGAGAACCTGCACGCCTCGCGGCTCGCGGAGCCGATCGGCGGCCTGAACCGGCTGGCCACGCGCGCCACCGTGCTGGCCGCGGGCCGCGCCGCCGAGGTGGCGTACCCGGAGAGCGCGCCGCTCACCCCCGCGGAGGTGCCCGCGGGTCGTCAGGTGACGGATCCACCGGGCACCTGGTCCCACCCCAGCTGGCGCCAGCTCGGCTTCGAGTGGACGGTGCCCCACGCCTACTCCTTCGCCTTCGAGAGCCGCAACGCTCAGGGGCACAGCACCTTCAGCGCCCGCGCCGAGGGCGACCTGGACGGCGACGGCCTACGCAGCCTGTTCGTGATCCGCGGGGAGACGCGCGACGGCGCCCACCCGGTGATTTTCCCTATAGATATTCACCGCGAGGTGGAGTGAGCCGGGGCCCGCATGAAGTGGCGTGATCGCTCGCCCAGGAGGCGCCGCGAGACCTTCGCGCTCGCGCTCTTGGCCTTGCTCGGCGTGCTCGGGGCGCTCGGCGCGCGCTGGCAGCTTGTGCCGCGTTATGACGCGCTACGCGTCAAGACGGACGTGTACAGCCTGCCGAGCCCGGAGCAGACGGTGGTGATGAGCCTCGGGTACCGCGCCGCCTTGGCGGACATGCTCTACGTGGGGGTGCTCATCTCCTATGGGCAGCACATCCAGGAGCGGCGCGCCTTCGAGTTCGTGGGGGAGTACCTCACCACCGTCGCCGAGCTGGATCCGAAGTTCGCCGAGCCGTATCGCTTCGCAGACACTTTCGTGATCTTGCAGAGCAAGAAGCCTACGCTCGCGGATTACCAGCTCGCGCGGCGCCTGTTCGAGCGCGGCCTTGAGGAGCTGCCGAACGACGGCCAGCTGTGGCTCACCGCGGGGCAATACGTGGCGTATTTAGCGCCGCCGCACCTCGGGGACCCAGAGCTGTTCAAGGCCTGGCGCCTCGACGGCGCGCGCATCATGGCGCGCGCCTGTGAGCTGGTGGGCAGCAACGAGAACCTGCCATACCAGTGCATCACCGCCGCCACGCTGTACTCGAACCACGGGGAGCTTGAGGCGAGCGAGCGCTTCTTAGAGCGCGTGCTGGCGGTGAACGATAACCCCGAGATCCAAGAGCTCGCGCTCGGTTACCTCTCAAGTCGCCTGGCGGAGGGCGCGCGCGCCCGAGTGGAGGCGCGCTTCAGCCGCTTGAACACGGCGCAGGCGGCGGATCTACCGCTCGTGAGCAAGGACCGCTGGCTGGTGCTGGGGCCGCCGTTCGACGCTGCAGCCTCCGCCGGCCGCTGCGACGGCTCCGAGCGCGGCGTCACCGCGGCGCCCGGCGAGAGCGCCCCAGAGGCGGTGTGCGCGACGGACTGGCGCCGCTTCAACGCCGCGGCGCCGCCCTCGCCCTGAGGCGTTCGAACCCCGCCTCACAGACAGGGGCGGGCTGTAACCCGCCCTCGCCCTAACCCCACCTCGGGTAGGGGCGGGTTTTCAACCCGCCCTCGCCCTAACCCCACTTCGGGTAGGGGCGGGTTTTCAACCCGCCCTCAAACAGCGCCTCATGGGAAACGCACCGCCACCGTCACCGACTCGCTGCGCACCTTGCGGCCGTGCTCCGCGTGCACGAACACCACCGTGTGGTTCCCCGCGGCCACGCTGATACCAGCGCGCGGTGTCTGCCCGAGGGGGCGGCCGTCCAAGATGACGTTCGACACTGGGATGGAGTTGATGCTGATGGTGCCGTTGCCGGTCGCGACTGGCGGCGTGTCACCGCCCGCCTTGGGCGTGGTGCCGCCGCCGACCGGTGGGGTGGCCACGCCGCCGCCCACTGGCCGCTCCGGCTGCTTGCCGCGCTCATACATCACTATTTCGAAGGTCTTCTCGGCCTCGCCGTCGTCGAAGGTAATTTCCTGGCGGAAATTCTCGTGACCCTGCTTGGTGGCCTCGATGCGGTACGGCTTGTCCGTCGCGATGTCGATCTTCAGGCCGCGCGTGGCGTCCAGCTTGTCCGCGGGGATGGGGCGGCGGTCAGCGCCGCTGACCAGCACCACCCGCGCGCCCTGGGCGCCGGCGCCGAGCTTGATGTGGGCCAGGCCCTTCTTCACCTTGAGCTTGAGCGGGCCGATCTCCTGGATGCGGTCTGGGGTGATGGTGAGCTTCTGCTCGTAGGGCTCGAAGCGGTCGCTGCCCGCCACACGGATGGTGTGCTCCCCAGGGGTCATGTCCTTGATCTCCTGCGGGAGCGGACCCACCTCCTGACCATCGACGAACAGCTTGAGCCCGGCGCCCTCCGCCGTGACCTTCACGCCGGTGCCGCCCGTGGCGACCGCCAGCTCCACCTTCAGCACGACCTCGTCGCCGCCCGGCACCTTCACCGCTTGGTCAGCCGTGCCCTGGTAGCCCGAGGCGACGACGCGCACCATGTGGGTCCCAGGCTCCACGTCCTTCAGGATGCAGGGGGAGGTGTCGCACTGCTTGGCGCCGTCCACGAACACCTGCAGCGAGTCGATGGCGCGGTTGTTCGGTCCCGACACGGTGACCACCAGCTTGCCCGTGCTGGCGGGCCAGAACAGCAGCACCGCCGCCGCCACCAAGCCCACCACGAGCAGCGCCGCCACCGCCATCAGCGCCGAGCGGCCGCCTGAAGCAGGCGGCTGCACCACCTGGGCGTACTGCGCTTGGCCATACTGCGCTTGCTGCTGGGCGAACTGCGCTTGCTGCTGCGCGAACTGCGCTTGCTGAGCGAGCTGCGCCTGCTGCTGCGCGAGCTGCGCTTGCTGCTGCGCGAGCTGCTCTGAGGCAGGGCCAGCACCTGAGGGGGGCGCAGGCGGCGCCGCGCTCGACGCCAGACCCGCCACCGAGGCGGGGGCCTTCGTCCCTGCGGCGGGCGGCGGCGCGCTGCGCAGCAAGGCGCGCGCGGCGTCTTCTGTGCCGCCCTTGTCGTAGATGGACGTCTTCTCGTCCTCGTCGTCCCAGTCCATGTCCACGGGCGCCGCGGTGGCGGCCGGCGGGGGGCGGGGCGGTAAGCTGCCACGCCCAGCGGGGGGCATGGAGGGCGGGGGCGGCGCGGGGCGCGCAGGCGGCGGCGCGGAGACCACGCGCGGCGCGGGCCCCGGGGGCGGCAAGCCGAGGAGCGTTTTTTGACGCGGCGCAGGCGGTGAGGTTGGGGGCCGTGGCGCGGGCGCGCTCGGCGCGGCGCCACTCGGCATCGACGAGGGCCCAGCTGGCTTGTTCGCCAGGCTGTCGAACACGTCGAGGTCGCTACCACCTTTGTCGCTCATGCGATTCTCCTGAGATACTCCGAGACGGGGGGGGGCTGGGGCCGGGCGCCCAGCACCCGAGGCAGCGCTGTGAGCTGGGGCGCCAGGGCGCGGCTGATGGGTGCCTGAACCTGGGGCACCCAGGCCTTGCGCTGCGCGCTCCGCACCAGGCGAAGCGGCGGCGAAGGCTCGAAGAGCTGCCTCGAAATCTGCCGCGTCAGCGTACCGCTCACTAGGACTTTTGGCGAGTGCCTTCAGCACGATCTGGTCAAGCGCTGCGGGGATCTGCTCGCCCACGGTGGGCGCCCGCGCTCCGGGTGGAACAATGTCCTGAGAGCGGATCAGGGTGAGCAGCATCAGCTCGTTGGGCGCCTGAAACAGCCGCTCTCCGACCAGCGCTTCCCACAAGCAAATCCCAAGTGAGAAGACGTCGCTGCGCCCATCCACCGCGGCGCCCATCGCCTGCTCTGGGCTGAGGTAGCCGAGCTTGCCCTTGATGTCGCCCACCGTGGTGCGAGTGATGCGGCCCTCCGCCTTCGCGATGCCGAAGTCGATCAGCTTCACCACCCCTGGCGCGCCGCCCGCGCCTCGCGCCACCAAGATGTTGGAGGGGGTGACGTCGCGGTGCACGAGCCGGAGCGGCTGCCCATCGTCCCCCGTGGCGTGGTGCGCGTAGCTGAGCGCTGCGGCCACCTCAGCGGCGATCCGGATTGACTCCCCAAGTGGCAGCCGCTCACCGCGCGCCGCGGCCTGCGCCATCAAAGACTGGAGGCTCGTGCCCTCCACGTACTCGAAGGCGAGGTAAGGCAGGCCCGCCACCTGACCCGCGTCGAGCAGCCGCGCGATGCCTGGGTGGTTAAGCTGCCCGGCGATGCGCGCCTCATCGAGCAGCTCGGTCACCAGATCTTCATCCTCGGCCACAGTTGGCAGCACACGCTTCAGTGCGACCTGCTGCCCGCTCGGGAGGTGCCGCGCGCGGTAGATCTCCGCCATGCCGCCGACGCCGACGCGCGCACCCAACTCGTAGTCGCCGAAGGTCGCCATCACTCAGTCACAGGTGCGGGAGCCGGCGCGGGGCTGTCACCGCCAGGCGCCGCGCCGCCCTCAGCGCCCCCCTCGGCGGCGGGCGTTGGCTTACGGAAATAGCGCACCCGCTTGGCTTGCAGCGGGTACCACTCCTTCACCTCCACGATCGGCGTGTCTTGGAAGATGCGGGCCCCGCCTGGCATCTGGCGCCGCACCAGCCGCGCCCCACCGCGCACCTTCACCACCGCCTGCCCGCGCAGATCGCGATCACCCCCGATCGCCACGCCGAGCGGCTCCTCGAACAGCAGCGCGCCGGTGCAGCTCAGCTCATCGAACGTCGCCTTCAGCACCTCGCCGCCCGCGTCAGCCTCCACTTCAGCGTAGTAGAGCATGCCCCCCCTGCCGACACACGCGCCGGCCTTCGCCTTCACCTGACCGAGCCGCTCGAAGCTGTGCCCGCGCCCGAGCAGCTGGGGCGCTTGGTCCTCTGCGGGCGCCTCCTCCGCGGCGATGAACGCGCCGCCGCCGCGCGCCTTGGGGAGGTGCCACAGCCCGAGCGGCGACTCCTTGGCAGGCGCCCGCCCGAACACCACCACCAGCTTGCTCTCCTCGCGCGCGGGCGCCGCGCCCACCGCGCGTGGATCGAGCACCATCACGCGCGCGCGCTTGCCCTGGGCCTCGAGCCCCGCGGTGGCGATGGCGTAGGGCCAGCCGTGCTGCGGCAGCCCGCTCGTGAGCCACGCACCATCCAGCCCAGCCTCCTTCGACTGACTCGCGAGCGGCCGCCCTGGCACCACGTGGCGCAGCGTGAGGTAGAAGAAATCACGCGACTCCCGGCTGACGTAGCGCGGGAAGTTCATGAGCCCCATGTAGCGCAGCATGCGGCGCCCAATGAAGCCCCAGCCGGGCATCCCGGTGACCTCGCCGCTCGCCTCCCACTGCTTCTCAAGCGGCCTCCCCAAATCAGGCAGCTCATCTGACTTCGCCGCGTGATAGAACTCAAGGCCGGTGTGCCCCGGGTTCATGTCCAGGTGGATGCCGTAGCTGCAGCGCGCCTGCTTCATCGCGAGCGCCAGGTGATCGGCGTCGATGCTGTTCCCGTACAGGTACGCGACGAAGTGCTCCTTCGTCAGGCACACTGCCGAGCGCGTGGTGCGGCTCTCGTCCTTCCAGCCGGGCGGCACGCCGCCCCACCAGGTGCGTTTGTAGGGGTTGATGGTGTCGTCCATGACGAGCGGCGTCATGTTCTGCCGGTAGCCCACGAACTCCGTCGGCACCGCCTCATCATTAGGCCAGGTGCCGAAGCCGG
>CAYQAC010000179.1:0-10259 GCA_964415255.1 uncultured Polyangiaceae bacterium | reverse complement strand
CACCCGACTCCACCAAGCGCACGGCGGCGGCGCCTGCCCCATCCAGCGCGCCGAGCGCGACGCCCAGCGCGGTACCCAACCCCCAAACCCCCGAGCCCCCGGAGCCCCCCAAGCCCACCAAGCTCACCCTGAAGATCACCACGGAGCCGCCCGGCGCGGTGATCCACAAAGGGGGCTTCCAGGTGTGCGACAGCACGCCCTGCGATTTGGTACTAGATCCTGACGAAGCCATTGAGCTGACAGCCACCAAGGGCGCCATGAAGGGCAGCGAGAAGGTGCTGGCGCAGCGCGATGGACAGGCAGTGCTCATCAAGCTGAAGGGCGCCGCCGTGGCCGCGCCCAGCCCCCAGCCAAACCCCGGCCCCGCGCAGACCAAGATGTGCGAGGTGGAGGTGGACGGCCTGAAGATCTTGCGGCCTTGCCCGTGACCTCCCGGTCACCGACGCTATTTCCGTGCGGATTTCCAGCGGTGAGGAGCTAGCTGGAGCGCCGCTATCTTCATGGGCGGCGACGGCGCGCCACGTAGGTGGGCACCAAGCTGGTGACAAAATCCGCCAGGATGCCGTCCGTCACCCGCAGGCGCCGGCTCAGCTCACGCGCGATGTTGAGCACCACCAGCGCGTAGGCCTTCAAATCAAAACGGTAGAGCGCATCCAAATCCGCCGCGCGGATCTTGAGCAGGCGCGAGGGCGCCAGCGCGCGCACCGTGGCGGAGCGTGGCTGCACGTCGATCACGCTCATCTCCCCGAACCAATCCCCAACCCCGAGCAGCGCCACCCGCGCGTCCACCCCCGTCTTGCTCTGCTTGACGACCTCCACCTCGCCGTCGAGCAGCACGTAGAACTCGCTGGCCGTCTCCCCTTCACTGAAGATGACCTCGCCGCTGCCCGGCGTCACGACCGTCAGGCTAGTTGACAAATGCTGGAGCGCCTCGCTCGACAGCGCCCCGAACAGGCCGATGCGCTGGAGCTCCTCGGCGTTGACTGATGAACTGATGGACGTCATCAGCTCCCAGGCTAGCAGGCCGCGCCGCCCAAAGCCCGCGACCCCTCACCGCATGGGAGCACGCCCAGCACTTCATGAAGCGCCGCGTGCAGCGCGAAGCAGCGCCCAAACCTCCCCATGAAGCCACCGAGCAGTGCTCCTAAGGCTCCTCGACCAGGGCAGCTGGGGGTTGGGAGGGCTCCGCGCGGCGACCCACGGCGCGTCATGGCTCAGCCAGCCCACGCCGGCACCGCGCCACCAGCCCGCTCACCACCGAGCGGCCTCACAAGCTCAGCGCGACTCAGCGTCCGCTGAGGTGTGATAGAGCGGCGCACGCTCCTCACAGAAGCGCAAAATCGCCTTCAAATCTGCCTCACTCAGCTGCTCAAAGGCCACCCCCATACCGGGCGGCTGCGCTTGGCTCGCGCGACGCGCCCAGCGCACCACGCCTTGCGCCTCCACCACGTGCCCCCCAGGCAGCACGAAGTAGAGGCCCACCTCCGTCCCCACGGGCTGCGGCTGGTAAGTCGCGATGAACACCCCACCGGTGGAGAGGTCTTGGCTGAGCCCCGTGTAGAAATGCGAGTGGCTGGTGAGGCCGATGTCCGCCTCCACGAACACACGCTCCCCATGGGAGCGGAGCTCACGCCCGCGGTAGCTGGGCGTCTCAATCCGTGGGCGGCCCGCGGGCGGCGCCTCTGGGATGGAGGGCGGGCGACCATCACGCCGGCCATGGTCAGCGAACAGGACGTTCTTGCGCCCCCGCTGCTGCGCCCGCGCGACTGGGTACAACAGCGCCAAGGTGCGCGCGAAGGTCTCGCTGGAGGCAAGCACGGCGGGGTCGCTCGGCGCCTGCTCTTGAGTGAGCGCCAGCGCCTGGGCCAGCTGCTCGATCGCCTCACGGATGCGGTCCGTGACGCCTGGCTCGCCCACCTCAATGCGATAGAGCTCGCTGGAGGCATTCGCCGCGTGCTCCACCGCCTGACGCACCGTGGCTGTCTGACCCGCGCGCAGCTGGAGCCGCTCCAGCGCGCCGCTCAAGAGGCGCCGCGCCTCACGCGCGGGCCCTGACGCGGGGCAGCTCTCGGGGGCGTCGTCCGTCACGTGCGCCTCAAGTCAGCGTCTTGTTGAACACCACGCGGGGCCGCGCTGGGCCGGCGTAGTCGTCCACGTGAGACACCGTCCACCCCGCGGCCTTGTGGAAGGCGATGGAGCCCTCATTGCCGGGGTTGGTGATCCCCTTGAGGCGCGTGCAGCCCGCGCGCGCGCAGTCTTCCTCGAAGGTTTGATAGAGCACCTTGCCGACACCGCGGCGGCGGTAGTCAGGGTGTATGCCTACTAAGTGCACGTAGCCGGTCTTCGGGGGCCCTGGGGCGATGAAGCCGAACAGGAACCCCACCAAGATGCCGTCGTGCTCCACCACCCGCGCCAGCTGCCCCAGCTCGTAGAAGTAGATCGGGTGCGCGAGCGCGCTGGTTGGCCCACCCCACCAGCGATCGATCACCTGGACGATGTGGTCGTAATCCTGCTTACCAAGGGGGCGGGTGATCATAGCGACAGCTCCGAGGGGGACGCGCTCCGCCACCATACCTAGGCGGCGGCCGACTTCAACGGAAACACGCACGAGGCCACTGACAGCGCCACCGGTCAGACCAGTCCGCGAGCGCGCCTAGCGCTGCGATCCGTTTGCCGTCACGTGAGCCCGGAAAACCGCCCCCTAGAACGACCCACGGTAAACCGTTTGTCGTCCTCGCCCCAGGGGGACCCGTCGTGTATGTGGATGCCATGGCAGCCCCGGTGTTGATCGCGCCCTCAATCCTCAGCGCTGACTTCGCGCGCCTCGGTGCCGAGGTGGCAGACGCCGCGCGCGCCGGAGCGGACTGGGTGCACGTGGACGTGATGGATGGGCGCTTCGTGCCGAACCTCACCCTGGGCCCGCCCATCGTGCAGAGCCTGCGCCGGGTGACGGAGCTGCCGCTCGACGTCCACCTGATGATCGTGGAGCCGGAGCGCCTGATTGAGGCCTTCGCCAAGGCGGGCGCCGACATCATCAGCGTGCACGTGGAGGCCTCCACGCACCTGCAGCGCACGCTCGCTGAGATCCGCCGGCTGGGCAAGCGCGCCGGGGTGGTGCTCAACCCCCACACCCATGACAGCGTGCTTGACTACGTGCTGGAGGACGTCGACCTCATCTTGGTGATGAGCGTCAACCCGGGCTTCGGTGGTCAGGCCTTCTTACCCCAGGTGCTCCCCAAGATTGAGCGGCTGCGCGAGCGCGTCACGCGGCTCGGGCTGAACGTCGACATCGAGGTGGACGGCGGCGTCACCCACGTCACGGCGCCTCAGGTGGTCTCCGCCGGCGCGAACGTGCTGGTGGCTGGCTCCGCGGTGTTTGGCGAGGCGGACCGCGCCGCCGCCATCGCGCGCATCCGCGAGGCGACGGCGTGAGGCGCTCATCAGGCATCGCGCTGCTGCTCGCGCTCACCACCAGCTGCGCGCAGAAGCCTGCAGAGCCAACGGCGCCGCCACCCGTCCCCAGCGCGCCCGTTCCGGAGGCGCTGCCCCCGCCAGAGAGCGGCCCCTTCGCCAAGGAGCTCGCCGAGGTGGCCAAGGCGCGCGGCCTGGCCGCCAAGCACGCGGTGGCTGGGCGCCATGTTTCCCGTGAGGAAATGATGCGCGAGGTGGACGGCGAGCTGGAGCGGGAGGTGCCGCCCTCAGTGGTCACCGGGCTCACCGCGGCGCTGATCGCGCTCGGCCTGGCGCCGCGCGACTTCGACTACCTGACCGCGGTGCGCATCCTGATGGGAGAGAAGCTCGCGGGCTTCTACCAGCCGCGCACCAAGACCATGTTCATCGCGCAAGATCTCCCGGAGAACGAGCAGACGGCGACGCTCCACCATGAGCTGGTGCACGCCCTGCAAGACCAGCATTTTAACCTCGGGCCGCGCGTCGCCTACCGCGAAGGCGCTGGGGACGAGCAGGCGGCCCTGCACGCCTTGGCCGAGGGCGAGGCCATGCACGTGATGGTCGACCTGATGCTCGCGCCCCACAACAAAAGCGCGCTCGACCTCACTGAAGAGCAGCTGGCCGCGATGGAAGCTGACCAAACCATGGACGGCGACGTGCCGCAGATCTTGGTGCGCTCCTTGTTGTCACCGTACTTTGATGGTCAGCGCTTCGTCTCGGCGCTGCGGCGCCGCGGCGGTTGGGACGCCGTGACCAAGGCGTGGAGCGCGCCGCCGATGAGCAGCGAGCAGCTGCTCCACATCGCCAAGTACGACGCCAAGGAGCCGCCCATCCAGGTCGCCGCGCCGCCGCCGCCCGCCGCCGAGTATCGCCGCGAGTTTCGTGACGTGCTGGGCGAGCAAGGGCTGCGCGCGGTGCTGCAAGAGTGGCACTCAGGGCCGGTGGGCGCGGCGCTCGCCAGCGGCTGGGGCGGTGACCAGCTGGCGGTGTACGTTTCCTCGGGGAAACGCGCTGTGGCCTGGCTGATCGTGATGGACACCGAGGCCCTCGCCGGCCGACTCGAGAAGGGCCTGGTGCCGGGCCTGGTGCCCGCCGCGGTGGCTCCCGCGGCCGATGGCAGCCGCTGCGTGGAGTCTCCCCAGGGCCCCACGGCGCTGCTCCGCGACGGACGTCGCCTGATGGTGACTGTGCTGCCAGACGGCACCTGCACTACCGCGCGGTCCTGGGCGGCGGCTGCTGTGGCTGCCGCGCCTCGCTAGCGCGGCGCCCTGCTGTGGGTGCGGACGGCGGGTGACGCAAGACTGCAAGATCATGGCTGGCCGCCATCACGCTGACGCCGACGGCCACCCAGCGCCCTTCCGTGAGCCGCCCACCAGCGCGCGCTGAAGCGCCGCGCTAGGTGCCGCGTTGCCCTTTTCTTTTGGGGGTTTGGCACCGCGCTGCGTGGCCATGGGCTTGGCGCCGAGCCAAGGGTTGCGCTGGCACGCATCGTGCTTAACTTGGTCCGTTCATGGCTCCGCTACCCCTACCTCGCTCCTTACGGGACGCCGCCACGGGCGCGTCCTGGTTGGCGTTGGTAGCCGCCACCAGCTTGGGCGTGAGCCAAGTGAGCCGGGTGCGGGCCCAGGTCTCAGGGGAGGTCAGTAGCAGCGCGGTGCCCGGTGAGGCTGTGGGGCTTGAGGACAGCGTCGCTGGTCAGGGGCAGGCGCTCAAGCAGCGCGCGGCGCCCAAACGCGGTGCCCAACCCCCAACCCCGATCCATTTTCGTTTAATTGCCCACACTTACCAGCGCTCCGCGGCCTCTTCAGGGGGTTGGCGCGCTGGGCGGCCGCTCGCCAGCGTGCAGCGAGAGGTCACTGCGGCAGAGCTCCGTGAAGGCCTCTCGGTAGATTTGGTGAGCCTCGGCGTCGCGGATGAAGATCAGGTGGTGGTGGCTTGGGTGGAGCCGGGGTCAGCCACGCTGGAGCTTGATGGGCTCACCGCGGTGCCGCCCCCGGGCGCCCACGTCGCCGTGGTGCGCGGCCAGTTGGCGACGCTCACCTTGGGGTGAAGGTGCCTTGATGGTGCCGTGGGGTGAAGGTGCCTTGAAGGCACTTTGAAGGCGCGACCGTCGCGCGGTCACGTCAGCTCAGCTGGGGGCGTGAGCTGGCGGCGGCGCTGGCGCTGGCGGCGGCGGAGGCGGAGGCGGTGGGGCTGGCAGCTGGTGCAGCGCCTTCACGCGCTGCTGGAACGACTGACTGAGCTGCGCGTCCAGCGGTCGGCCACCGAAGCGCACCTCCAGGTACACTTGGGTGAGCGCGATGATTTCATCGGACTCAGGGTGCCCCAGGGCGGCCAGCTGCTCCGCGTGGCGAAGCGGCGGCACACTGACTGGCCGTGGCACGCCGCGGCGCGCGAGCGCCACCTCCAGCTGCTCGTACAACGTCACCGCCCGCTGCGCCTTGAGGCGCGCCCCCGCTCCATCCCCTGCGCGCCGTGGTCGCCGCCGATTGCGCCGCAAGGTGTAGAGCGCGCCCGCCACCAAGAGCACCCCTCCAAGCAGCGGGATCAACCGCCTGGGTGAGGCGATGGGGCTGCTCAGCAGCTTGGAGCGACTGCGCAGCTTATTGTAAGAGCGGCTGACTGAATGCAGGATCCCGAGCTGCTGGTCTAAATCGTAGCCCACCACGTGGCGATTCCAGCGCTGGCTCGAGGCCTCCACCAAGTCGCGCATGAACGTCAGGGCGCCGCCCAGCTCACCGCGCGGCGCTGCGTCGCCGGGCGGCGTGGGGTCGAACCGCACCCAACCGCGACCATCGAGGTACACCTCCACCCAGCTGTGGGCGTCCCCTTGCCTGACCGCGTAGAAGCGCCCAAAGCGGTTGTAACTGCCGCCAATGAAGCCAGTCACGTTGCGCGTCGGGACGGACAGCGTGCGCAAGAGCACCGCCATCGCGGTGGAGTAGTACTCGCAGTGGCCGCGCTTCGACTCGAACAGGAAGTCGTCGAGTGGGTCGACGGCGGCGCCGGAGGGCGAGGCGAGATCGTAGCTATACTCAGCGCGAAGCTGCTGCTCAACGAGCCGCGCTTGCTCAAGCGGGGAGCTCTCCGCGCCGACCCAGCGGCGCGCGAGCTCGGCGACGCGCGGGGGGAGGTTGGGTGGCAACTTGAGGTAGCGCTGGCGGTCTGCTGCCGACAGCTCAGGCACCGGCACCGGCTCACTGGTGGCCACCCACACCTTGTACTGAACGCCGCGCTCGTCGCGCGTGTGGTACTTGAACTCACCCTCAGGCCCCGTGAAGAGCGCCGGTGGGTTGGGGGCGCGCTCACCTTGAGCTGAGAGCTCCACCGCCACGGCGTCTGGCGGTAAGAACAAAACCGGCGGATCGATCGGCATCAGCTCGATGTGCATCTGCTGGTCCGTGGCGGCGACGTGGCGCTTCAGCACGTGACTGCCCGCGAACCGCCGCGTCGCCATGCGCCGCGTCTCCGTGCGGGACCAAGAGCGCCCGTCGTACTGATCGAAGGCGGTGCCGCGCAGGTACAGCGCCAGCCGCTGCGGTGGATCTGCCGGCAGCTCCTCATAGAAGACGCGCAGCGCGATGGTTGGGTCGCTGCGCAGCGTCCCCACGCCCCCCAGATCCACGCGATCGCTGAAGCCAACCATCCGCTCCGAGCGCCCGCTGCTCAGCAGCATCACCGACAGCCCGACACGCGGGAACGCCAAGAAGATGAGCGAGGTGAAGACGAAGATGGGCACCGAGAGCAGGCAGGTGAACACCAAGAACTGCCGCCCAATCACGCGGCGACTCCGCAAGATGCGCGGCACATCCACTGGCAGCCCCGTGCGATCACGCGCCCCTTGGCGGTAGTTGCCCTCCACCTCTCGGCGCAGGTGGCTCAGCGTCAGCGCACCGGGCGCCACCACCAAGAACCCCAGGAAGCACAAGCCGTAGGCGAGCCCGGTGCCCAGCACCGTGCCCGCGATCAGGTGAAGCAACGCCAGCACGATCACCTGCTGGTCATGCGCGGCGCCCTGCCGCGTCGCGAGCCGCACGATCTGAAGCGTTGCCGCCAACTCCACCGCCAAGCTGAGCGCCGGTGCACCTAGGAACAGCCGCCCCGCCTGCAACACGATCAACGCGACCGGCGTGGCGAGCCCGAAGTGCCGCAGCGTGGCCCGCGCTTGCCAGCGCTCAGGGAGCGCGATCGCAGCGACCAAGCCCACCACCAACAGCACGCTCACCCAGCCAGCCAGCTCACCGCTCGTGATCAGCGAAAGCAACCCAAGCACCGCCAGCGCGTCGGTCATCACGCGGTGGATCAGGCCAAATCGCACGCTGGCTCCTCTCCGCGAGCAGGGCCAACCCTCTGCAGCGGCTGGCTCACGAGCTCACCCCACCCTCAGGTGAGCTGGGGCCGCTTAGCGCCGAGACGAGGGACTCCGGCGCTGAGGCAGGTGCTGCGACCGCGGCAGAGATGGGGGACTCCGGCGCTGAGCCAGGTGCTGCGACCGGCGCTGAGATGGGGGACTCAAGGAGCGGCGCGGTGCTCGCGCCTCCCGGCCGCGGGGCCGGCCCTGGCTCCACCAGCGCCAAGAACCGCAAGATGGGGTCCGCTCCCTGAGAGCCATCCGCCCGCGCGCGCTCGCCCGCCGTGGTGCGCACCAACACCGCGTCCCCGCGCTTGAGGTGCGCGACGGAGCGCGAGGCCAGCTCCCGGATGTTGCGTTCGAAGCGCTCACGCCAAGCGTCGCCTTCGCCCGCCGGCTGATGCACGTCCAGCACCTGCTCCACCGTCCGCTGGGTCTCCTCCGCGCGCTCCCGCATCACCAGCTGCGCCCCAGCGCTCTTGCGCCAGTAGATGTCGCGCGGATCATCCCCCTCACGGTAGCTCCGGAGCGAGAACACCTCATCACCCCCGCCCCGACTCAGCGCCCCTGATTGCCCTGCGTAACCGCCACGTGACAGCGCTGGGAGCTTCACCGCGTCCACCGCGGGGTAAATGATGAGCTCACCATCCGCCGCCAGCTCGCGTGACTTCTCGAACAAGCCAAACGGGAAGCGTGTGGCCACGCGAAAGCCGATGTGATGGTCCCGCCCCCGCCGAGCTGGGGTGCGCCGGTAGGCGGCGATTTGCGCTGAGCGCGGGCTGATCTTCAAGAAGAAGCAGCGCTTGTCCGCGGGTTGCCCCGCGCGAAGGTCCTCGATTTCAATGGCGTAGCTCGGGACGCGCCGCTTGTGATTGTAGACCTCAATCTCCACCAAATGGGGCCGCGCCACCTGAGCCCGAGGCGGCAACCTGCGCACCACCGTGATGGCGCGCAGGCTCAGCTCGCTCATCAGCCCGCTCACGATGATGAGCGACAGCAGCATCCCGAGCAGCAAATAGAGCAGGTTGTTGCCGCTGTTCACCGCGGCGAAACCGACCCCACAGGTCAGGCCAATGAAGTACTTGCCCTCTCGGGTCAGCTTGATGAGCCGCGGCGGCCGCACCCGATACAGCAGGCGCATGAGCCGGCCAGCGCCCGGGGGCGCCACCCGCCGGAGCGCCGGCTGCACGTCAGGGTGCGTGTACAGCCGCCCGACTGCCATAGCCCTCAGAGCGGCGTGGGCACCCGCGCGATCACGTCGCGCACGACGGCCTCCGCCTCTTCACGGCTCGGGGTGTAGCCCTCCGCGTGCGCCGCGAGCCGCACCCGGTGCGCGAGCACCGGCACCGCCAGCTCGTAGATGTCGTCCGCGATGCAGTAGCGCCGCCCATGCAGCAGCGCGCGAGCACGCGCGGCGCGCGACAGGTTCATCCCAGCTCGCGTGGAGGCGCCGAGCGCGATGGATGGCGAGGAGCGCGTCGCCGCGACCAGCGCCTGAAGGTAAGTCGCGAGGGCGCCGTCCACCTCCACGCGCATCACCTGGCGCTGCAGCTCCACCAGGCTCTGTGGGTCCAGCACCTGGGGCACCCGCGCGACGCGATCCGCATCGGCGCTCAGCATCAGCCGCGCCTCCACCTCAGGCGGTGGGTACCCAATGCGGATCCTCACCATGAAGCGATCCAGCTGGCTCTCAGGCAGCGGGAAGGTGCCGGTGAAATCTGAGGGGTTCTGAGTGGCGATGACGAGGAACGGATCCGGCAAAGGGATGGTTTGGCCGTCCAGCGACACCTGCCCCTCATTCATCGCCTCGAGCAGCGCGCTCTGAGTGCGCGGGCTGGCGCGGTTGATCTCGTCGGCCAGCAAGATGTTGTTGAAGATGGGCCCCTGCTTCAGCACGAACTCACCCGTGCGTTGCTGGAACACCGACACGCCGAGCACGTCACTCGGCAGCAGATCGCTCGTGAACTGAACGCGCGCCAAGTCACCGCCCACCGCGCGCGCGATGGCGCGCGCCAGTGTGGTCTTGCCCACCCCAGGCACATCCTCGATGAGCACGTGACCATGCCCGAGCAGCGCCACCAGCGCGAGCTCCACCGCGCGCGGCTTACCCTCCAGCGCCTGCTCCACGGCCCGACGCAGGTCCACCAGGCGCTCCAAATGCTGGGTGTCCGCCGCCACCGCGGAAGTGCTCATCGACCGCAGCCTAGCACGACAAATGGGCGCCGTTGGTCGGCCTCGCACAGCACCGCCTCATGACGCAGGCCAGCGCCAACCCACGCCCCGCGGTGGGTTCTCCCACGGCTGACCGGCGCCAGGCGGAGCAGCTCCTCAAACTGCTCCAAGGGCGCGCCAAGTGAGGGCGCTCGGGTGCGGCGCACCGTCGCTTATAGGAGCGGTGCCGTCCAACCCCCCCAAATAACCCTGGGCCCTTGAACATCCCCCCAGCGGACGTTCAAGG
>CAYQAC010000178.1:0-10347 GCA_964415255.1 uncultured Polyangiaceae bacterium | reverse complement strand
GATGCCGAGCTCTCCGACGTGCAGCGCATGGCTGTAAGGCACGGGCTGCTCGGGCATGTAGCCGACGTCAGTGGTCTTGGGGGAGAAGCCGTACCAGACCACTGCGATCAGGTAGAGCGGCGCACCACCCAACACGATGCCCGCTAGGTCGCGGGTTTTGTTAGCCCATCTGGGGAAAACGAAGCGTGTCATTGCTCGCTGTACTGCGCTCGCGGTGTTGAGCGGCTGGGAGTTCAGAGGGGGCAGGCCCCACGCGGGCGCCTCGCTACCACGAGGGCGGGTTAGAAGGCGACCCTCTTGTCACCTGACGGAGGGAGCCTGCAGGGGAGGAGCCCTGCGCGGTGGTTGCTCCACACAGCGCTACGCCCGCAAAGAGTGCGCGTTGGGCAACCCCGATGCGCCCAGTGAAGAGCTGCCCACCCTCTGACAACCCAGGTGGGCTGCTCCAGGGAGAGGGCCGCTTTGGCGAGGGCCTCCAGGCGGCGCGGAGCCATAAACTGCGCGGAATGAACTGCATCAGACGCTGGTTGGATCGTGATCGGTGGGTGACGCAGGGCAGGCCAGGCGCCAGGCCGGGTTATGTTCGCGGGCCTCGCGAAAGTAAATGCGGCGCTTCGCCGCCCCTGAAAGGAGAGGGCGTGGAGACGCGCAAATCGCGCAGTTATTGCGGGCACTGAGGGGGGATGGCGCAGTTCAGGGGCAGCGCGGCAAATGGTCGCAGGCCCTCTGGCCGAGGCGGCTGACCTGACTTAGGCGCGGCCGGCCTGGGGGAGGTGAGGCCTGAGGACAAAAACCAAGCGCCCCAAGGTGCTGAGCACCCTGGGGCGTCCCGGTTGACTACGTGGCTCTAGAGCTCTAGGCGCCACCACGCCTGCTCGCCGCGCTAGAAGTCGCGCATCTGCTTGCGGATCTTGCCGATGGCCTGCTCTTGTAGCTGGCGGATCCGCTCGCGGCTCAGGTTGTACTTGTCGCCGATCTCCTTGAGGGTGAGCTCATCCTCGTTGTCGAGGCCGAAGCGCCAGCGAATGATGCGGCTCTCGATCGGCGTGAGGGTGCCGAGCAGGCGCCGCACCTCCTCCGCCCACTTGGCGGCGGCGAGGTCGTCGTAAGGGGAGTTGGCGTTCTCCTCCACCAGGAAGTCGATGAACTTCCGGCCGTCCTCATCGCCCACGGGGCGATCGAGCGAGAACGGGGTCTCGGCGTAGAGATCCTTCACCTTGTCGAGCTTCTCGCGCGGGACGCCGGTCTCCTTCTCAAGCTCTTCAATGGAAGGCTCACGACCCGTGCGCGCGATGATGGTCTGCGTCGCGCGCGACACCCGATTGTAGGTGTCGAGCATGTGCACCGGGATGCGCACGGCGCGCCCCTTATCCGCCAGCGCGCGGCTGATGGCGTGGCGGATCCACCATGAGGCATAGGTGGAGAAGCGATAGCCGCGCGTGTGGTCGAAGCGCTCCACGGCCTTCATCAGGCCGATGTTCCCCTCTTGGATCAAGTCGATGAGGGGTAGGCGGCCGCGGTTATAGCGGCGCGCGATGCTCACCACGAGGCGCAGGTTTGCCTTCACAAAGCGGTTCTTCGACGCGCGCTGGCGACGATCAGCCGTCTTCACACGTGAGAGGAACTTCTTGTAGGCGGCCGTCTCAGCGATCACCGGGATGACGTCCGGATCGGCGTCGGGGTCCACCACCTCGCGCACTCGGCGGTTCGCTGCGGCGAGCCACACGCGATCGGAGTCAGGTAGCCTCACCTCTCGCGCCAGCGCCTCAGTGGCCTCCTGCCATTCGCGGGTCTGGCCCGCGTGCAGCTTCGAGCGTTGCTTGCGGTAGACCTCAAGCAGCTCGCGCAGCTTCGGTAGCACCGCGAGCTGGGGGCGCTCAGCCTCCGCGAGCAGCTCGGCGATGTCTTGCTCCAAGCCGTTCAGGACGTACTCCGCGACCGGCAGGTACGAGAGCAGCTCGCACCAGTGCGTGATCTCGGCGAACTCCACGTCCTGCGCAGCGGTGAGCTCCTCGTCAGGCCCCATCACCTGATGGGTCGCCATGTCGCGGAAGTACCGTGACAGCATCGAGTCACCCGATGCGTCTGGATCTTTCGCTGGGCGCGCGGGCTGAGACTCACCGAGCGGACTGGGAGCCTCCGAATGGCGCGAAGTCGCGGTCAGCCGTACGCTGGTCCGCTCGTCCGAGCTGTCCTCGTCATAGAGCTGGCTTACTGCCTGGTGATCGGTCATGGTTCTCGTGGGGGGTTTGGGTCGAGGGGGCGGGCAAGGGCCAGCAGAACTTGGGGCCGACCTGCCCTACTGCAAGGTGCTCGACAGCGACGCACTCACATCGGCTACAGTGAGGGTGGAAGCAGGGCTGGAGCGGCAGCAGGGAAGGTGGGGAGAACAGCTGGGCAAAGGGGGCAGAGTTAGGGAGCGTGGGGACGAACACAGGGCGGCGTCGGGTCGCGAGGGTGGCTTGCGGCAACGAAGTAGCCTCCGCCTCGATTCCCGCTGAGGCGCCAGGTGGGCACCGAACCCCCGGGGGGCGCTGGGGGGCTTGGCGTCGCAGTCGCGAACCAAGCAAGCATCGTGCCCTGCTAGCGCTGCGCGTCTTGAAGGGTGGCGCCGGGGGGCGGCCGCGGGGCGCCGCTCTTAACCCGACGCGCTGCGGCAGGCGAGTTTTTTCTGAAGAGGTCTGTCCTGCGTGAGTACAAGCGCGCGGCGGAGGTGTTCGTGGGATGGTGGAGCTGCCCACGTCAGGTGTTGGCTGGCGGAGTGGGGAAGGGTGTGGGGGGCAAGAGGTGTGGGTTTTAGACGACGGTGAACGGCAGACGCTTGGCCGTGCTAGGGGCTAGCGGTGAGCGTGGTGACGCGGGCGGTTTCCGTGGGGGAGATCTCCTTGTACGCCCGGGTGACGCAGGAGTTGCGCAGCGGGAGACGTTTTCGCTGGCTAGCGTTGGGTGCGGTGGTCGCTACGGGCCTCGGACACGCCACCGTGGCCGCCGCTGGGGCCGCGCTGATCCGCGGTGTGGCAGGGACACCTGGGAGCTACAACCTCGCCACCTGGGCCCTGATAGGTCTCTTGGCAAGCCTCATCAAGACCGGGGGTGGGTTTGGTGTGGCTCACGCGCAGGCGACGCTCGGCGCCCGCGTGGCGAGCGCGCTCAGGGTGGATATTGCCCAGTCGCTGCTCGGGGCCGGGCAGGCGGCGCCTTCTCAGGCGATGCTCGCGCGGATCGCGGTGGGGCTTCGAGAGGTGGAGCTGGGGGTGCGGGGTGCGGTGGTGTGGGCGCGTTCAGTGAGCCAGCTGGCGCCGCTTGGCGTGGCCCTGATCTTCGTGTCAGGGCCGCTGGCAATCGCTGCTGCCTTATCCCTGCTACCCGTCATCTGGGGGGTGGCTCGGCTACGGCGCCGCTTCAAGGGCGCCGCGGCGGACGCGCTCGCCTCAGCCGAGCAGCTCCACGGCCACGTGGATGAGCTCGTCACCAACTTAGACTTGTTCCGCACCTATGGCGCTGGGGGGCGGGTGCTGAGCGCGCTCACGGAGGCGGGGCGCCGCTCAGAGCGCGAGGTCGCGCGCCTGGACGGGTGGGGCGCGCTGCTCTCAGGAGCTAACGAGACGCTCGGCGCCTTGCTGATCGTCGCCGCGCTGGTGCTCTCCGAGCGGATGGGGTTCCCACTGGCTGACGGCCGGCTGCTCGCGTTTTGCGTCGTGCTCTTCATGGCCTACCGACCGCTGAAGGAGTTGGGTGAGGGGCGCGGCGTGTACCTGCGGGGGCAAGCGGCGCTCGCCCTGCTGCCCACTCACGCGTCACCTGAGGTGGCGCCTGCGCCCACGGTGGCGCCGGTCGAAGGAGCGCAGCTGACGCTCGATGAGTTCGGGTGCATCGGGCGCGGGCCGCGGCTCAGCCTGACCCTGGAGCAGGGGGAGGTGCTGTGGATCACTGGGCCGAACGGCAGCGGCAAGACGAGCCTGCTGCGCGCGCTGCTCGGCTTGGAGCAGGCTTCAGGTCGGTGCTCCGTCGGGCCGCGGGAGTTGACGAGCGCACCGGTGGGCCCGGCGCACCGGCCCTTCGCTTGGGTGCCTCAGGAGGCGCCGCTCGTCACCGGCAGCTTGGCGGAGAACCTTGAGCTGCTGGGCGGCGCGCCAGGCGCTGGGCGCGCAGCCCTCGCGACGCTCGGCGCGGAGTGGCTCCTTGAGCGCCTCGGGGAGGAGCGCTTAGGCCCCGGTGGGCGGGCTGTCTCTGGGGGTGAGCGGCGCCTGATCGCCCTGGCGCGTGCGGTGGCGACCGAGCTGCCCATCTTGCTCCTCGATGAACCGTTCGTGGGGTTGGACGACGCCGCGCGTGAGCAGCTCCGACGCGCACTCACGCGGCTCCGCGGCGCGCGGACGCTCATCGTGGTGAGCCACGATCCTGCCCCGAGCAGCTTCGCGAGCAGGCGCTACGCCATCGTGAGCACGCTGTCTTGAGGCGCCGCCTCGCGCGCTGACTTCGTCAGCTCAGCGTACGTTCAAGCACCCTGAGACACCGCGCTGATTTCGTCAGCTCAGCGTACGTTCAGGCACCCTGATGCGCCGTCAGAACTGCGCGAGGAAGCGCGGGTCATTCTCGAACAGCAGCCGGATGTCCGGGATGCCGTAGCGGCGCATGGCGATGCGCTCCACCCCGAGCCCGAAGGCGAAGCCGGTGTAGCGCTCGGCGTCGATGCCGCAGTGCTCCAGCACCTCGGGGTGGATCATCCCGCAGCCTAAGATCTCCAGCCAGCGCGTCCCCTTGCACACGCGGCAGCTCGCCGTGGTACTTTCCGTGCAGAAATCACACGCGACGTCGACCTCAGCGCCTGGCTCCACGAAGGGGAAGTAACTGGGGCGGAAGCGCACCGCCACACCCGCGCCGTAGATGCGCTCAAGGAACGCCGTGAGCACGCCCTTCAGGTGGCTGAAGCTCACGCCCTCCCCCACCCAGAACCCCTCAATTTGGTGGAACATGGGGGAGTGGGTGACGTCGTCGTCGCGGCGAAACACCGCGCCGCCGCTCACCACTGCCATCGGCGGCTTCCGCTGGCTCATCTCCCGCACCTGGACGTTGCTCGTGTGGGTGCGGAGCAGCGTGCGGGCATCCTCGCTGCCAGCGACCTTCACCCAGAAGGTGTCCTGCATGTCGGTCGCGGGGTGATCGGGCGGGAACGCGAGCTTGGTGAAGTTGTTCTCTTCGAGCTCCACCTGGGGGCCCCACGCGACCACGAAGCCGAGCCCCTCGAAGGTGTCGAGGATCTGTTCGCGCACCTGAGTCAACGGGTGAAGCTGCCCCCGAGCTTGTCTCCGCCCTGGCAGGCTGAGGTCAAACGGCGTCGCCTTCAGATCGGCCTCGCGCGCCGCATGAGCCAGCTCGGCCAGGCGCGCCTGAAAGCAGGCCTCTACCTCGAGCTTGCTCGCGTTGACCGCCTCCCCCAGGCGCTTGCGTTGATCGGCAGGGACCCGCCCCATCAGCCTGAGCAGCTGGGTGAGGCGCCCCTGCTTGCCCAGCAGCTCGGCGCGCGCGCTGCGCAGCACGAGCTCAGACCCGGCCGCGGCGAACTGGCTGCGGAAATCCTCGCCGAAGGCGCTCAGGCCTTGCTCAATCTCAGCGGTCGGGTCCATGGCGTGAGCAGCTAACCTTCACATGTGCCAGTGGCAAGCTTGAGCACGACCCACGGCAGGCGGCTCATCGGGCCAGAACACCGAAAGCCGAGCAGCGGTCGCTGTCGGCTCACGGTTCAACTGGTTGGGGCACTGCTGCTTAGGGTGCAGCGGCCCCTGCTGACTAACCGGCGGCTGACGCCAGCTCAGTGAGCGACTTGAATGCGGTGGGGTCGTTGACCGCCATGTCCGCGAGCACCTTACGATCGAGCTCAATGCCAGCCTTGCGCAGCGAACCCATCAGGCGTGAGTAGCTGGTGCCGTTCTCACGGCAGGCGGCGTTGATGCGCACGATCCACAGGCGACGGAAGTCACGCTTGCGGAGCTTGCGCCCGACGTAAGCGTACTGCCAGCTCTTCCACAGGACGCGCAGCGCCTGGCGGAAGCGATTCTTACGACCTCCCCAAAAACCCTTGGTCTGTTTCAGGACGCGCTTGTGGCGACGCCGGGTGTGGGGGCCTCTCTTGACGCGGGGCATGTTCTGACTCCTCCTACGTTAGCCGTAGGGCAAAAGCAGCTTGACCCGCTTCTCCATCGCGGGTGCGACCATGTCGTTGTCGCGCAGGCGGCGGCGCCGCTTGCGGCTCTTGCCGATCATGCAGTGCTGCAGCCCCATCTTCGGGCGGCGGACACGACCGGAGCCCGTGAGCTTGAAGCGCTTGGATGCGGCGCGGTTCGTCTTCATTTTGGGCATGCTGACTCTCCGGGAGGACCCCATGATGGGGTCGGTCACGAGCGCGCTCGGGGCTGCTTGGCCCGGCGACCCGTGGGGCCGCGCGTTATGACGGAAGGCAAGGGCTCCGTCAAGGGCACAAACGGTTTAGCGTTTGTCGGCCTCAAATCGGGCCTAGAGCGGCGCAGGGTAGCAGCCAAGCGGGCCTTCCGAGTGGCGAACGGAGCGCCACGCGAGCTGGGCCACTGGCCACGTCTCGCTCCTTAGCTCGGTTGCTGGGTCGTGGCTTGGGTATTTTTGGGGGTTCGCGTCCACTTTGGCGCGCTCAAAGCCACCCCGGGCGCACTGCACGTCTTAGCAGGCAGCGCTTGGATGCCGCGGTGCCGTCCAACCCCCGAACCCTCACGCGCTGTGGGCTGACGGCTGCTCCCTGGCGCTGGCTTGGGCGCTCCGCCAGGCGCTTTCGGCCGCCGCTCCGTGGGCCGTTACCTGGGCGGTCAGCTGTGGTAGCAGGCCGCTTCGATATGCCTCGCCGCGACGACATCAAGAAGATCCTGCTGATCGGCTCGGGGCCGATCGTGATCGGGCAAGCCTGTGAGTTTGACTACTCTGGCACCCAGGGCGCGAAGGCGCTGAAGGAAATTGGGTACGATGTCGTGCTGGTGAACTCCAACCCAGCGACGATCATGACCGACCCTGAGCTGGTCCGTCGCACTTACATTGAGCCGCTCACGGTGGAGGCGCTCACCGCCATCATCGCTCGCGAGCGCCCCGACGCGCTGCTCCCGACGCTCGGCGGTCAGACGGCGCTGAACCTCGCGCTCGATCTGAACGACGCCGGGGTGCTCTCGAAGTACGGCGTGGAGCTGCTCGGCGCGAGCGTCGCGGCCATCCGCAAGGCGGAGGACCGCATGCTCTTCAAGGAGGCGATGGACGCCGCTGGCCTTGAGTGCGCGAAGAGCGGCTACGCGCGGAGCCTAGACGACGCGCGTCGCGTCGCTGAGGAGCTCGGCTACCCGTTGATCTTGCGGCCGAGCTTCACGCTCGGCGGCGCCGGGGGCGCGGTGGTGGACGGGCCGGAGGAGCTCGAGCAGAAAGTCAGCTGGGCGCTCGATCAGTCGCCGACCACGGAGGTGCTGGTCGAGGAGAGCATCCTCGGGTGGAAGGAGTACGAGCTCGAGGTGATCCGCGATCGCGCGGACAACTTCATCGTGGTGTGCTCGATCGAGAACATCGACCCCATGGGCGTGCACACCGGGGACTCGGTCACCGTGGCGCCGGCGATGACGCTGACGGATCGTGAGTACCAGCGGCTGCGCGATCAAGCGCGCGTGGTGATGCACGAGATCGGCGTGGAGACAGGGGGCTCCAACGTGCAGTTCGCGGTGAACCCAGCGGACGGCCGCGTGATCGTGATCGAGATGAACCCGCGGGTGTCGCGCTCGAGCGCGCTGGCCTCCAAGGCCACGGGCTACCCCATCGCCAAAATAGCGGCCAAGCTCGCGGTGGGCTTCACGCTGGATGAGCTCACGAACGACATCACCGGCACCAGCGCCGCCTTCGAGCCCACCATCGACTACGTGGTGGTGAAATGGCCGCGTTTTGACTTCAAGAAGTTCCCCGGCACCGACACGCGCCTCGGCACCCAGATGAAGAGCGTGGGGGAGGCGATGAGCATCGGGCGCTGCTTCCCCGAGGCGCTGCAGAAGGCGGCGCGCTCCTTGGAGACGGGGCGCGCCGGCCTCGTCAGTTTAGTCAGTTCAGTAGACTACCGCTTGGAGAAGCCGCACCCCGTGGGGGATCGCGATCTCAAGCGCGAGGCGCCGCCCGAGGTGCGGCCGCGCCCCACCTTGCCGCCGCCCTCCGGTGAGGAGCTGGTCGGCTCGCTGCGTGAGCTGGTCAGCGTGCCCACCGCGGACCGGCTGTTTCACGTGGTGGACGCGCTGCGCCTCGGCATGAGCGCCGAGGAGGTGCACGAGCGCACCCGGATCGATCCGTGGTTCCTCAGCCAGTTTGAGCGCATCGTGGCGGCGGAGCGCGCGCTCACGGAGGCCCCTGAGCTGAGCCGAGAGCTGCTGTTCGAGAGCAAGCGACTCGGCTTCAGCGACGCGCAAATAGCCGCGCTGCGTGGCCAAGTTGAGGGGGAGGTGCGGGCGCATCGCGAGGCGCTCGGCGTGCGCGCTGTGTTCAGCCGCGTGGACACCTGCGCCGCGGAGTTTCCGGCGCGCACCCCCTACCTCTACTCGACCTACGAGACGGAGTCAGAGTCCGAGATAACCGAGCGGAAAAAGGTCATCATCCTGGGCGGCGGCCCGAACCGCATCGGGCAAGGCATCGAGTTCGACTACTGCTGCTGCCACGCGGTCTTCGCGCTCCGGGAGCTCGGCTACGAGACCATCATGGTCAACTGCAACCCGGAGACGGTGTCCACCGACTACGACACCTCGGACCGGCTCTACTTCGAGCCGCTCACGCTGGAGGACGTGCTCGCGATCTGTCGTGAGGAGGCGGAGCGCGGCGAGCTGCTCGGCGTCATCGTGCAGTTTGGGGGACAGACGCCGCTGTCTCTGTCAGTTAAGCTGACAGAGGCGGGCGTGCGCTTGCTCGGCACCAGCGCTGACGCCATCGACCGCGCGGAGGACCGCGAGCGCTTCGATGAGCTGCTCACCAAGCTGGGGCTGAAGCGCCCCGCGGCGGGGATCGCGCGCAGCGTGGAGGAGGCGGTGGAGATCGCGGAGCGGCTCGGCTTCCCGGTGCTGGTGCGCCCGAGCTACGTGCTCGGCGGCCGCGCGATGATGGTGTGCTGGTCATCGGAAGATCTGCGGCCTTACGCCGAGCTCGCGATCGAAGCGGCGCGTGAGGCGGGCACCCAGGTGCTGCTCATCGATCAGTTCTTGAAGAACGCCATCGAGGTGGACGTGGACTGCGTCTCCGACGGAGCGCGCGTGGTGATCGGCGGCGTGATGGAGCACATTGAGGAGGCCGGCGTGCACAGCGGGGACTCCTCCTGCGTGCTCCCGCCGCACACCCTGTCACCGGCGATCGTCCGGCGTATTGAGGAGCAGGCGAAGGCGCTGGCGCTGGAGCTCGGCGTGGTGGGGCTGATGAACACCCAGTTCGCGGTGAAGGACGACGAGGTGTACGTGATCGAGGTGAACCCGCGCGCCTCGCGCACCATCCCCTTCGTGTCCAAGGCCACCGGGAGGCCGCTCGCGAAGATAGCCGCCAAGGTGATGGTGGGTGAGACGCTCGACGCGCTCGGGCTCGAGGACGCCTACCTGCCGACGCACATGTCGGTGAAGGAGAGCGTGTTTCCATTCCATAAATTCCCAGGCGTGGACACCATGCTCGGCCCGGAGATGCGCTCCACGGGGGAGGTGATGGGGATCGCGACGAACACCGCGATCGCCTTCGGCAAGGCCCTGCAGTCCTCTGGCTTTCAAATGCCGACGAGCGGGCGCGCCTTCATCAGTGTGCAAGAGGATGACAAGCTCAGCTCGGTGCTCGTCGCGCGTCGGCTCCGCAACCTCGGGTTCACCTTGGTCGCCACGGAGGGCACTGCCCTGGCGCTGCACACCGCGCACATCCCCTGCGAGGTGGTGAAGAAGATGCAGCAGGGTTCACCCAACGTGGTGGACGCACTGAGCGAGGGGAGCATCCAGCTGGTGGTGAACACCACCCACGGCGCCAAGAGCATCCGTGACAGCTACGCGATCCGCCGCGGCGCGCTGCTCGCCAACATCCCTTACTTCACCACCATGGCCGCCGCGCTGGGCGCCACCGCGGCGCTTGAGGCGCGCGATTTGACTGACGGCCGCGCCCCGCAGGTGCGGAGCCTGCAAGAGTGGCACCGCCGCAGCCTAGATGCACAGTGAAGCTGACGTATAGCGCTCACGCGGCGCCCTTCATTGCACAGTGAAGCTGACGTATAGCGCTCACGCGGCGCCCTTCATTGCACAGTGAAGCTGACGTATAGCGCTCACGCGGCGCCCTTCATTGCACAGTGAA
>CAYQAC010000177.1:0-10349 GCA_964415255.1 uncultured Polyangiaceae bacterium | reverse complement strand
CGAGAAAGCCGTGAGCATTCTCCAGGCGCGCCCTCACAGGGTGAGCCTCCAGGGCGCGCCGGGAGGCGGTGGATGAATCCGCTTGACCGGTCTTCAACCGAGGGTGATGAAGGGCGCGTGCAGCGCCCGCCGCCGCTCCGCCCAGGCGCGCGGATCCGAGCCATCGCGCCCTCAGGCCCATTTGACCACGCCCTGGTGTGGCGCGGCTTGGGCGCGCTCGCCGCGCGCTACGACGTCCAGTACTCCCGCGAGATGTTCCGCAGAGCGGGCTACCTGGCGGGGGACGACGCGCGCCGCGCGGCCGAGCTCCAAGCGGCGCTCGATGACGACGACTGCGACGCGGTGGTCGCGGCACGCGGTGGCTACGGGCTCAGCCGCATCGCGCGCCACATCGACTGGGGCGCCCTCGCGCGGCGGCCCAAGTGGCTGGTCGGGTTCAGTGACATCACCGTGCTGCACCTCGAGGCCGCGCGAGTCGGCGTCGCGAGCCTCCACGCCCACAACATCGCGGGGCTGGGGCGCTACCACGCAGGGCGTCACGCAGAGTGGTTCGCCGCGCTTGAGGGCGAGCTCACCCAGCGCCACGCCCTCACCCCGATGCGCCTGGGAGGGACGGCGCTCGCAGGGCGCGCAGCGGGGCCGCTCGTCGGTGGCAACCTCACCCTGATCGCGACGCACAGCGCCGCGCGGCGCCTCGTGTTGCCCCCTGGCTGCATCTTGGTGCTTGAGGAGGTGGCAGAGGCGCCCTACCGCATCGACCGCGCCCTCACCGCCTTGCTCGACTCAGGGGATCTCAGCGAGGTGGGCGGGGTGGTGCTGGGGGATTTCATCGACTGCCGCGCGGGGCACTACCAAGTGGAGGTAGGGACGGTGCTCGCCGAGCGGCTCAGTCAGCTCCAGGTGCCCGTCGCGAGCGGGCTCCCGATTGGACATGGCGAGCCCAACCGCCCCTTGCCGCTGGGCCTCCAGGCGACCCTCTGGGTGGACGCCGAGCGCGCCTCTTTAGAGGTCGGCTAGCGAGATTGAGCGGCGCGCCAGCTGGTTGGCGGTCGGCTCGTGGGTGAACTAGGGTTCTCCGGTGCGGCTCGCTCATTGCTTACCCCTCCTAGTCATCACCACCCTGGCGGCGGCCTGCTCCGCTGACGGTGGCTCCGCCAACGCCCACCCTGGCGCCGGCGCGAACGGGGGCACCGGCGGTGTGCTGCTCGACGCAGGGGTAGGAGGCAGCGGCAGCGGTGGCCTGCCCTCAGACGCCGCTTGTGAGGGCGTGCTGGAGGTCGCCGAGAACCGCCGCCAAGCGGCCGACATCGTGTTCGCCGTGGATAACTCCGAGAGCATGGTGGACGAGGCCGGCTTCGTTCAGCTCGCCATCAACACCTTCGCGAACGGGATCGCGGCGGTGGGCATCGACTACCACGTGATCCTCATCTCCGCGGGGAGCGACGGCGCCGAGGGGATCTGCGCGCCCGCGCCGCTCGGCTCCGGTCTCTGCCCAGCGGACTCAAAGCCCCCGAGCTACCAGCGAATCAACCGTGAGGTGGGCAGCGGCAACGCACTCGCCATCATCCTGGAGGAGTTCGAGCGCTACCAGCACCTGCTCCGCCCAGGCGCTAGCAAGCACCTGATCGTCATCTCCGATGGTAACTCCACGCTCAGCAGCGCGGCGTTCGACAGCCAGTTCAGGCCGCTGCTCGCGACGGTGGACCCACAAGCCTCCTACACCTTCCACGGCGTGTATGGCTTCACCAAGCCCAGCGACAACACCTGCCGCTTCACCCCGGGCGCCGACCGCTGCTGCAAGGCGGGCGAGTCGCTCACCGCCGCCGTCGGCACGGAGTACCAAGCGCTGGCCAACCTCACCTCGGGCGTGAAGGGCAACCTCTGCGAGCAAGAGAACGGCTTCACGGCGGTCTTCAGCAGCGTCGGGCAGTCGGTGATCGTCGGTAGTCAGCTCGCCTGCGAGTGGAACATCCCCCCAGCGCCCGCCGGGGAAACCTTCGACAAAGATCGCGTCAACGTCGAGTACACGGCGCCGGGCGGCACGCCTGAGAGCTTTGGCCGTGTGCCGAGCGCCGCTGAGTGCGACGGCGTGGAGGACGGCTGGTACTACGACAACCCGCAGTCACCGTCGCAGGTGAGGGTCTGCGGCCAGACCTGCACGCGGATCCAGGCCGCCGGGGAGAACGCGCGGATGGACATCGAGTTTGGCTGCGCCACGCAGGTCGCCGTCCCGAAGTAGGCGCTGAAGGCAGCCTAGCTGACCATACAAGAGACACCTCAGCTTGACTGACTCAGTACGGCTACGTCAGCTCAGCTGACTCTCCGGGCGCCTGGTTTTGGGGGTTAGACGGCACCGCGCCGCCTCGCCACGTCAGCTACACTGACTCCACTGGGGTGCGCCGTGGAGGCGCCGTGGCGCTACGTCAGCTACGCTGACTCTGCTGGGGTGCGCCGTGGAGGCGCTCTCACCTCACCGAGGGTGCGGTGCCGTCCAACCCCCCCCCAAAAAGCCGCGTCACTCGGTGAGGTCGTCGTCGTCCACCAGCAGCGCGTCCTCGTCCACCATCAGCGCGTCGTCGTCGTCGTCGCCAAAGTCGTCACTGACGCTCTCCGCGAGCAGCGCTGGGCGCACCTCCGTGGCGTCTGAGGGGTAGCCCGACGCCGCATACGCGCTCATCCCTGCGCCGAGCGGGCTGGAGTTGGCCTCAGACAGCAGCTCGCCCGTGATGGTCGCCTCTTCGTCCGAGTTGAACTGGAGCGCGGGCCGTGCGGGACGCAGCGCTTGAAGCTGGGACTCGGCCTCCGCGATGGCCAGCGCCTCCGTCTCCGCCGGAGGCAGCGTCGGCGGGTCGTCATCGTCCTCGCTGTGCAAGATGGCGCTCGCGTCGCCCACCACCGTCACCTCGTCGGACAGCTCCGCGAAGGCGTAGGGCGCAGCAGCGGTGGGGACCGCCTCGTGCTCGGGCCCAGGCGCGACGGGAGTCGCTGACGCCTGCTGCGCTTCGTCGGGCTGCGCTTCGTCAGGCTGCGCTTCGTCAGGCGGCACTTCGTCAGGCTGCGCGTCCGCGGCGCTGAGCTCGCCTGACGATGCAGGCGCGGCCTCCTCGCCCGAGCCAGCAGGCGCCTCAGCGTCGGTTGCCTGCGCGAGCTCCGGGGCGCTCGGCGCAGCAGCGGGTGTGGTGGGCGCGGCGCTGACGCCGCGCGGAGCGGGTGGCTTGGTGGAGGCGGGGCGCGCAGGCGGCGGCGCGATCGAGCCGCCGAGCATCGCCTTCTTGGCGCGCTCAAGCCCCTCAGTCGCCTCAGGATCTTCCTTCTTCATCCGCAGCACGCGGCGCCAAGCGTCGGCCGCCTCACGCGGATCCGTGAGCTGCTCCTCCCACAGCCGCGCCACCTTGCGCGCGATCTCCGCGCGACTCGCCGGATCTTTTCCACGCAGGATTTGATCTTCGTAGAGCTGCACCATGCCGCGGTAGTCCTCGAGCTCACGGTAGAGCCGCGAGAGCTGATCCACCACGCCCTGGTCAGAAGGCGATAGATCGTGCAGTCGCTTCAGATCATCTGCCGCGCCGCGCGCCTCGCCCAGGTGCTCCCGCCGCACGCTCGCGCGCCGCGCGAGCAGCTTGCGCACCAAGGGGCCATCGAACACCTCGCTGAGCGCCGCTGACAGCACCTGCTCGGCGCGCGCCGGCTCACCCAGGGCGATGGTGGCAGCCTCCAGGCTGTCGAGCCCCTCGTCGTCCACGTGGGCGATCAGCGCATCTTTCAGCCAGCCCAGGGCGAGCTCCACGTCGTTCAGCTCACGGTGGACGATGTCGGCGGCCCGACGGAGCATCGCCGCGCGCGTACGGCCACCATCACGCGCCCCTTGGCCGCCACTCGACAAGGCGCTGGCGAGCAAGCGCCGGACCTGCTCACCCCCCGCCTGCTCGTCTGCCTCGCGCGCGATGCGCTCAAGCTCACTCAGCGTCTCTTCTTGGATGCTGCCCCCGAGCGCCAGCTCAAAGAAACCACGCGCGCGGTCCCCAGCGCCGTGCGCCGCCGCGACCTGCGCCGCGCGCGCCAGCGCCGCCAGCCTGTCGCTGGCGCCCTTAGCGCGGCTGACCTGACGCTCGTACAAATCAACCACCTCCGCGGGGACCTCCGCGAGGCTCGCCAGCCGCTCAAGCAGCGGCTCCACCTCCGCCGCGGCCACACTGGTGAGCGCCTGCTCACCGTGCTGAATCGCCTCGTCTACGGGCACCCCAGCGCGCTTGAGCACCTCCGCTTGGCGCACCAGCTCCTCGGCCCGCACCGCGCCTGACAGCTCAGTCACCAGCAGGCCGTGAGCGACCCCCACGGCGTCCAAGTCTTGCAGCTTGACGCCCAGCTCCTCGAGCTTGGGCGCCAGATCAGGCGCGGCCCCGCGGGTCCGCGCCAGCTCCTTGCCGACGCTCACCGCGTCCGTGTCGCGCCCCACCTCAATGAAGCGATCAAAGGCGCCGCGCAGCGCGTCGTTCCGTGCGGAACCAACCGGCGCCTGCTCGTACCACTCCACCAGCTTGGTCGCGACGATGCCGCGCCAACCGAGCTCATCGCCCAGCTCGATGTAGGCGCTGCGGCAGGCTTGGTCACCCATGTCCGCCCCCTCAGTGAGCGCCGCCAGCGCCTCGTCCCCGCGACCGCAGCGCTGATGCAGCACCTCCGCGAGGCGGCGCGTCATCTGGCTGAGCTCCTCTTCGTCGCCCTCCACCTCGATCAGCTGGCGCAGCAGCTCCGCCACCCGCGACCAGTCCTCCAGGCGCTCAGACAAAGCCACCAGGCGGCTCATCGTGGCAAAATCCTCGGGATCCGCCTTGAGCACGATCTCCAGCGCCCGCGCGGCCGCCTTCGGATCGTCCAGCTCCCCCTCATAGGCGTCCGCCAGCCGCTCCGCGATCTGCAACCGAAGCTCATCGTCCGCGAACGTTAAGTGCCGCTCAAGCGCCTGAGCGGCCGCTGCTGGCTCGCCCCGGGCGAACTCCAGATCGGCGATCGCCGTGAGCGCCTCCGCGCTGTTCGGATCGGGGCCCTCCAGCACCTCGCGGTAACGCGTGAGCGCCTGCTCTGGGTCCTCCAGCACCTCAGCGAACAGCCTCGCCTCACGCAGCAGGACCTCCCCCCGATGCTCAGGGGCCACGACGCGACTCAGCCGACCCAAGTAAGTCGTGGCCTCCGCCGGCTCACCGCGCTCCTCCGCGTCGTTCGCGAGGAAGGTCAGCGCCTCTTCATCGTCACCGTCAGCGAGCAGTTCGAGCAGCGTCTCGCGAGCGGCGTCGGGCTCCCCTAAGGTGTCACGCTGGAGCGTCGCCGCGCGCCGCCGCAGATCAACCCGCACGTCGCGGTCCTCCAGCTTCTCGGCGCGCCTGAGCAAGAACGCGGCCAGATCACCGTAGCGCTCAGCGCTCACGAACTGGGCCTCAAGCCCCTCCGCGTAGACCGCGGTGGTCGGGTCGAGATCCGTCGCCTGCTCGAGGCGCAAGAGCGCGCTCGACTCATCTCCAGCTCGGGTGAGGAGCTCTGCCTCGCGCGCGTAGAGCTCAGCCTGCAGCCGCGGTGAACTCGCGAGCTGGGCTTGCTCGTCCACCGCCTGAGCCGCCTGATCCCAAGCTTCCGCGGCGGTGAAGGACTCCTCCGCCTGCGCCCAGTAGTCCGGCCGCTGCGTGAGGGACGCCGCCTCGGCGAACGCGTCCCCAGCCGCGAGTGGATCCCCCGCCCCCCGGCGCAGCTCGCCCAGCCGGAACAAGAGCTGACTCCTCGCCTCGGGATCTTCGAGCGCGCTCACGTTGCCCGCGATGGCGTCAGCGGCGAGATCCAGCCGCTCACCCTTCTCGTAGAACTTCACAGCAGTCAGTAGAGCTGACTCATCTTCAGGGGTGAGCGCGGCGATCCGCGCCCAGGCGTCTCCGGCCGCCACCACGTCTTTTCGCTTGGTCTCATGGAGCTTCGCGAGGTTCTTCTCGAGGGAGATCCGCGCCTCCAAATCAGGCGCTTGCTCTGCCTCTTGCTCAAGCAGCGTCGCCACGTCATCCCAGCGCTGGCCTCGCTCAAGCAGCCGGCGGAGCTGCGTGCGGGGCGCCTCTGATGGATCCAGCACGATCAGCTGTTGCAGCGCGTGGATCGCGCCGTCCACATCGCGCAGCTGCGCCTCGCACAGCCCAGCGATCTCACGCAACCACCCGCGCTTGGCGTCGGCTGAAGCGCCCTGGGTGCGCGTCGCCACCGTGAGCACCTCACGCAGCTCTGCGTACTTCCTGGTCTGCCGCAGGTGCGTCTGGAGGAAGGTGAGCGCCTCCTCATGCGCCGGATCGAGCGCCACCGCCTCGCGATACTTGGCCGCCGCCTCGGTCTTGCGACCCTTGCGCGCCAGCGCCTCGGCCTCATCCACCAAGGCCTGGGCCCGCCCTGGATCGACGGCGGCCACCTCCTTCACAGCTGGGGCACCGAAGTCATCGCTGAGCGGCGCGTCGTCGTCCATGACTGCGCTCACCTCATCCGCGATCTCAAGCCGCGCTGGCCGCTCCGCCGCGCCCGCCTCTGAGCGCGCCGCGCGCGAACCCGGCTCGCCCAGCGTCGCCGCCAGCTGCGCGGGATCCGCACCGCCCAAGTAAGCCTGCGCCTCACCCGCCAAGGCGCCGCCTGGGTTCGTCATCAAGTAGCGCGCGGCGCGTGGCTGCACCTCGGCCTCACGCCCCAGCTGGCTCGCGTAGTACATCGCCAGCTGCACCGCGCGATCGTCACCCGGGCTGAGCTCCAGCGCGCACAGCGAGTACGACACGCCGTACTCACCGCCGTACTCCTCGGCGAGCTGGTCAAATAAAGCGGCGGCCTCCTGACGATCTTCCGTGGACACGGAGTGCCCGCCCTCCACCGCCTCCAGCACGCTGGCCGCCACCGCCTGACGGATCGCCGGATCTTGACCCTGATCGACTGACCACGCGTGGCGCAGCGCCATGGTGGCGCCGGCGTAGTCCCCCGCCAGCTTCCGCACCTCCGCCTCATCTTGGTAGAGCGCGATCTGACGATCGGGCGCCTCCGTGAGCGCCTGCTCCTGCGCGAACAGCGGGATCGCGTCGAGCCACTGCTCCTGGCCCTTGTACAGCTCGCGCAGCGCGTAGATGGCGTACTGACTCGTGGGGTCGAGCTCCAGCGCGCGGCGGTAGTTCTCCACCGCCTTCTTGGGTTGGCTGAGCGGGGGTGAGCCCCAGAGACCGGCAAGCTCTTGGTGCAGGGACGCCACGTAGGCCGCCATTTGCGGATCGTCCGCGCCTGCGGCCAGCGCCTTAGCGCGCCGCTCAAGCAGCGCCACGAGCGCCTTGTTGTCGCCCTTCTCGCGGTACAGCTCCGCGAGCCGCTCCGCCGGCGCGGGCTGGCTCGGATCGCGGTCGATGGCGGTCATCAATGCCCGCGCGGCGCGGTGCGCGTCGCCTAGGGTGGTGGCCCAGACGTTGGCGGACTCCGTCAACCAGTGGCAGGCGAACAGCGGGTCGCTGGTTGTACGACCCACCTGCTCAAGCAGCATCGCGTAAGAGCGAGGGTCGGTCTGACCCGCGTGGTGAGCGTATGTGATTGCCTCTTCGTCGTGCGGATTTCGCACGAGGCGCTGCACCAGCGCGTCCATATCCCTGGGGTCCATTTCGCGCGACGCTACCACCGAAGCTCTAGCACCTGCAACGCAGGAACCAGCGCCTCCTGCCCGCGAGCGTCAGCTAGAAGCCAGCCCCTGCGACGCGCCAGCACAGCTCAACCCCACCAAGCGCTTCACGAGCGTGCCCTGAACCCAGCGCCGACTCGCTGGGGTACGCACCCTCACCGCCACCCAAGCTGACGCGCGGCCTGCTACTCAAAGCGACCGTAACGATCCCCTGCCTGACGTTTCACTCCAGCCGGGGGGGCAGGTTTGGCGGTCCACCGCTTGGGCGCCGACCGCGCTGGCGCCGGGGCGCTGGAGCTTGGCTCTGGGGCAGCCATGGACGCAACGCCCGGCGCTTGCCAATCCACGGGCGTCGGGCTCACGGGGGCAGACGCCGCCTCCCCGTCCGCGGCTGCCGTCAGGCCCCCTGCCTGGCTCGGCTCCGTCCGCTCACCTGGCGCCGCCAGCTCGGACGTCGCAGGGCCAGCGCGGAACCACAGCAAGAGCGACGCAGCCAGTCCCATCAGCAGCAGCGACGCGATCGCCAAGTAGGCGCGCGAGCGCTTGGGGTGCGGCCCTAGACTCGCGACCCAGCTGGCCTCATGCACACCGGAGCTGGCCTCGGGCTCCACCTCGCTCGCTTGCTCGAGCGCGCGCGCGAACTCCTCAGCGCTGTGGTAGCGGAGGGCTGGATCTTTCTCCAGCGCGCGCGTCACCACCTGCGCGACGTGGGTCGGGATGCGGCCACCCGCGACCTCTTGAAGGGGGGGCGCCGGCTCGGTGATGTGGCGCGCCATCACCACCACCGCGTCGTCATCGACGAACGGCGCCCGCCCCGCGAGCGCGTGATACAGGATGACGCCGAGGGAGTAGAGATCGCTGCGCGCGTCGAGCGGCTTACCCTGCGCCTGCTCTGGCGACATGTAGCGCGGTGTCCCGAACACGGTACCCGCCTGGGTCTCCAGCTGGTCCACCTCTAGCTCGTCGTGGATGAGCTTCGCGATACCGAAGTCGAGCACCTTGCACACCACAGCGCCTGACACGGTGCGCGCCAGGAACAGGTTATCCGGCTTCAAGTCGCGGTGGATGATCCCCTTGCCGTGCGCCTCATCGAGCGAAGCCAGGGCCTCCCGAGCGAGGCTCAGCGCCTCCGCGGTGGGCAGCGGGCCGCGACGGAGACGGGCCCCCAAGGTCTCCCCGTCGAGCAGCTCCATCGCGAGGTACCACGCGCCGTCTTCTGCGGGCCCGAAGTCGAAGGCGGTGACCGTGTGTGGGCTGCTGAGCGCGCTCATCGCGCGCGCCTCGCGCTCGAAGCGCGCGCGACTGTCAGGATCGTAGACCTTATCCGGGCGCACGATCTTCAGCGCCACGTCGCGCCCCACCGCCTCCTGCCGCGCGCGATACACCGCGCCCATCGCGCCGGTCCCCAGCTTGCCGAGCACCACGAAGCGCCCCGCCACGGTGCGCCCCAGCATGGGGTCGTTGCCTGAGCGGTGCACCTCCGTCAGCTCGACCAGCGCCACCTCGTGGCGCGGGCAGCGCGCGACGCGTTGAGCCCCCCCGGGGCTCGACGGCAACGGGCGCTCGGACACCACCCGACACACGGGGCACACCACGCCGTCGAACGACGCGAGCGGGGGCAGCGTCGCCTCAGGATCGGGGTGGTTCTCGGGAAATTCTCCCATGCAAGAAGGGCTCTAGAGCGCTGACCATCTTGCCACAAGACGGGCGGGAGAGAACGCCCTCTCCAGCGAACGGCGCCTTTTATCCACTCAGCGGGGGGCACCAGGCGCAAGTCTTGCGGCGCGAGCGGCGCCTCATGTAGCCGAATCAGCGCGTTCAAGCGCGTGCAGCTCACGCGCCCACTGAAACTCAGCGCGGTGCCGTCCAACCCCCCCAAGAAAAATGCGGTGGGAGCGGTCGGCTCGCGGCTTGACCGCGACTGGAGCCTTCAGCCGCCCTTCAGGGGCGACAGGCTGAGCGCCCGGATGGCAGGGGACGACAGCGCTCCCCCGGCGCTGCGCAGTCGGCGTCCATACAGCAAGGGCCCTCGCAGCGGCTGGCTTCGCAGGCGCCGCTCGCGCAGTCGGCGTCCACACCACACGGCTCGCCGCGCCCAGCTCCAGGAGCCGCGTCGTGACCCACGCAGGCGGAGCCGCCCGCGATGAACGCACAAGCCGAGCCCGCCCCACCGCAGTCGCTGTCCGAGCAGCAGACGGCGCCGCAGCGCCCTGGAGTACCAAGACAGGCACCCGAACTACACTCGCCGCCCTGTTCGCAAGCGGCCCCGTCCTCACTGCCCGTCACCAGGCGACAGTGAGGCCCTGAGGCGGTGATGGCGCAGCTCATCCCGGAGCCACAGTCCGCGCTCGCGCAGCAGGTGTCAGCGCAGCGCCCCGCCTCGCAGCGCCCGCTACGGCAGGCATAGCCAAGCTCACACTGAGCGCCCGCTCGCAGCCCACCGAGCGTGAGCCCAGGTGTCCCTTGGCACACCCGGTTCGCCCCGCACACCCAGCCCTCTGGACAGTCCTCCGAACGACAGCAGGTGCGGCTGCACACCTGACCCACGCACAAGAGCCCAGTGAGGCAAGCCGCGTCATCCGCGCAAGGCGCGCCGTAGCCCTCCCCTCCCTCGCACCCCTCGTCCACTTGGCCGTCGCAGTCATCGTCGATCGCGTTGCCGCAGCGCTCTTCAGCTTGG
>CAYQAC010000176.1:474-10477 GCA_964415255.1 uncultured Polyangiaceae bacterium | reverse complement strand
GGTGGGCCTCGACCTCGGCGAGAGCTACCTCAAGCGCCAGCCGGTGACGAGCCTGATTGGTAAGGCGCTCGGCCCAACGCTGCTGGTCGGGATCTTGGCGCTCGCGCTCCAGGTCGCGCTGGGCGTCTTGTTCGGGGTGATGGCGGCGTACTGGAAGCACACGGTGTTCGACTGGGGCGCGGTGCTGCTCACCCTGCTGGGGATCAGCGCGCCCACCTTCCTCACGGGGCTCCTGCTCCAGCACCTGTTCGCGCGCACGCTCGGCCTGTTCCCACTCGATGGCTATGGAGAGAGCCAGCTTGAGATCTTGCGCGCGGCCTTCCTCCCTTCCCTCACCTTGGGCCTCTACGGCGCAGCTTTCTATACGCGCCTGGTGCGCGACGAGATGCTGACGCTGCTAGGGAGCGACTTCGTGCGCACCGCGCGCGCCAAGGGCCTCTCGGAGCGCCAGGTGGTGTTCAAGCACACGCTGAGGAACGCGCTGGTGCCGCTCGTCACCGTGATCGGCATGAACGTGGGGAGCCTGGTGGGCGGCGCGATCGTGACCGAGCGGATCTTCCGCTGGCCCGGCATCGGCACCCTGACCATCAGCGCCATCTTCGATCGCGACGGGCCGGTGGTGGTGGCGGTGGTGCTGTTGTTCTCGGTCGCGGTGGTGCTCTCGAACCTGCTGGTGGACGCCTCCTACGTGGCGCTCGATCCACGGGTGCGGCGCTGAGCTGACGATGGGGCGGGTTTCAAACCCGCCCACCTCACGCCGCTTGAGCACCCCAGGCGGCCACGGCCCTGAACTTAGCCGCGGCGTGTGGGCTCAGCTAGCCTCGCACCATGCGACTCTCGCTCCTCGCGTCGGTGGCGCTGCTGGCTTGCAGCGCGAATCACCCCCCCCCTGCGGCAGAGGCCCCTGCCCTGGCGATCCGCGCCAGCGCGCCCGCTGAGGTACGTCAAGCGCCAGACGCCGAACCCCACCCTGCGGCTCCAGAGGCTAGCGCTGAGGCTCTATCCGATGCTCCCGGCGCCGCCGAGGCGAGCGGCTCGGAGCCCGCCGCGGCAGGCTCGGGCCCCCGCTTCCGTGAGCCGGTGGTCGACGTGAGCGAGACGCGCGCGGTGGTGCTGCTCTACCACGGCTTCGACCGGGGTAAGGATCCGCTCAGCGTCGCCAGTCGACATTTCCGTGAGCAAATGCTGTGGCTGCGCGAGAACCAGGTGGAGGCGGTGTGGCCGAGTCAGCTGGTCCGCTTCCTGCGTGGCGAGCTCTTGCTGCCGCGCCGGGTCGCCGTCATCACCATCGACGATGGAATGGCGAGCGTCTACAGCAAGGCGTGGCCCATCCTGCGTGAGCTTGAGGTGCCGTTCTCGCTCGGCATCACCACGGCGCTGGTAGAAGAGCGGCACCGCGAGGCGATGCGCTGGCCACAGATCGAGGAGATGCTCGCCTCCGGCCTGGTGGAAATTGCGAGCCACGGCCACCGCCACCGCGGCCTCGCGAACGTCTCACGACGGCTCCTGGACGAGGAGCTTGAGCGCTCACGAGCGCTCCTTGAAGAGCGCCTGGGGGTGAGGCCGAGCGTCTACTACTACCCCCTTGGCTCCCTGAACTCACGGGTGCGCGATCACGTGCTCAGCGCCGGTTATGAGGCGGCGTTCACCGCCACCGGCGCGCCGATCGCCTTTGGCAGCGCGCACCTCGGCGCCATCCCGCGCACCAGCGTGTTCTACGGCGACACCATCGGTCAGTTTGGCTGGCTTTTTAGTGGCTTCGTCGCCCGCGTGAAGCCGCGCGTCGCTGCGGCGCCGAGCAGCGACGCACCTTGACCTGACGGGGGGCGCACAGGGCGCTCTGCGTCAGTCGGTGGGGAACGCCGCGGTGGGGGGCTTGCCGCCAGGCTGAGGCGCTGGAGCCGGTGCCGGCGCTGGAGCCGGTGCCGGCGCTGGCCTCGGCTCAGGCGCAGGGCGCGGTGTCGGCCGCGGCGTGGGTCTTGGCGTGGGCGCAGGCTGCGGGGCGGGGGCAGGCGCTGGCTGCGGCGCAGGCGGCTCAGCGGCGCTGGGCGCCGGCTCGACCTCAGCGGGCTCAGCGGGCTCAGCAGGCTCAGCAGGCTCAGCAGGCTCAGCAGGCTCAGCAGGCTCAGCAGGCTCAGCGGTGGGCTCGCTGGCGCTGGCGCCGCCTTGCGTCGCCGCGTGAGGGCTGGTGGCGGGCTGCACCACCTGGGTGGGCGCTGGGACCTCAGCCGTGGGCCGCACGCTTGGCGCGGCGCGCTCAGCGGCGTCCTGCCGTGATCGGACCAGGGCGAACAGCACCACCGCGACCGCGAGCGCCAGCACCGCCCCCACCCAGCGCTGGAGCCGACGGCGGCGCTCTGGATCGCCGCGCTCGCTGCTCACCTCAGCGTCCAAATCGCTCGGCTCGGGGGGCGGGATGCTCCTCGGCCCGCCCTCATACTCGCCGGCGTCGCCCACCTCAAAGAAGGCAGACTCGCCCTCCTCATCGTCCTGAGCTGGGTCGCTGGCTGGCGCTCCCTGCGAGTCCTCATCCTCGTCGAGCTCGTCATCCAGACGCGCAGCGCCCAGGCGCTGCGTGGGCAGATCGTCAGGTACACTGCTTGGCTGCTGCGCAGCCCCCGCACCGTCATCCGAAGCACCGTCATCCGGAGTGCTGTCATCCGAAGCACCGTCATCCGAAGCGGCGCTAGCTGCACCCAGGGCCACCGCTGCGGCACTGACCTGCCGCGCTCCAGGGCGCGCCGCCACCGTCTCTGGTGCCTCCTCTGGGGCCGAGGTGGGGTGAGGCAGCGCCTGGGGGCTCAGCGTGATGTCGTTCAGGGAGAGCAGCTCAGGGCTCCCAGGCAGCCGTAGCGTGGGAGCCGCCGCCGCGGCGTCGGCGGCCGCGTCGAGCAATGCCTCCCCCTGCGCCTCAGTCACCGCGCCCAGCTGCTGCTCCTCCTCGGCGCTCACTGCACCCTCGCTCGCCTCGAGAGCCTGGCGCGGCTCCAAGATGAGCTCCTCCTTGGGGGCCACCTCCAGCCGAGGCTGACTGTCCCCGTCGTGGCTCGGGACGACCTCGTCCTCACCTCGCACCGGCTCCTCGCTGGGGATCAGCAGGCCCTCAAAATACAGCTTGGCGATCGTGCCGAGAGTAGACAGGTCTTCGAACGGGCTCTCGTCCACCACATCGAGCAGCCGCCGCCTGCCATCGAACAGCCTCAAGATCCCGTTCAGCTCGTCCGGGATCTCGCTCAGCCGCTCCACGAGCTCACCGTGATCCACCTCGAACACCGTGGTGAGCGCGGGCAGCTGCTCACACAGCCGCCCCCACTCATCCAGGCGCCGCATGCCTTCCATCAGGAGGCCCTGGGTGGAGGTGGGGACGATGTCCGGGTTCTGGATCGGCCGGAACTCGACCTCGAAGCTGCCCTCCGTCCAGATCAGCGCGCGGTACACCGCCTCTTCCCCGCGCAGGCGGCCGCACTCGGCGTCCACCACCTTCCCTTCGCGGAAATAGATGTGCACCTCCTGCACGCCGTCGTGGATGACGGCGATCCCGCTCTTGCGGCTCACCTCGAAGGTCTGCAGCAGATCCACCACCCCCATGTCTTCCAGGGAGCCGGAGAGCCGTGTGCGGGCGCTGTGTGGCTGGCTGGTGGCGATGCGCTCTTGCGTGCGACGCGCGAGCAGCATGTTCACCCGCGTGATCAGCTCGCGCACGAAGATGGGCTTCGTGAGGTAGTCCTCTACCCCCAGCTCGAGCCCTCGAACCTTATCCTCGACCGACTTCTGACTGGTCAGGAACACGACCGGGATGTGCGCCAGATCGGGCTGATCTTTAAGGCGCCGGACTAGATCGTAGCCATCCAGACCGGGCAGCCGGGTGTCCGACAGGATGAGATCAGGCGTGGAGAAATTGATCTTCGCGAAGGCATCCAGCCCATCCCCCG
Source organism: uncultured Polyangiaceae bacterium (assembly GCA_964415255.1). Classification (GTDB taxonomy): domain Bacteria; phylum Myxococcota_A; class Polyangia; order Polyangiales; family Polyangiaceae; genus JAHBVY01. The sequence continues at coordinate 6,545 of CAYQAC010000176.1, read as the reverse complement.
CCGTGGTGACGCTGTAGCCCGCCTTCTTGAGGCTCACCTCCAGCACACGCACGCTGCGCGGATCGCCGTCCACCAAGAGGAGCTGCTTCTTCGCCACGTGTGATCCCTAAGCCCCCGCGCTGCTCAAGCCTTGCGGGGGCGCTCCGCGGTGTCAAGGCGCGCCGGGCTCAGTTCCATGGGTCGATGACCTCGCCGCCACCAATGGGCTTCGGTGCGGGCGCCGGCGCCGGTGCGGGCTCAGGCGCGGGCTTCGCCGTCGGCTTGACGCCTGGGCGCGCAGGAGCTGGCCTCGGCGCGGGCGCCGCCACCGGCTCGCTGGAGGGCACGGGCTGAGGGCTCGGCGCTGAGGGCTCCTGAGCGCCCGCTCGCGCGGTCGCGGTGGCTTGAGGCTCCGCCGGCGCTTCGGCCTCTGCCCCCTGCTGCGCGCTCAAAGGTGAAGTAGGTTCGCCGCTTGAGGGCGCCGCTCGACCTATGGAACGCCACGCCCACAGCCCCACGCCGATCGTCAGGCAGGCCGCCGCCACTGGGAGCCCCACCGTGAGCCACGAGGAGCGCTGCGGCCGGCGCTCGAGGCGGATCTCCTCGGGACTCGGGGGCTCGAGCTCGTCCGCTAGGAGGTTGCGGTGGGGCGCCGCGGCGGGCTGCTGAGGCCGCGCCGAGCGCACCTTCAGGCTGCCGTCCTCCCCCAGCGTGACGACACGATCGAGCTCCTCAATGAAATCCCCCATGCTCTGGAAGCGCTGGGCGGCCTTCTTCTCAAGGCACCGCAACGTGATCTCTTCTAGGCCCCCGAGCTCACGCGCTGAGGGCACGACCTCCCTGAGCGGCGTCGGCGCCACGAACAGGTGCTTGGTCAGCACCCCCATGTAGGTGTCCGCCTCGAACGGTACCCGGCCCGTGAACACCTCATACATCACCACCCCGAGCGCGTAGATGTCGGCGCGGTGATCGGTCACCTCCCCCGCCGCCTGCTCTGGGCTCATGTAGTGCGGTGTGCCGAACACCATCCCCTGACGCGTCAGGCGGCTGGCGCCGGCCACCTTGGCGAGCCCGAAGTCGAGCACCTTCACGAGGTCGCCGTGCGCGCCCACCGCGTCCCCGATGTGGATATTGTCTGGCTTCAGGTCGCGGTGCACCACCCCCTGGGCGTGCGCTGCGGCGAGCGCCTCCGCCACCTGGCGCAAGATGCGCACGGCGCGCGCGGCGGGGATGGAGCCGCCGTGGTGGATCAGCCAGCCGAGGGAGCGCCCCTCAAGCATTTCCATGACAAAATAAGGCTGCCCGCCGTCGGTGCGGCCAAAATCCGTGATCTGAACCACGTTGGGGTGGTTGATCGACGCGGCCGCCTTCGCCTCCCGGATGAAGCGCGCGGAGAGATCGGCCTCCCCCGCCAGCTCCTTCTTCAGCACCTTCAAGGCGAAGTAGCGCCCCAGGGTGGCGTGCCGCACGCGGTACACCGTCCCCATCCCACCCTCACCGAGCACCGTCTCGACCTGGTAGCGCTGATCGATCCGCTGACCTAGCAGCGGATCGGCGCTCGGATCCCATGGCGCGCCCTGCTCTAAGCGGCTGCCATCGAACGGGCAGAAGCGCGCGTCCCCCGAGAACTGATGGCCGCAGCCAGGGCAGCGATGGGTCACGTGAGCGCTGACCGCCCCCGCTGCTAGAGCGCCGGTCATGCCACCGCCCAGCGGCGCCACGCAGGCTGCCTACTTAAGCTGGACAGATGAAGCTGGAGCTGGCTCACCGCCACCGAGGTTACTCCATTCCCCCGAGCGCGCCCACGTCAGCCCCCAGCCTGAGACGCACGCCCCGCGCAGCGGGCTGAAGCACCAGCCTCGATTCAGACCACACGAGCCCCCACAACGCCAATGGGCGCCCCGAAGGGCGCCCATGAAAGCGGCAGCGCTGACGGGACTGTCTCAAGCCCCGCGCGGCTGACTCAGCCCTGGCTCCCCTCCGTACCGCCAGGAGCGGGCGGTGCTGCCGCGGGAGCTGCGGCAGCGGGAGCTGCTGCAGGCGCAGCGGGAGGCGCGCCGTACTGCTGCGGCGGATAAGCCTGCGGCGGGTAGCCGGGGTACTGCTGCGGCGGGTAACCGGGGTACTGCTGCGGCGGGTACCCAGGGTATTGCTGCGGCGGGTACCCAGGGTACTGCTGCGCTTGGACGGGCGGCTGACCAGGCTGACCTGGCGGCTGACCCGGCGCGGGTGGCTGGCCTTGCGCTGGCGGCTGGCCAGGGGGAGGGCCGTAGCCCTGAGGCGGGTAGCCAGGCGGCGGGTAACCATAAGCCTGAGGGGGGTAGCCGGGCGGCGGGTACCCCTGAGGTGGGTAACCAGGGTAACCATAAGGCTGCTGCGGGGGCGCCTGCTGTTGCTGGACGGCGTGCGCGCCGGCACCCAGCCCAGCGCCGAGCCCCATGCCCGCCATCATGCCGGCGCCCGCGACGCCGCCACCACCTTCGCCGCCCTGCGCCAGCCCCTGGCCGAGGCCCATGACGGCCTGCGCGCCGGCGTACTGACCGTAGCGCTGCATGTCGACCTGGTTCACGTAACGCTGTGCGTTGGAGAAATCCTGATCGAGCCCGAACTGCCGCTGCTGCGCCTCGGCCTCCGCCGTGCCCACCTGGATCTTCGCCTTGCGCCGGTCGATCTTCGCCTGAACGATTTGATCCTGGAACTCGTCGATGCGGGCTTCATCCTCCTTGCTCAAGTTGATGTTGAGTTTGGCGATCTCCATCACCTGGAGGCCCTTTTCTGTGAGATCTGGGCAGTTTTGCACGATCTCCCGGGCCGCGTCGGGGCCACACTCGCCGAGATCCATCAGGGTGATGTCCCCTGACTTCATCATGCGCGTGAGCACGCTCTTCAGCCCCATGAGGATCTGATCGCGCACCCACTGCAGCGCCACGTCTGGATCCACCGCGCCGCTCTGGCCGATGAACTTACCGATGAACACGGCCGGGTCCGTCACCTTGAAGGAGTAGGTGCCGAACGCGCGTGGGTTCACCCGGATCTCGAGCTCCGGGTCGCGCATGGAGCCGAGCGGGCCACCGAAGCCGAGCGGCTGGCTATTTTGGTCACGGAAAATCGGACGCGTAGTGACGAAGTAGATCTCGCTGATGAACACGTTCCCGCCCGTGAACTCACTCACGAACTTGCCGAGGAACGGGATGTTCTGCGTGCTCAGCGTGTGGCGACCGGGCGGGAGGATGCCTTGCGCGACGCCATCCTTGAAGAACAGCGCCACCTCGTCTGAGTCGACGGTGAGCTGGCTCCAGAAGGGGAACTGTTGGTCAGGGTGCTTGTAGAAGACCTTCTCTTTGCGATCGTCTGGGCGCGCGATCATCATCTGCTGCACGCCACCCTTGACGAAATCCATGATCCCCATGTGAGTCTCTCCTCCGCTCTAAAGTGCCTGCCCGATGAACCAATGCGGCCAGGTGATGTCGACCAGCCTCCCCCTGGCGCGACGCGCCAAGGGACGGGTTACGATAATGCTCGCGGGCAGGCAGGGCAACCGCTCCCCTCGCCTCACGCGCACTATTCGCCACGCTGAGCCTCTTACCCGTAGCCCGCTCCCGCTATTCCTCGCCCGCCCGCTATTCACCCGCTGAGGGCGCTGAAGCAAGCCAGCAGCGCTGCGGGTGGGTTTAGGCGGGTCGGCGAGTCATCGTCCGGGTGCGCCGCCGGCGCCTCCCACTCTCGGCCAGGTTTAGGGTACGGTGCCACCTCCATGGAACCCTTGGAGCTTGAGGGGCTCGCTGGCCCCGCCCTCAAGGCCCTGAGCCCTGGCGCGCCTGCGCCCCTCAAGGCGATGGCGGCGAAGGGTGTGCTCCCTGGCGTGCGCCCAGGCGACTTGGTGACGGTGCTGTGCGGCCTCGCTCAGGGCGACGACAGCGCGCTCGCCTCCACCGCGCGGAGCACCCTCGCCTCCCTGCCGCCCCCGGTGCTGAGCGGCGCGCTGTCGGCGTCACTCCAGCCCGCCGTGATCCACGCCTTGTGCGAGACGCGGCTCACAGACCACGAGGCGCTGGAGCGGCTGGTGCGCATGCCGCGCATCGCTACAGAGACGCTCGAGCTGCTCGCCCGGCGCGCCGATGAGCAGCTCGGTGAGCTGCTCGCCGTGAACGAGGAGCGCCTGCTGCGCGACCCGGTGATCATCGAGCAGCTCTACCTCAACAAGTCAGTGCGCATGTCCACCGCCGATCGCCTGCTGGAGCTGGCGGTGCGCAGCGGGGTGACGCTGAACATCCCCGCCTTCAAGGAGGCGGCGGAGGCGATCCAGAGCGAGCTGGTCCCGGAGCCCACCGAAGAGCCGAGCTTCGACGACCTGCTGTTCCGGGAGACGAGCGAGCTGGCGGAAGCCATCGCCCTCGGCGAAGACGAGGACACGCACGAGGTGGACGAGGAGGGCAACGAGTCCTTGCGTGACCAAGTGCTGCCGCTGTACGCAAAGATCGGTCAAATGACGGCCACCCAGAAGATCCGCACCGCGATGCTGGGCAGCGCCACCGAGCGCCTGCTCTTGGTGCGCGACCCCAACCGCCTGGTCGCAGCGGCCGCCGTCCAGAGCCCCAAGATGCGGGAGAACGAGGCGATTCAAATCAGCGCCAGCCGCTCGGTGAGCGAAGACGTGCTGCGCACCATCGCGCGCAACCGCGAGTTCACCCGCAGCTACCAGGTGAAGATGAACCTGGTCACCAACCCAAGGACGCCGCTCACCTTCGCCTCTGGCCTCATCGCGCACCTGCGCGACACCGACCTACGCCAGATCGCGCGGAGCAAGAACGTGACGGGGGCCATCGCGCGCGCCGCAAAACAGCAGATGATGCGAAAGTCAGGTAACAAGTGAGCCAGCTCGTCCGCTTCGGGGTCGCGATGGAGAAGGAGCTGCTCGCCGGCTTCGACGAGCTGTGCACCAAGCGCAGCTACGCCAACCGCTCGGAGGCGCTGCGCGACTTGGTGCGGCGCGAGCTGGATGACGCCGCCTGGGAGACGGGCGCCGAGACCTGCGCCACCATCACGCTCGTGTACGATCACCACAAGCCGGAGCTCTCCGAGCGCCTCACGAGCATCCAGCACGACTTCGGCCAGCAGATCATCAGCACCTTGCACGTGCACCTCGATCATCACCATTGCCTCGAGGTGATCGCCGCGCGCGGCGCTGCGCGCGCGCTGAAGGCGCTGGCGGACCAGCTGCTCGCCTCCAAGGGCGTGCTGTCTGGCGGCATCGTCGCCGCGCGCGTGCCTGAGGGCACGCACGAGCACAGCCACAGCCATCGCTGAGCGCCCAGGCACTAAGTCAGCAAAACTGCCTCAAGTCGCGCCCAGGCACTAAGTCAGCAAAACTGACTCAAGCCGCGCCCAGGCGCTGACTCAAGCCGCATCCAAGAGCACCCAGGCACTAAGTCAGCAAAACCGACTCAAGCCGCGCCCAGGCGCCGACTCAAGCCGCACCCAAGAGCCACTGCCCAGATACTAAGTCAGCAAAACTGACTCAATCCGTACCCAGCATGCGGCGCTTGCGCGCGTCAAGCTTCGCCTTGCGGATCTCTTCCTGCTGCTTGACCTTATGGGGGTCCACCAAGAACGGGGAGACGCGCTCCGTCTGCTCGAACTTGCGCTTGTACTGGAGCGCCTGAAACTTGGTCTTGAAGGGGCCAACTCGCACGCGGTGCCACAGGCCGCGCGTCGGCACATGCGCCGCCTGGCGGTAGGCGCTGTGGCCGCGCTTACGAAGATCGTTCACGAACTTGTCGGCGTCTTCCTGGTTGTTGAAGCTCGCCACCTGGATCTGGTAGCCACCCTCGCTGCCCATCGGGGCAAGCTCGGTCGCGTCCGACACCTTCGCCTGACTCGCGGCCACCTGGGTGAGGCCGTCCTTCGGCTCTGCCGTCACTGGCGTCGCGGCGAGCAAGCTCCCCGCCGGGAGCGGCACCACCGGCAGGCTGTCGGTCGGCGGCGGCGGCAAGGTGGGGGCGCCAGGTGGGAGCGCGAAGTCTTGCTTCACGAGCCGGCCGCGCTCGTCCTTCACCGCCGACGACCCCACCACCGCGCTCGCGGCGGTGAAG